>NZ_LRIB01000048.1:0-155554 GCF_001758715.1 Janthinobacterium sp. HH104 | reverse complement strand
ATGCCGTGATCGTTCGCACGCAAACCGAACGCTTTGAATTTTTTGAGGTTGCCGCTTCCAGCGGCGACGTGATCGACGCCGCCATCGACCGCTACGGCGTATGCGGCGTTACCGCCAAACTGAAAGGAGCATCGCAATGCTGACCACCCTGACCGATTCACCGCGGCAAATCGCCCTGGGCGACCGCGTGACATTCGATACCGACGAAGGCTACCAGGCCGGCACCGTCAACGACCTGCGCCGCGACGTGGGCAATGGGGAGCTGCATGCGTGGGTGGAGCTGGATCACCAGTGGCCGGGCATGTTCCGGGCCGTGCCGCTGGGCGCCATCGAGGCGGTCAAGAAGACTGTCGCTCCTGTCGGGTGTCCAGCATGACAGCGGAACGGTCATTACCTGCCGTGGCGGCCTTGTTCGTGCGCGCCAATTCCATCTACAAGACCATGCCGGCGGTTGATGCTTGGGATGCGGAGCGCGACGCCCGCGCCTGGCCAGGTGGCGTGCCCGTGGTGGCGCATCCGCCGTGCCGCTCGTGGGGAACGCTGCGCCACCTGGCCAAGCCGCGCCCGGACGAAAAGGAACTCGCGGTGTGGGCCGTCGCCCAAGTCCGCAAGTTCGGCGGCGTGCTCGAGCACCCGAAGCGCTCGACCCTCTGGCCACACTGCAACCTGCCAGCGATCGGCGAGCGGGACAAATTTGGCGGCTGGACGTTGCCGATTTTCCAAAGCTCATTTGGTCACCGCGCGGAAAAGGCCACCTTGCTGTACATCGTCGGCTGTGCGCCAGCTCAAATACCGGCCATGCCCATCGTCCTGGGCGACGCCTCGCATGTGATCGCCCCATCCGGCCGCAACCGCGCCGGCGAGCGGCGCCGGAAAGGCGATCCGGGCTGGCGGCCGGAATGTGGCAAGGCAGAACGCGAACACACGCCGCCCGAGCTGGCGCATTGGCTGGTCTCCCTGGCGCGACGCTGCATGGTGCCCGCATGAACAGCCCATTCCTGTTCGACGGCCCGGGCGTCATTTCGTTCAGCGGCGGCCGCACCAGCGGCATGATGCTGTGGATGACGATTCAGGCCTACGGCGGCACGCTGCCGGCTAACGTGGTGGTTTGCTTCGCCAACACCGGCAAGGAAGAGGAAGCGACCCTTGAATTTGTGCGCGACTGCGGCGAGCGCTGGGGCGTTCCCATCGTCTGGATAGAAAACCGTCCTCGCAACGAAGCGCGCGGCAAGGAATTTACCATCGTGGACTTCACCACGGCCAGCCGCCGCGGCGAGCCGTTCGCCGATCTGCACGACGAAAAGAAATTCCTCCCGAATCCTGTGGCGCGCTTTTGCACGGCAGAACTCAAGGTGCGGCCGATGCAGCGCTATTTGAAGTCGATAGGCCTGGTCGAGTGGACCACGTTTATCGGCATGCGCGCCGACGAGCCCATGCGCGTGGCGCGGCTGGCGAATCAGGACTACGGCAAGCACGAAGTGAAAGAAGCGCCGCTGGCGGCGGTCGGCCTGACCGTGGCCGATGTCAGCGCGTTTTGGGCAAAACAAGATTTTGACCTGGGCTTGCCGAATATGAGCGGCAAGACGATGCACGGCAACTGCGACCTGTGCTTCCTGAAAGGCGGCAACCAGGTGTTATCCCTGATCCGCGAAAAGCCAAGCCGCGCGCTGTGGTGGATACAGCAGGAAAAGAACGCCCAGACGGCCGGATCGGGTGCTGGCGGCTGGTTCCGCAAGGACAGGCCCAGCTATCAGGCGATGTATGACATGGCGATGAATCACGGGGAGCTGTTCCCGTTCGACGACGCTTTAACTGACTGTGGATGTACGGACTAGAAGGAGATTACGAAAATGGATCAATACAAGGAATTCTGCCGGCTGCGCGACTACCGCCAGCCCGGCGCCGAAGTGCCGCAACACACCGAAGCCGAAGCATTCGCGTCGGCGATAGCTAGATATGCGGATCAGCGATACATGGCCCTGGCCGCGCGGCATGAGTCGGTACTCGATGGCGCAATTCTGATGGCAGAGGAATTTAGCGACGCGCGCACGCCAAGCGAGGGCGGCCATGCATTTCGGACCTATGCCGAAATCCTGCGCGGTTTAAAAACTGAGCATGCACTGGTCGCCATCGTTGCAAAAGAACAACATCTGGCGGAAACATTGCCGAAAACACCCACCACTATTACCGCCAGTACGGCAGCCAGGAGCATTCAATGAACATGAACGAAACCGAATTCGTCGCCAAACTGGCTGTGGCCATCGATAAATTGCAGCGCCCCGCCATTCCGCTGGCGATTGACCTGTGGGACATCGCCACCATCGCGTACTACTTGAAGCGCGAACCGGGAACCGTGCGGGAACGCATGGCGTGCCTGCCAAGCTTTCCCAAAGCCATCCGGCTGCCAACGTCGAAGGGGCATGCGCAGCCCCTGTATAATGCAAAGGACGTGATCGCCTGGGCCGAATCGTACCGAGAAAAGAATTAATTTCGTTTACGCCAAAATTACGCCAACACCCCGGAAAGCCGCATTATTCAACAGGTTGAGTTTCCGGCTCCGGGCACCAGCGCACAGAATTTGGAAACGTCAGAAAAGCCATTAACTCCCAAGGGGTTAGTGGCTTTTTTTACGCCCTGGCATTTCTCTTAATCGAGAGTAAACCGGCAAAAGCCAGCGGCTAACAACTCTTATCAAAACCGCCTCGGACGGAAGGAAGTTGTGGTCCAGAAGCGCAACTCTACGAAGTACGGGGCCGCCGGAGCTACAAGCATCTCAGGCCATAAATTACGACGCGCAGGAGGTTTTGACAAGCGTTCTATGCCAGATAGAATTCATTATCAATAATGCAAATTATGCATTATTGAAATTTAAGCTATACCCATATGCTAAATTGATCCGATCTTCTTGAAGCAAAGAGCGCAATCGTGATAACGCACTCCACTTCTTTGGAGAAAATCAAAGGGATTTTCAATATTAAGTTTTCAACAGAACATATTGCGCCAAATTATCCATGGCCATGCTGCGGAAACGAATACTCGAATTGATCCGGATAAACGATAATCAGTACCACTTATTAACCGACGCAAAACCTTGCCAAACGCGGCAAACCGGTCCGCAAGTGTGGAGGAAAATGAAGGATCAGGTCATTTTTCATCCACTTTCGGTGCTTCGCAGTGGTCAAGTGGCATGAGGCGCCAGGATGGTTTCCATGCTAAAGAGCTGCTTTACATCAACATTGTGGATTGCCACAAGAATAGACTTCAATGCAGAACGCAGTAATTATATGCATGGCGAGTCGGTGCTTCTATTTCGATTGATTGCACATCGCAACAAACGTCATTCTCATTACCATATGCCAGGCATTTTTCCTGCGGGTCCACCCACTCATCTTCCTGGATGAAATTTAGAGATTTCATTCAGTTTTCTTAAGGAAGCACTGATTATTTCACCGGCCGCCATTCCCTACGACGCATTGATCTGAGACAATATCGATATCACAATAGGCCGCCATTGATCATGCAAAAAAGCTTTTCCGACCTTGAATACGCCGCCCAAAAAAAGCTGCCCCGGCGAATGACTCGCCGTTCGACCATTTGGCACGTCAACCTCGCCTGGAAAGGGAATTGATCAGCATTTCCCTGGCTAACGGTATTGCGGTGCAAAGCAAATACCCATGAACAAACCTGCGACAGTGGCCAAGACTGGGTAATCACACGATGCACCCAGGCAGGTCGTTGCGTTTGCAATCAACTTTTTGCGTACTCAAATGAAAAAAACTTTTGCAACCTTGCGCCTTTCGCGCGACCGCTTCCAGCGCGTATTGCCATTGTCACTGCTATGCGCACTCGCAGCCTGTGGCGGCGGAGGCGGAACTTCGGCGTCGACCCCGGCTCCGATCCTGGTTCCGGGCACGACTCCGTCAACATGCGAGAAATCGCAGTGCGCCCCCTCTCCCTGACGCCATGAACGCGAATCGTCCGATTGGCATCCAGGATAGACGTGCCAGCCCGCGTCAGCTTCGCCAAGCAACCTTTGCCACCTGATCATCTATCCACCAAACATCGCGCCCTGCAGCCACTCCACCATGTCCACAAACAATTCCAAACGCACGTTCCTGCGTAATTCGTTCGGTACGATGGCGTCTATTGCCGCATTGTCCGCATTCCCACCGGCAATCCGTCGTGCCCTGGCGATCGAAGCCAACAACGTCACCGGGACGATCAAGGATGTTCAACATGTCGTTATGATCATGTTGGAAAACCGCTCATTCGACAGCCACTTCGGAACCTTCAAGGGCGTTCGGGGATACGGTGACCGGTTCGCAGCACCATCGCCGAACGGGTACAACATCATGTACCAGACCTATACTCAGGCAAAACCTGCCGGAACGTATATTCCCTTCCGCCTTGATGAAACAAAGGGCAATGCGCAACGCGCCGGCAGCACACCACACACATGGGCCGACTCGCAGGCGGCGTGGGACCACGGCCGGATGAATCGTTGGCCAGACGCCAAGGGCCCCTTGTCCATGGGATATTTCGATACAGCGGAAGTGCCTTTTCAACGCGCGCTAGCCGATGCCTTTACCGTCTGTGACCATTATCACTGTGGCATGCACACGGGGACAATTGCAAACCGGCTATTCTATTTTACGGGCACAAACGGCCCCAACGGCCGGAGCCCCATCGATGGCAAAAAAGTGGAGATCGCTGTACTCAACAACCAGTACAACGGAGGCAATGACATCGGGCCTTCGAGCGAAGGATGGACTTGGACCACCTATGCAGACCGCCTGGAAAAGGCCGGGGTCCGTTGGAAGGTCTACCAGAGTCTGATCGACAACTTTGGTTGCAATGAGATGATGAGTTTTCGCCACTGGCGCGCTGAAATTGAAAAACTGCCCGCCAGTCGCCGTCCACTCCATGTTTCCGCAGTCGACATCACCCAGGATGTCACCCGCGCAGGTCCATTCTATGAATCCAGCATCGACGACGCCCTCAGCCCGTTGGCGAAGGGATTCCACAACACCATGCCCCATGGCTTTCTGGAAACCTTCCGCGAAGACATCAACAAAGGCAAGCTGCCAGCCGTTTCATGGATCATTGCACCTTCGGCCTACAGCGAGCATCCTGAGTGTTCCAGTCCTGCCCAGGGCGGCTGGTATGTCCAACAGGTACTCGATGCGCTCACGGCGAATCCGGATGTATGGAGCAAGACCGTTCTGCTGATCAATTTCGACGAGAACGACGGTTTCTTCGACCACCTGCCACCGCCGTGCGCACCATCGGTCAATCCTGACGGCAGCGTCGCAGGTGCCACCACGCTCAGCAAGGCCGACATCGCGGCAGAGTATCACAACCACAAGCCGGCAACCAATCTTCAACCGGGCATTGATGGCCGGCCATATGGGCCAGGACTGCGTGTGCCGATGTGGGTCGTTTCGCCGTGGAGCCGTGGCGGCTGGGTCAACTCGCAGGTCTTCGACCATACCTCCGTGCTGCAATTTCTCGAGAAGCGGTTCGGCGTCCTCGAGCCACAGATCAGCGCTTACCGGCGTGCCGTCTGTGGTGACCTGACCTCCTGCTTTAATTTTGTCAACCCGAATGCGGGGGCGTTGCCAACGCTCACCGGGCATGGCAGCAAAGCGGATGTCGACGCGCTGGCACTAAGCCAGAGCACTGCCCGCACGCTTGCGAGACCATTGGCGTCTACAACATCGAGGTTACCGCCACAGGCTGGTGGTACCCGTCCATCGCGTGCCCTGCCGTATGTACTGCATGTGACGGCCCGCGCCGACTCCGGCGCAAAAAAAGTGACGCTGGTGTTTGCCAATGACAGCGGCAACCAGGCCGGCGCGGTGTTCCATGTGTATGACGAGCTGCATCTCGACCGGATCCCGCGGCGCTATGTCGTAGAGGCCGGAAAGACGCTGGAGGGAAGTTGGGAAGTTGCGTCCGATGGGGGAGCGTACCGCCTGTGGGTGCTCGGCCCCAACGGCTTCCACCGCCACTTTATTGGCGACCTCAAGGAACAGGGCGATCCGAGAGGCCCGGAAATTCAGGCCTGCTATATGACGTGCAGCCCTACTGAACTCGCGCTCAAACTGCACAACAAAAGCAGCGCGCGCTGCTCATTTATAGTAGCGGCAGAAGCATATCGAAGCGACGGTCCCTGGATGGTAGAGGTACCCGCCGGCGAGGTGAGAACGCTTAACTGGTCGTTGGCCGACAGCGGCAACTGGTATGACTTCTCGGTTACCTGCAGTACTCAGAAGACTTTCCGGCGCCGTGTCGCAGGGCGAATCGAGAATGGCAAGGATTCCGTGAGCGACCCGTCGCTGGGAGTTTCATAGCTCAAAAATTGATCCTGAAGGTACAAATAAGACTGCGGCGCATACTCCATCCGGCACGGGCATGCGCCGCAGGTCCATACTCTCATCTCGATGAGTTACCGCCCCCCGCACTCGCCTGCCCCACTGGCATTTTTACAACACCCCCGAACAGCCCGCTGGCTCCCCCACAGCCCCCTGCTGATATAATACTTACAATCAAGTAATATTCCGAAATGTGCGCCTTCCGGCTCCCGCAACCGTCTGTGTACTGCTAGCCCAGCCCATGCGCTCCCTTTTCGATCACGAGATCATCAAACAGCTGCACAGCGGTGCCCGCTCACGGGTTTACCGCGCCAGGGCTGCGGATGGTGCCGCGCTGATCGTCAAGAAACCCAATCAGCCGTTCCCCTCCTTTCAGCAACTGGCGCAATTCAAGCGCGAGTATGCGATCGCGCGCCGCTGCCGCCATCCTGGCGTGGCGCATCCGCTGGCGCTGCAGCTGCACGGCGGGTGCTGGACGATGGTCCTCGAGGATACTGGCGGCCAGGCGCTCGACCACGTATTGCGCGCGCAGGTGGCGGCGCGCAGGACGCCGTCGCAGCCCGCATTGGCGCTGGACGACTTTTTCGACATCGCGCTGCAACTATGCGCGGCGCTGGAGGAGGTCCATACGCATGGCGTGATCCACAAGGACATCAATCCCTCCAACCTGGTGTGGAATGGCGAGCGGCGGCGGCTGCAACTGATCGATTTCGGCATCGCCTGCGAACTGCCGTACGAAAGCCACGGCATCGTCAATCTGCAAACGCTGGAAGGCACACTGCGCTACATGGCGCCGGAACAGACGGGGCGCATGAACCGGCGGGTCGATTGGCGCGCCGATTTCTATGCGCTGGGCGCCACCTTCTACGAACTGCTGGCCGGCCAGGCGCCGTTCGAGACGGGCGACGAGATGGAACTCGTGCACTGCCACATTGCGCGCAGTCCCGACTGGTCGCACCCGGCGCTGGCAAGCCTGCCTGGCCAGCTGCTGCCGATCATCCAGCGGCTGCTGGAAAAAAATGCCGACCAGCGCTACCAGAGCTTGCAGGGCTTGCGCAGCGACCTCGAAGCCTGCCGCGCGCAAGAGCCGGCGCTGTCGCTCAAGCTGTCCGACCACAACGGCCGCTTCCTCGTGCCGCAAACGCTGCATGGGCGCGAGGATGCCATCGCCGAGCTGCTGGCGGCGTTTGAGCGCAGCGCCACGGGCAGGTGCGAGATGCTGCTGGTGGCCGGCCATTCGGGCATCGGCAAGTCGGCGGTCATCAACGAAGTGCAGAAACCGATCATCGCCCGGCGCGGCTGTTTCCTGTCTGGCAAATTTGACCAGCTACAGCGCGACGTGCCGTATGCCTCGCTGATCCAGGCCTTCCAGGGGCTGGTGCGCCAGCTGCTCGGCCAGCCCGAGGAAACGCTGCGCCAGTGGTCCGCCAAACTGCACCAGGCGCTGGGCAGCGGCATCGGCATGCTGGTCGAGCTGATTCCCCAACTGGCGTTGATCGTCGGCCCCACGGACCCGATGCCCGCGTCGGCGCCGGCACAGGCCCAGCTGCGCCTCGACCGCCTCTTCCCCCGCTTCGTCGAAGTATTCGCCTGCGCCGGGCATCCGCTGGTGCTGTTCCTCGACGACCTGCAATGGGCCGATGCGGCCACCTTGCGGATGATCGAACTGCTGATGGTCTCGTGCGACAAGAGCTGCATGCTGTTCATCGGCGCGTACCGCGACAACGAGGTGAGTCCCGCGCATCCACTCATCGCACTGCGCGACAAGCTGCTCGCCCGTGACGTACGTCTGTCGACACTGTCACTGGGCGCACTGACCGAGCCGCAGGTCGCGCAAATGGTCTCGGCCACCGTGCGCGTCGCGGCCACCGACTGCGCGCCACTGACCAGCATTTGCTACCGCAAGACGGCCGGCAATCCGTTTTTCCTCAACCAGTTTCTCGCTTCGCTCAATGAGACGGGCCAGCTGCGCTACCGGGCCACCGACGATTGCTGGGACTGGGACTTGCCCGCGATAGAACAGGCCAGATATACCGACAACGTGGTCGAGGTGCTGCTGGAGAAAATCCGCCGCCTGCCCATCGCGACGCAGCACCTGCTGCAACTGGCCGCCTCGTGCGGCAACCGCTTCGCACTCGACACGCTCGCGCTGGCAGTGGACCGCGCGCCCCGGAAAACGCAGCAAGACCTGTGGCCGGCGCTTAGTGCAGGCTTGATCCAGCCGCTCGACGAACGCTATAAATACGTGAGTGGCGACACCGATGCGGCCAACAGCGGCGTCAGTTACCGCTTCCTGCATGACCGGGTGCAGCAGGCCGCCTACCTGGTCGCCGACGACGATGCGCGCGCGGCCAACCATCTTCTCATCGGCCGCCTGCTCCTGCGGCATGCGACGCCGGAGCGTCGGGACGAGACACTGTTCGAGATCGTCGAGCAGCTCAATGCCGGCCGCGCGCTGATCAACGATGCGGACGAGCGCGCGCAGCTGGCGATGCTCAATCTCCAGGCCGGCGTCAAGGCACGGCGCTCCGCCGCATTCCAGTCCACGCTGGAGCACATGCGCACCGGTCTCGACCTGCTGCCGGCGCAGGCATGGAGCGTCCACGCCGACCTCTGGCTCGACCTGCAGCTGGGCGCGGCCGAAGCGGCCTATTTGTGCGGCCAGTTCGATGCGGCCGAGGCGATCTACCCGCAGGTGCGCGCCCGTACCCTGAGCCCCTTGCAGCAGGTGCGCTGCATTGCCATCCAGGCGCACCAGTATCAATTGCAGGGCCGCCTGCTCGACGCCATTGCCGTCCAGCGCGACGGCCTGGCGCTGCTGCACATTGACATTCCGCACGATGTGACGCAGATGAAGGCGCGCTTCGCCGATATCCTCGCCGACATCGGGCGGCAGCCCGGCGCGCAGGCGCCCGACACCTTGCTGGCGGCCGATGAGATGTGCGAGCCGGACGCGGTGGCCGCGATGCAGATGATGCAGGGCCTGTGGATGGCCAGCTATTACGCCGGCCAGCAGGATCTCAGCGCGCTGATGGTGGTGTCGATGACGCGGCTGTCCATACAGCGGGGGAACAGCGATTTCAGCGCCGTCGCCTATGTCGGCTACGCGATGATGGTGGCGCTGTACAGCGGCGACATCGCGCGCGGCTACGCCTTCGGCGCGATGGCGATGGCGCTGGCCAGGCGCCGTGCCAACCTGCAGACGCGCACGCTCACGGGCCTGATGTTCGGCGCGCTCAGCAACCACTGGACGCAGCCGCTGCGCAGCTCCGACGCCCTGTACGAAGAAGCGTTTGGCTGGGCGCTGGAAATCGCCGATTTCGTGCAGGTCGGCGTGGTGGCGGCCGTGCGCGCCACCGACCGACTCATCCTCGGCGACTACCTGCCACACCTGATGCACGACATCGAGCATGACTTGGCGCTGATGCGCGCCAACGGCCAGCAGGCGATGGCCGATTGCTGCGTCGCCGCCGCGATCCAGCCGATCAAGTGCCTGATGGGTCTCCTGCCCCGCCACGACAGCTACGACGATGGGGCCTTCAGCGAGGCGCGCTTCCTCGATCAGTATGGCAGCTCGCACCTGTACCGCGCCTACTTCTTGCAGGGGAAGATACGCAACGCCTACCTGTTCGACGGCGTCGACGCCGAACAGCTGGCCGGCCAGCTCGGCAACGTCACCCAGATCATGCGCGGCCAGGCCAAGGTTGTCGAGTGCAGCTTCTACGCCGCGCTGATCCTGATCCGTGCCTTGCGGCGCGATCCTGCGCGCCCCGATGCGGGCGATATGCTGACCGTGATCGGCACGCTGCAGGCGAGCCTCGCCAAGTGGGCCAAACAAGGCTCGGACAACAGCAACGCCAAACAACTGCTGGTGCAGGCCGAGATGGCACGCTACCGGGAAGAGCTGCAACTGGCCACACGTTATTATCAACAGGCGATCGACGCGGCAGGCCTGGCCGGCTACGTCAACATGCAAGCGCTGGGCAATGAACTGTGCGGCGAATGCTGGTTCGACCAGGGACATGCGCGCGTGGCCGGCGTCTTCATCCAGGACGCCATCGCGCATTACGGCCAGTGGGGTGCGCAGGGCAAAGTGGCGCAGCTGCATGCGCGCCACGGCGTACTGCTGTCAAGGATGGAAGGCCGCAGCACGCAGCGGCATTCTGTCTCCCACACGCACGGCAGTTCCGCGCTCGACCTCGTGTCGCTGCTGAAGGCGTCGCAGATCCTGTCGAACGAGGTGGGCCTGCGCAAGGTGCTGACGCGCCTCATTGCCATCGTATGCGAAAACGCCGGTGCGCAGGTGGCGCGCCTGCTGCTGCTGTCCGAAGGCAGCTACCAGTTGGAGGCCAATATCGATGGCGATGGCGTCACCGTTTTGCAATCGCGCCAGCTCGACCTGAGCGCCGCCAGCGACCCGCAGTTCCCGCTATCGCTGCTGCGCTACGTCGTGCGCACCGGTGCCGAGGTGATCGAAGACTGCATCACGGGCGCTTCGCGCTTTGCCGCCGACCCGTACGTGCAGTTGCACCTGCCGCGCGCTGTCATGTGCCTGCCGATCCGGCACGGCGGCCAGATCGGCGGCATCCTGTACTTCGAGAACAGGCTTGCCGACGCCTCGTTCACGGAAGAACGCGTAGCGTTCCTGCGCATGCTTGGCGCGCAGGCGATGATCTCGATTTCCAGCGCCAGGCTGCATGACAGTCTCGAACGGCGCGTTGCCGAACGCACGGAACAGCTGGAGGACGCCAACCGCAAGCTGGCGACCCTGTCCATCACCGACGGCCTGACGGGCCTGGCGAACCGGCGCCATTTCGACGACGTGCTGCGTGCCGAATGTGCGCGTGCCACGCGCGTCGGCCAGCCGCTTGCCGTCGTCATGCTCGACGTCGACTATTTCAAGCGCTTCAACGACCGTCACGGCCACCAGGCCGGCGACGCATGCCTGATCCGGGTCGCGCAGGCGCTGGCGGCCGGCATGCGGCGCGCGGGCGACCTGACGGCGCGCTACGGCGGCGAAGAATTTTCGATCGTGCTGCCAAATACCGGCGCGGACGAAGCGCAACAGACCGGCGAAGCGCTGCGGCGCGCCATCGAGGCTCTGGGCATCTCCCATGAAAGCGCGGATGCGCAGCAAGTGACGATCAGCGTCGGCATCGCGGTCCAGTCGGCACCGGGCGCAGCCGATCCGGACGCCCTGCTGCGCCTGGCCGATGCCGCGCTGTACCAGGCCAAGGATGCGGGGCGCAATTGCGTGGTGCTGAGGATCCTGCCGCCTGGCTAATCCGCGTTCAAGGCACAGGGTGGCGTATCAATCGCTGCCATGGCTATTCTCGCGCGCCTGCTCCTGCGCCGTTTCCTGCGATGCCAACCCGTTGAAGAACAGATTGAGTAGCACGGCAACGATGGCGGCCAGCAGGATGCCGCTGTGCAGCAGCGGCGACAGGGCCTTGGGCATGTGCTGCGCGTACTGTTCCGCCACCAACGGCAGCATGCCGAAACCGATAGCCAGGGCCACGATGAACAGGTTGTTGCGGTTGCTCTTGTAGTCGACGCCAGCCAGAATGCGGATGCCGGTAGCGGCAACCATGCCGAACATTACCAGCCCTGCCCCGCCCAGCACGAACGCCGGCACGGCTTCGGCCGTCTGCGCGACCTTCGGGATCACGCCCATGATGAGCAGGATGATGCCAGCCGCCACGCACACCCAGCGGCTGCGCACGCCCGTCACGCCTACCAGGCCCACGTTTTGCGAAAACGAGGTGTACGGGAAAGTATTGAAGATGCCGCCAATCAAAGTGCCCAGGCCATCGACACGCAAGCCGCGGCTGATGTCTGCCTGCTCGATGCGCTTGCCCGTCATGTCGCCCAAGGCCAGGAACATGCCCAGGGACTCTATCATGACGACGATCATCACCAGGCTCATGGTGATGATGGCAACCACGTCAAAAGTCGGCATGCCGAACTGGAATGGCGTGACGACGGCAAAAGCCTTGGCGCTGGCCACCTTGGCGAAATCGGCCTTGCCCAGCGCAAACGACAGGGCCGTGCCGGCGATGATACCGATCAACACGGCGATATTCGACAGGAAACCGCGGCCATACTTAGCCACCAACAAGATGACGGCCAGCACGAAGAAGGCGATGCCCATGTTGTCCAGCGCACCGTAACCGGGGTTGGCGATCATGGGCACGGGACCGGCTGGCGCAGGCAAGCCGGCCGCCGTGGCGGCAGCGGCCATCTTGACGAAGGCCGGATCGGCGATTTGCGCCATGGCGGGCGGCCCGCCCATGGCCCAGTTCACGCCCACGCGCATCAGTGACACGCCGATCACGGCGATGATGCTGCCGGTGACCACGGGCGGAAACAGGGCCAGCAATCGGCTGATGAAGGGCGCAATCAGCATCGAGACGACGCCGGCGCCGATCACGGCGCCAAAGATGCCGGTGATGCCCAGGGCCGGATTGTTCGCCATGGCCAGCATGGGACCGACGGCGGCAAAGGTCACCCCCATCATGACGGGCAAGCGGATGCCGAAATGCTTGCCTATTCCCAGGGACTGGATCAGGGTCACGAGGCCGCAGCAGAACAGGTCGGCACTGATCAGCGCCGCCACCTGCTCGGGCGGCAGCTTGAGGGCGCGCCCGACGATCAGCGGCACGGCGATGGCACCCGCATACATGACGAGCACGTGCTGCAAGCCCAATGTAAACAGTTTGCCAGCTGGCAGGATTTCATCGACGGGCGATGGCGCGGCAGGCGTACTGCCGGGCACGCTGCGGTGGATGGATTTCAGACGGGGAGAGGCCATTTACGCTCCACTTCCTGGGTTACCGCGGCCCGGATGGGCGCAGGTGAAAGGGAAAAGCAAGACAGAAACGGGACGGCAGGAACACGACGGTGACGGCTGATGCATGCGAAGCCCCTTGGATGGGACGACCAAGATAGCCATGCATGCTTCGTGCCAGGTGGATTGTATACAGAAATTGTGGCAAAAATCACCAGGGATTGGTCAATTTGACCGTGGATGCACCGTTTTCTCGCATGCCGCCCCGCGCACCTGCACCAGAAGGCGGCAAAGGCGGCGGCACTGGCAGACCGCTGGTGAACTGCTGCTTGGAATGCCTGTCAATACCTGCTGCGCGTCCTGATTTGCGGCCTGCGATGCTCACTATCTCGGCGGCTCCGCACCTTGTGCAGCTGCGCTTCTTGGGCCAGCCAGCAGCGGTGCCAAGCCCTCCTTCCTCCTGAAACAGTTTTGTTAGTTGCCAGGCATTTTACGCATTGCCAGGCGTTGTTAGCCTTTGCTAACCGCTTAGCCGCCGCCACAAGCATCGAGCAGCGATTCCAATTGGCGTACATGGGCGGCACGCAATTGCTCGCGCGCCAGCAAGGCTTGCACTTGCTCGAAGATACCGTGCGATGGCACCGCCGGCAAGACGGGCGCGGCGGGGCGCGTGGCGATGCACGGCGCGTTCACGGGCCAAGCTTCCAGCGTCGATGCCGGCGCCCATGCCGCGCAGCCGGTCAACAAGCTCGCCAGTAATAAAGTAGCTAGCCTGCTGGCGAGGCTGCCTGCATACCTTCCGGCACCTTCACGCGGCGGCCTCATGGCATTTCGCTGGCGATCAGCGCCTCTGCGGCACGGCAGGCGTCGCCTTCGGGCTGCAGCGCCAGGATGCGGGCCGCAGCCGCTTGCGCATCTGCCTGCCCGGCCTGCGCCGTGGCCAGCGCCTGCCCTACCCGCGCCGACCGGCGCACACCCTCCTCCCGCATCGCATTCAGGGCCTGGTTCTGGCGACGCAACACGGCTTGCACCTCAAGCACTTGCGCCGCGCACGCGGCACGGCCCGTTTCGCGGCCCCAGCGCTGGGCGCAAAACACGGCTGCCCCCAGCAACAGCAGCATGGCCACAATGCTCAACGACGGCTTCATGCCAGCACCTTGCGCGCTGCCTGGTACAAGGCCAGACGCTCAGCCAGACCATTCACGCCGCCGTTGATTCGGCGCGTCACCCGTTCCTGGTCATCCGCGTCGGCCAGGCGGTTCAAGCCGCGCGATTGCCAGAACCAGCCCGCCGAGCGGCAAGCGAAAAACGTCTGCTCCAGCAGTTGCGGCGCCGCCAGCAAATCCAGGCCCAACGCCACACCGCACGCCGCATAGTTGGCGCGCCCCGTCACCTGCAGCAAGCCGCGCCCCTTGAAACGCACACCATCGCCGGCGATCACATTGCCCAGGTCCGCGCGTCCTTCATAGGCCGCGCCGCTGGCCAGTTCGCGCACATAGCGCAACTGTCCCGATTCGTGACCCACCTGCGCCAGGAACGACGCCCGACGCAGCGGCGTATCGATGCTGAACTCGGCCATCGCCGCATTCAAGGGCGCCAGGAACAGCGTAGCGCGGCGACCGGCCAGCGGCATGATCTGCATCAATTGGGCGCCTGTCACAGCATGCCCCGCACATCCTTGACGGCAGCGGCCGCATCGGCTGCCAGTTCGCCAATATCCTTGCCGCGACGCTTGTCGAACCAGCGCACGCAGGCGCCCAACACCCACCAGGCAGGCAAGCCGGCCGCCACCATCACTGGGGCGGCGATGAACAAAAACCCCGTGGACGGGTCGCCGCCATACAAACCCGCCACGGTCTTCGCGCTGTCGAACAGGCTGGGCCACCACGACAGCACGGCGGCCACCAATACGGGGCCGAGAAAGGTGGAAATGATGATGCTGGAACAAAAACGAATAAATGCCTCCTTGGTGGATCGGGGCCACATGAACATGAAGCCCAGCGACGTGGCGGCGGCGCCGGCCAGCACCGGCACGCCAAACAGTTTGATCAATGCGCCGCCGGCGGCGGTGGTTTCGAGGGCCATGGTTGCCTTTCAGGTGGTGGGTGTGAGTTTGTAGCTGCGGAGGAATATCTGATGCCGACAGTCCAAGCATGGCTGTCTCATTTCTAGGGAAGGTGAGACAGTATTTGTGAAAGCGATTGGAAATGAAAAAGCCGCCCGGAGGCGGCTTAATTTCTGTAAGTCAACGACGTGGAATTACGGAACTGCGCTTTCTAGAGCAGCGAGCCGGGCTTCGATCACGGTCTGGCGGGCCTCCAATCCTGCCGCGATAAATTGATTCAACTCGTCATAGCGAAATGCGTAGCGGTCGCTGGCGGGAATCGTTTCTGTCCATGCTGCCTGCATTTCCCTGTCGTCTGTCGCCTCTATGGCTGCATGCTCGATGGTTTCACCCTTCCACGAGTCGTAGCAGATGAATCCGTAATTGAACGGGTCGAGGCCGTGAGATTCCATGATCTTTATCGCGGCCTGGACGGTCGGCCCGATATGTTCGCGGGCGCCGCCACCCTTTATCGCTATTGCGGTTTTCCAGCGATATACTCTAATCGCCCGTGCGATGTCGGCGGCCGCAGCAATCTCTACGGCTTCGAGCGCACGAAACATATCTTTTTCACGTGCGTCTGATGTGATGGTTGGAGCGACCGAAAAATAGGAGTTCCTCCAGCGATAATTGGATAAGCCAAGATTGTGTGCGTCGTCAACGCGCGGGCGAACTACCCCGCCGTCCGATGCTAAAATCAAATGGCTCGTGCCGCGGAGCACAAAATTTTCACCGGTGCCTCCAATTACCAATGCCCCCCCATCTGAGCCGAGATATCCGATTTGCAATGAGCTGCCCCCTTTTATAAAGGCCATGTAGGAGTTCCCGACAATGTCAGATCTGAATACCCCCCAGGCAGAGGCGCCTGAACTCAACGATAGCGGCCCGCCGGTATGGGACCAAGTGCCAGTGGTGGTCGGATTTGCTATATTCACCTTGGAGTTGAGGGCGGCCTGTTGCAGGGTACTCACAGGTTTAGCGGTATCGCTGGTGTTGTCCACGCTGCCCATTCCCACCATCGTCTTTGTTATGCCGTTGACAGCCCCTGTAAATGTAGCGCCTGAAAGTGAAGCCTTGCCTGCTAAAGCGCTGGCGGTGGCCGTGCTGACTGGCTTACTCGCGTCGCTTGTATTGTCCACGCTATCCAGGCCAACATCGGCCTTGCTGCCTGACGTGGCCACCGCCGCAAACTGTGGTTTACCAGTAATGCTGCCCCAGGTCGGCACATATGAGCCCGGCAGGGCGTCAGTAATGCCATAGCCAGCCAGCGTCATCGCGCGAGCCGCTTTTTTGGCATCCAATTCGGCCAGCGCCGCCTGCACGTCCGTCGCAACGATCCCGCCCGCCGGCGTGCTGCTTATCTGCGACGCCAAGTTGGCTGGAATCGTTACCCAGGTGCCAGCCTGGAATACGCGCAGGCAGCCGCTGTTCAGCACGGTGTCCCAGTAGGTCGCGCCGGCCAGCAGCGCATCGCCATTATTGTCAACGTCCGGCGGCAGCGTCTTAGCGCCGAGATAGCGCGCATCGAGCGATTTGAGCGCAGCCGCAGCCTTTGACGCAGCGGTGGCGGCAGTGCCGTCCGACTCCGCAGCCGCAGCCGCTGCAGCTGCAGAGGCAGCAGCACTCGCGGCCGCCACCGCGGAATTATGCGGGATATCGACGATATCCTTCGCCTTGGCCAACTGGTTGAGCTGATAGATCAGATCCTGTTGGCCATATTTAAAAACATCAGTCATTACAGCTCCTCGACTTCAATGGTGGTGGCATATGTTTGGTAATACGGCGTGGTGATGGCAGCCAGGTTGGCCAGACGCCCATACACCTGATGAGTCTGCTCGAGCTCGACGTCTTCGCTGTCTGGAAACAGGCTGACGAGTAGCGGGTGCGACAGGCCATTCCCGCGCACGATGCGCCACAGCTCGGCCCGGTCCAGTGGCGTCATGTGGCCAAGCGAAATCGACAGTTTTCGGTACAACGCACCGCGCTCGACCTTCTGCTCGCCGGCGCCATTGCGGTATTGGTTGCTGGTATCGCCTGGCGTGACGCCGGCGCCGTAAGATGCGTTCTGCTCGGGACTCCACCAGGCGCCGGCCACCAGGCGCGCAACCTCGATGTAGCCGGCAGGGTTGTCAAGATCGACCAGGTCGATTACCAGTTTCTTGACACTGCGCATTTGAAACCAGCATCGGCCGTAGGTTGTACCACCATAGCTGAAGGCATTGACCCCCAGCGGCAGCGCCCCCCAGTTCCACATGCCCAGGCGCGCGTACTCGCACGCCGGCATGGTGCCGGTATCAAAATCGGGCACGGCGTCCCCTGGCTCGACGTAGCCGCGAACGCGAATCGCCGCCGTCGGCGTCAGGTTGCAAAATGGCAGGGCCACGCCGCCGATGATCTCCGGCGTTGGCCAGGCCGCCGTAATGCTCAACTGAGTGCCAACTGAACGGAGCACCGAGGACTTGTCTTCGCGCTGTAAGTTGGCGGGTCCCAAGGTTCCGGCCTGGCTGGATGCGCTCAAGGCCGCGCGGTCGCCGACATTGTCGTGGATGATGCGCAAATTGTTCATTTCACTACCTCTACTGGCCAAACAATAGCCTCAAGCTGTCCGATGGTCTCCGCCGTTGCAATCAGTTCGCGCAAGCCACGGGCAATAACGAACGCACCCGAGACCTGTGCGACCAATGCGGCACCAACAGCGATCATGCCGGCGGCATCAAGCGCCACCGTCGTGTTATCGGATAACGTCCAATCAATGCTATATGGCAGGCCTGCCACTTGTGCCAACAAAGCCATGTGCGCTGCACCTGTGATGCGTGCCTTGTCGGCCTGGTACCGCAATCCGGCGCATGTAAAATCAGAAAGCTCGGCTGCCTCGCGTGCCAGCTTGATGCGTGCCCAGGTAGATATCCTGGTGCCCTCCAACGTTTTGGTGTCTATCCACAAGTCGGCACCAGCGTCGTAAATGTGATGCGCGCCAGGCCGGGGTGGCAACGTCTTTCCTGTGCGTTCGTTAGTCTGAGTGCCATCACTGTTGATTACGATTGTTTCCATTAAAAATTCCTTGCGATCACAATCGCCTGACATTGTTTAACATAAAGCTTGCCCATATTCGCTGCGCCAAGGTCAGCATTGGTGCCGGAAACTCCGAACTGGACGGTGTCACCCACGTTGATGTTCAAGGTAAGTCCGTAGACCGTTGCGGCAGGGGCATCGCCGTCCTGCCGCTCCTGGACTCCGCTCAACCAGCGCCAGTTCCCGCCATTCATGCGATACCAAATGCTCAGTTGGTCGTCGACCACCGCCGTACAAACGATTGAAAAAAATACGCTGCCAGAGCGGATGCGGAGCGCGGCAGGCCACCCTGGAGCGTTGTGTTTGAACAGTACTTCCAGATTGGTAAATACAGCTGCGGAATTGAGACTTGAAGTCTCAACAAATACCCCGGATGCGGACGACTGCAGGGAAATCGATGGGTAACCGGGCTCGAAAAATGCCGTTGCAGCGGAGGCAGTGCCAACGGATACACGCGCAGATGAAAGGTCGCCAGAAAATGTACCTTTCACAGCGTCCAACTCACCGGAAAATTTTCCCTTGGCGGCATCGAGGACACCAGAAAAGCTGCCCTTTGCCGCTATCAACTCTCCCGAGAACGTACCCTTGACACTGTCCAGATTGCCGCTGAAAACTGCGTGGCCATTGACGATGGAAAAGCCAGGCGCATAGATATTGCCTGCCGCATCGATCTGCATATACTTTCCCAGTGCAGGATTACCAAACAGCAATCCGCTCTCGCTCAAGTGGAAACCGCTACCGCCGTTGCTTGGCCATGCATAGGCACTGCTGGGATAGCCAGTACCGCCGTGCACTGTCGCGCTGTAAATGTCGCCCGCCGTGACCTTGCCAAGGTCGGCACTGATTGCGCTCAGCTGCCCCACCTTGAGTGCATTCAAATACGGCGCCGCCCACTTGGTAGTGCCACTGGCCGGATTAAAAATTCCATCGGACCGGTACAGCGATTCTCCGGCACCGAATGCCTGTGGCGAACCTTCCCACACCGTGCCGGCCCCCCAGGTGTTAATTGGCGGAAAGGATGCATCGCCCTGCGAGCTGATGGTCGCCGGCGTGCTCCCCAGCGACAACAGGCCTGTCTTGCTGTAGGCGACGCGCGAAGAATTGCCCGTCAGGCCATCAAAAACCTTGCTGACTGTCTGGCTGGCCGTGTAAGTGAGGCTATCGACCACGATCGTGGCCGTGACCGTCACGCTGTCGCCCACCATGCCGGCATACGCCAGCGTGGCCACGTTGCCGACGCGCGTCAGCACGCTGGCGTTACTGGCAGAAAACGCCACCTGCCCCTGCATATTCACCAAGCCTGCCGTAAAGTCGATGCTTGCCGGCGCGGCAAGCGTGGTGGCGGCCACCTTGAACGCCTGCGCCGTAGCAGCCAGCAGCAGCACGCGGTCGTTGGCCGGCGCGAAGCGCGGCACGGTATCCATGATCAGCCTGTCGCGTTCCCCCACAATCGCGCTCATACCAGCACCCCCACCGTCACTCTGCCCGTCAGCCAGAAGCGCGACAGCAGCACCACAACGCCCGGCACACCGTCCTGCAAGCCAAAGCGTTCAGCGCGCAGTTGTACGGGCTGTCCCAGTTCCAGCATCATCATCTCGGGTTCTCCATCGAATTCATAAATGGTGCGCGGCACCTTGTTCAGGGCCAGGCGCCGCAGCGCTTCCGCGCGGGCGTCGGCCCGCGTTTTCAGGCAGGTATCGACCTGCACCGGATCGTCGGAGAGGCGGTAGCGCGCACGCACCGCCGTGTCGACGACTGTCTCCGTCAGCCATTCCGTGGCGTACAAATCCGCATGCGCGGGCGGAATGCTGGTCGTCAGGCCAGCCTGCAGCGTGTAGTTCCGGTCGAAGCCGATCTTCACGGCGGCAGTCACCGGCAGGCGCTGCGCGGGACGCAGCGAGCGTTCGCGCATCTGCTCCGGTCCGATCGCCAGCGGCACGCCGGCGGCAGGCAAGGCGATCTGCACCAGGCGCAGCTGGCCGGTGCGCGACATGATCGCCTGGCCGCCCACGCTGGCCGCCAGCTGCTGGATGGCCTGCGCCTGGTTCGTGCGGTCCGCAACGTACAGCCCCACCGGCTGCGGGTGAACCGCATCGAAGGCGGCCAGGTTCTCCAAGTCCAGGTCCGCCAGCGTAAAACGGTCGGCCGTCTTGCCGTAGGCGGTGGCGATGCGCTGCACCAGCGGCGCGATGCGCGGCGCATAGCCGCCACCTTTGTCGCCCTGCACGCTGGCCGTGATCGTGGTGGAAAACGGGTCGGTGGTCAGGTTGAAGCGGCCCGCCTGGTCATTCAAGGCCACGGCGATCGGCTTGCCGTTGGTGCGCACTTCGAATGTCGATTCGACCGCGCCGAGAAAACCGTATTCCAGAGTGACCGGATTGGTCAGCAAGGGCGCCACGTTGTGGCACTCGCCGAACGGAATCGGCAAGATGGCGTCCTTGTTCGGCGTCGTGCCACCCAGCTTGGCTTCGGAGATCGGCGTATTCAAACGCTGCAACTTGTCGCGCAGGACCAGGTTGACCGACTCGCGTCCTGCACTGGCCACGTCGGCGATGATGCCGTCGAAGACCAGCTGGAAGTCGGCACGCAGCCAGGAAGGATCGCCGGCCCAGGCCTTGACCGGCCGGTTCATCCAGACGTCGTCCAGCCAGCCATCGAGCGCGCCATCGGCGTTATCGAGTTCGATATCGCCGCCCGACAGGCCCGCCTCGCCGGATAGGCTGACCTGTTCCGTGAAGGCCAGGCCGCCCTTGGCCAGCGGCCGGTACGCGGTATTGGCCGGTACTTCGCGCGGCCCGGTGACATAGGGCCGCGAAGCGATATACCGCGTCACCTCGCTGCCTCCCACATTCACTTGCGCCTCGATCAGCACCATGCGGATTGCCGACGGGCTTTGCAGCCATTCCTGAAATTGCGCATCGGTCATGCGTATTCTCCTTTCACTGCATTGGCCCAGGCGGATGCCCGGGACGATTTGTCCACGCCATCGACCACCGTCCTGGCGGCGTTGGCGTTCGATTCAAAGGTGGCCTGGATGGTGGCGCCCGTTTGCGCCCGCTGGTCGGCACGCAAGCCTTCCAACTCCATGCGCATGGCCTGGTTGTCCTCACGCAGGCCGCGGATTTCAGCCACCAGTACGTCGGAGCCGACGTTCGCGGCCGACGAGTAGCGCACGGGGTCGAAGACCGCCGCTATCACGGGAGAAGTCATCGCGGCCAGTGCTGCGACCACGGGAGGATTACCAAGTTGCACGCCCAGGTCAGCCGCACCGCCCATCGCCGCCCGCAGACCGGCGATGGCCTGCGCCACCGTCAGCACGCTGTCGTTAATGGTGATCAAACCCGACACCTGGGCATTGAGCGCATCCAGGCTGGCCTGCTGTACGTCGACCTGCGCGGCTGCCCATTTCAACGCTTCCTTGTTCGCTTCCACCACGCGGGCATAGTCGGCCGCATAACGGGCGTCGGAGGCGTTGACCACTTGCGATGCCGTCAGAAACGCCTGTTCGGCGGCAGACAGCCCCGATTGCGCCGTCGTATCGCCCGCATTCGCGGCAGCCAGGGTTTTCTCGAACTGCGCCCGCGCTTCGGCATATTTTTGCTCCGGCGTCAGCGTCGACTGTGCACCTAGCGCCATGCTGGAATTCAGGCCGTTCAAGGTCGTCACCCACGATTTCGACTTCTCCAGCGCCGACTTGGCCGCCGCCGATTCGGTTTCATAAGCCTCGGCCAGCGCATCCTTCGCGCTGGTCACCGCTTTGACGGCCTGGATCTGGTCGAACAATCCGCGATTGGCATCGGCGACGCCGGCGCGCTGGGCAGCCAGCAACTGCGCTTCTGTTTTCGTCAGTTCGTTCAACTGCTGCTGCATGTCCTTGCGTTCGCTGGCGATGTCGCTGGCCGTCTTGCTCACTTCGGCCAGTTCACCGGTGGCGCCGGTGAGGTCGGCCGCATAATCGGCCGCCTTCTTGAACGGTTCGGCGATGGCAAGCAGCTGCACATACATGTTCTGGCCGGCCACCGTGTTCAAGTCCTGCGCCAGCACCAGCGCCTTGAATTGCTCGCTAGTCGTCACGCCGGACTGCCCCAGCGCCGCCATGGCGCTACGCACCGACTTGGTGACGGGGTCCATCTGCTCGGCCTCGGTCAGGAAATTCTGCACGAAGAAGCTGGTGCCGCTGGTCAGGGTATCGAGGTCGCCCGCCGCCTGAATCAGGCTTTCGCTCAGCGCCACGGCAGAAAGACCGGAGCTGTTGAACGACTTGCCCAGCACGGTCAGCACATCCGACACCTGCATGTAGTTGTTGGCCACACGCGCCAAGGTTTCCAGATAGCCCTCGCCCACGGCCTGGTATTTTTCCAGCCCCCCAACACCGAACTTCGCCATGTCGTCGCCCAGCTTCGAAAAGGCCGCTTCCAGGGCCTTTTGCACTTCCTCACCCTTCAAGTCCTTCAGGCTGATCTTGCCCAGGCTGACGACGAAGGAATTCAAGCGCGCGGTGAAGGCATCGCCGCCGACACCCAGCAAGTCGGCCGCAGAGACGATACTCGTGCGCAGACCAAGCACGATTTTCGTAAACTGGTCATTCGTTTCCGTCCCCATGGCCGTGAGATTCGTGGACTTCTTGTCGCTGGAAAACCAGCCGCCGGACTTCTTGAGATCGACATACGAATTCACGTTGAAGCGCTTAGTATCAAGGTCGCCCAGGCTCGACGAGTTGGTTACGATGCCCACATCCTGCACCGTGGTCTTGCCGCCAAAGATGCTGCTGACGACATTGCCAATGACGCCGCCGCTGGAACTGCCTTTGGTGCCCAGCGCGGACGTCAGGATGTCCGAACGCACCAGCAAGCTGCCCAAGCCACCGATGCCCGAGACGATCTGCTTGAGCGAGACCACCATCGACGAGGAATACGCGAGGCCCAGGCCGGAGTTTTTCTCCATGATTTCCAGGCTGTTTGCGATCGACGCCGATTTCGCGGATGAATCCCCAAGCACCGTGCCGGTGCCGTTGGCGGCCTGGCGGTCTTTGGCCGTCGTGTCGGCGCCGCCACCACCGCCGCTGAAGGCGCCGCCCAGCACGGCGGCAATCGCCGCTGCCGCTGCCGCATAGCCCCACGGTCCCATGGAGCTCATGAAGGACATGAACACACCGGGTACCTTGGCTGCATTCTGCGCGGTCTGGCCGGCCATCACTGCCCCCGTCTCTGTGGCCTGCCCGACGAGCACGCCCGCAGCAGACGAGCTCGATACAAACAGGCTGGTGGCCAATTTTTGCAATTGGCCGGCCATTTCCACAGCGCGGAAAGCTTTTTCGGCCCCTTCCATCAGCTTGTAACCCGTGCTGTTTTCCTTGAAGAAGCCCTTGGCGGCACCAGCCATGTCGCGGTAGCCCTTGATCTGCGCCTGCGCGCCATCCTCGCGGGCTTTGGCATGCGCAGCTTCTTGTTTGGGCTTGTCGTCCTTGGCGTCCGTGAGCCCTTCGCTCAGGGTCCGTTGAACATCACGCTGGGCCTTTTGATAATCTGCAAAAGCCGCGCCCATTTTGCCTACCGCCGCCCCTGCCTTGCCAAACGCTTTTTCTAGCGCATCGCCCATGGCCTTGGCGCCATCAACCGATTCTTTCCACGTTTTTTCGTCCGCCGCCTTGTTGTCGGCACGCTTCTTGGTCTCCTTTGCCGCGGCCTCCTCTTCGCGTTTCTTCGCTGCCGCTTTCTTCTCCTGGCCTGCCGTTTCCTCCAGTTGCGCCAGATCGGCGCTGACCTGTTGCTGCACGCGCAGCTCCGCCGCGCCTGCTTCGGCAATCTTGTTGTCCCTTTCCTGCTGGCCCTGCGCCGTCTTCGCCTGAAAACCTTTTAATACCTCGGCTTGCTGCTGGTAGGCGGCCACCTCGGCGGCGCCACGCGCGCGTATCGCCACGCGGCGGTTCGCAAAAAACTCATCCTCGCTCAAGGCGCCGCCCTTGCGGCGCGCTTCGTCGAGCTTGGCCTGCTGGTCGTAACCCTCAGTCTTGATGCGCAACGCGCTTTGAATCGCCTGCAACTGACCTGCCAGCACCGCGTCGCGGGAGTCGGAACCTGCCGCTGGAGTCGCGGGGGCCCTGGCAGGTGCGGCAGTCCTGGCCGGTCCGGCAAACGAAGCGTGCACTTTCTGACGCAGCTCTTTCTCCTTTTCAGGAGAGACGGCAACACCGCCGGCTCTGGCGCTGGCCAAGGTTTCCTCGAGCTGCTTGATTTCCGCGACCTCGCGCTCCGCCTTGGTGACATAGCGCTTCTGCAGCTCGCCCAGCTCCTTGACGGCCTGCTTGGAGTCGGCATTGCGTTTCGATTCCGCCTGGTCGGCCTTCGCCTTTGCTTCCAGCTGCGTCTGCTTGTTCATCGCCACTGCCAACGCCTTGGCCTGCTCCTGCTCAAACTGTTCCATCTGGACGCCGGTCAATCGCGCCGCCGGGTGCGTACCGGGAACCAGCTGGCCAGTGCGGCGCACGTCGGCCGTGCGTTTCTTGATTTTTTCGATCTCGTCTTCCGGCGTCTCTTCGCGTCCGATAGAACGCATGCCATCCATGAAACTGGACCAGAGATTCTTGCTGCCTTGCAGCAAGGTACCGATCATGCTGAGCTTTTCAGCGCGTTTTTGCAGGCCTGCATTGATCAAATCACTCGCCATGACCATGGCCTCTTGCGTCTTGCCTTCCTTTTCCAGGGCGGCGATGTGCGCGTACTGGGCGCCCGTCAGGATGTTGTAATTTTTATCGTGCGTATCGACCCAGTTGGTGACGCCGTCGGCCATCGTCGCAAAGTCGGCTGCCACGGCGCCAGCAGATTGGCCATTCATTTGCGCCATGGTGACAGCGGCAGCGCCCACGGAATTGAGCGCTTCGCTGGTGAACTGGCCCGTTTCCACCAGGGTCTGCAAGACCACGCGGGTATCGCCCAGGCCGCCCTGACTGGCATCAGAAACCGACGCCACCATGGTGTTGAACTGGCCTTCAGTGATGCCGGCGGCATTCCCGGTCAATTCCAGGGCACGGGAAAACTTGTCCGATTCCAGCTGACCCTGCACAAAGGCCTCGGCCACGAACGCCGCAACGTCGGCCGCCATCTGCAGCACCAGCAACGGCCCCGCTCCCAGGCGCTTCATGGCCAGTTCCGTCAAGCCGGTGGCATTGGCCATCTCGCCCAGGCCATCCTTGATCTGTCCAATGTCGGCGTTCAAGCTGCCTTCGCCAATCTTGGCCGAGGCTTTGGCAAAGCCATCGACCGCCTCCAGCGCCTTGAGCAGCCCGTCCGCGGCATCGCTGCCGCCCTTGCCCATGGCAATGTTCACATCGGTCGCCATGCGAGCCGCTTCGGCCTGCGCGCGTACCCGTGGTTCGAAGTTGCGAAACTTGGTACTGGCTTCCTCGACTTGATCGCCTGTTTTTTTACTGGCGGTAGCCAGGTCATTCACCGCCTGCGTCCCCGCCTTTATCTCTGCAGCATTAACGGCAATCTTTAACTCAGTTATCTCTGGCATGTTTGGCCCATAAAAAAGGCCGCGCATGGCGGCCAGGTTGGAAAATGCGGGTCAGCCCGCCGCATGCTGATGCGACAGGAACAGCGCGTCGAGCTGGTCGAGCAGCTGGTGCTCGAACGGTTCGATGGCGATGGCGTGGCGCGCCTGCCAGGCGAGGATTTCCGTGCTGGCGATAGGGTTGACGGCCATGCCGTTCTGCCGCTTGCGGTTCAATTGTGCGAACCATTCCCACACGTGGGCCAGCTCGAACGGCATGGGTGGCGTCGCCTCCTCGGGCGGCGCGCGGTACAGGGGATGCCGCCTGGCGGCATCGATGTGCTCGCCCTTGGCATGGCCATCGGCCGCCCGTGTGCCGCGCTCGAACTGGTGCCCGGCGTAGCGCAGCAGGCTGGCCGTCAGAGTTTCAAAAAATTCGACTCGTTTTCCAGCGCGGTGGTCACTTTTTCCTGCCAGGTCGGGTACTTTTCAAAGGCCGCTTCCAGCAATGCCGGATCGAGCGGCACGGGTGCACCGTTGCTGGTGAAGCCGTACCAGCCCGTGACCACGGCCAGTGCCAGGCGTTTCTGGTTGCCGTCGATGGCTTGCACCAGCAGTTCCGCGCCTTCGTCGGTGGACGCGTCGATGGCCGTCTTGCGGCGCGCCGATTTCTTGTAGCCTTCGGCGCGCACGGCGTTGTTGGCCACGCGGTATTGTTCGCTGTTCTTGCCGACGATGGTCAGGCCGGCCACCGCTTCACCGTCCGCATCGAAGATGACGGGCACGTCGAAGGTGACGGGCGTGGCCACCGCGTGGATATTGCCGATGTCGAAACCTGCCTGGATTTTTTGCGCGTTGTTCATGTGTGATGCTTTCTGGATGAAGTAGAAAAATATAAAAAAAGGCCGCCATCGCGGCGGCCCCGGTGCAGGCGCTGACTGCTTACAGCGCGCTGTCCTGGATGGTCAGGGTGGTCGCTTCGTGCTGCGCGTCCGTGCCCTTGTAGCGCAGGACGTCGAAGGCGCAGGTGACGATCTTGTTTTTCTCGCCGTCGTCGATCTTGGCCGAGGTGATCTTGATGCGGCCCATGGCCAGCGCCAGCACGTCGGCTGCCGGCGCCGTGCCCGACGCCATGGCGTAGGCCAGCGGGATTTCCGTCTCGGACTTGAAGTAGTCGAGGTAGGTGGCGTCCTGCAGCAGCACCGTGAACTGGCCCGAACCCATCACCTTGCCGCGCGAGGCTGCCGTGGCGTACTTCGAGCCGATCACCGGGTCGACCTTGACCTGGCCGTCGAGCGAGACGGACATGCCGGTGCAAATCTGCGACGGGATGCCGTTCACCGAAAGCATGGCCGTGGCGCCCGAGAATTTGCCCGTGCCCGGCGCGGCCAGCGGCGTGGCGAAATGGGGCACGGCCGTGGTCGGGCCTTCCGACTTGCCCATCAGGGTGAAGTCCAGGCTGGTGATGCCGTTCGGCTGCACGGCGATATCCATCTTGCTGACCAATTGGTCGACGAAGCTGCGGTGCACGCCGATGTTCGGGTCCTGCACTTCGGCCGTAAACCAGTCCGTGGTATGGCCGGTCAACGGGGTGAAGCTGCGCTTGCCCACGGCCGCCACGCCGACCGAGTCGCCGGCCGCCTTGACGATCATGGCCGAACCGTCCATGAACTGACCATTCAGGTTGGTGGCCGTCACCGACGTGACGAAGAAATTCTTCGCGTTGTTGGCGGCCGCCGGTGCCGTCATGCCGGTGATGCGCACGACGCTGCCGGCGCGGAAACCTTCCGCCAGCCAGGAACCGGCGCTGCGCGTCAGGCCGGAGGCTGCAGCGGCGATGGTCGTTTGCGCGGCAGCCACGCCGCCCGCCGTGAAGTCGCGGCGCAGCAGCGCGGCCATCAGCGGCGCATACGTGCCGCACGCAGCTTCGGCCTTGATGGCGCCCGTGGTGCGGAAGTTGCCCAGGCGGGTATCGCCCTGCTGCTGGCTGGCGTCGATTTCGGCGCTCGCGTATTTGTCCGCTTCCGTGTCGAAGGTGGCCGTCACGCGGGGATAAATCTGGCCGCCGCCGGCGGCGGCCTTGCTGCCTTCGGCGCTTTGTTTGCTGATTACGATCACGCTGTCGATGCCGTTTGCTGTCAGTGCCATAAGTAATACCTTTCGTGGGATGAAAACCGCCGGGGCGGTCTTGTGGGAGAAACTGAAAAATGGGAGATAAAACGAAAAAGCCCGCGCGCGGTAAGGCGGCGGGCTGGCGTCCGGATGGCATGGGGGCATGCCAGATGGATGTTGGGCGAAGGGGCCATGAAGGCCGTTCGCTGCGCTGATTTCCCCTATCGGTGTCGCGCCGAAAGCGCGTCTATTACGAGTGGAGAAGCATGTGGTGTACTGCGGTATTGCCTGTGTTTCTGTTGCTGCGTGATCGAGACTCTATTGTAGGGGCGTTTTTTTCAGTGCCAGGCATATTGCAAAAAAAATTTCAGTGACCGAGACGGCGCATGGCGCGGGCGCCGTGCGACTGGAAGATGCCTTCCAGTTCGCTGACCATGTCCTTGATGCGTTCAAGCTCAAAGCCGCCGGAGCAGCTGATGGCCGCTTCGCCCCCACCGTGGCACGCCTTGCAAACGACAGGCGCGCCGGCCTGCATGGCGGCGACAACGCCCGTGCCGTGGCACACCTTGCATTTGCTGTCGAGCCAATGCGCGAGCGACGCTTCGGCCACGCGGCGGTACAAGGTATTGGCGGCCTGCGCATCCCAGGCCGTCTGCGCCTTGACCCAGCGCCGCGCGCGGCCCTTCTGCGTCACGGCGGCCGTCCAGGCACGCAGCAGCTGCGCCAGGTTGCCCGCATTGCCTTCGAACAGGCGGCTGACGGTGCCGTCCGCGTATTTGACGCGGCACAGCAAGGCGCCCATGTCGCCGGCCAGCGCGGCCGCCGCGATCACGTCCAGGTCGTGGTGGACGGCATCGTCGCGCAGGTTTTGCGACGACAGCGATGCGATGAATTTTTCTGCGAATCCCATGATATCTCCTCGTTCCTCGTTGATACTAATCGTTGTTACTTGCCGGGCCAAACAGCGCCGCCACCAGCGGATCGCGGCGCGCCGTGCCGCGTGCCCAGCTGGCCGTGCGACGCACTTGCGGCGGCAGCTCGGCCCAGCCGTCAACCTCGTCATCCTGCTCGCCCAGGGCGTACAGGGCGGGCCGCTGGCGTCCCGGCTCCGTGCAATGGCGCTGCGCCAGATGGATCTGCCCCATGCCGCACATGTGGCGCAGATAGCGGCTCATGGTGCCCGCATCGAGTCCCAGCAAGGCGGACAACTGTGCCGCGCTGGCCTGGCCCTGCTCGCGGATGTACTGCGCGATGCGGGCAATGTGCAGCTGCGACTTCTTGCTGCGTCCCTGTAACTGGCGCCCCTGCCGCGGCGCCGGCCTGCTTTCAACCAACTGACTGCTGTTCAACATCTGCCTGACCTCCCATGGTGTCGCCAACCGGCAGACGCTGTAGTGCGTTTGCGACAGGCAACAAGTGGACTTTATCAATCGCTAATGTTAAAGTCAAGCATTTGGTAATTTATCAAACGGTAAATTTCAGGTTTAATGTGGAGATGAATATGTATCAATACAGACGCGACCGCCTGCTGGCCCTGATCCGCGAGCACTACGACAACACGCGCAAGAAGATTTCCGACGTCAGCGGCTGGAGCGAGGCGCGCATCTCGCAAATCCTCTCGCCCACCTACCGCGAGGGACGCGCGTTCAGCGAAAAGATCGCGCGCAAGCTGGAAGCGGATCTGCAGCTCGATAGCATGTACTTCGACCAGGGCGCGGCGCCCGACCAGGCGGCCATGGCCGCGCGCGCGCTGGCCGGCGCGCAGCCCGTGGTGGTGGAAGATGGCGAGGATGCGCGTTTTTACCCGATCCGCAAGGTGAAACTGCGGCTGTCGGCTGGCATCACGGGCTTTGCCATCGAACCGGAAACGCACGATGGCAGTACCATCAGCGTGCCGCGCAGCTGGGTCGAGCGCAATGGCTACCACCCTGAAAAACTGGTGGCGATCAAGGTCAAGGGCGAGAGCATGGAGCCGGCCCTGTACGAGGACGACGTGGTGATCATCAATACGGCCGACAACCGGCCGGCCGACGGCATCGTGTTTGCCATCAATTATGAAGGCGAACCGGTGGTCAAGCGCATGGCGCGCGATATCGGCGAATGGTGGCTGACGTCGGACAACCCCGATCAGCGCAAATACCACCGCAAGCTGTGCCGCGGCAATGAATGCCTGATCGTGGGCCGGGTCGTGCGCAAGGAAAGCGACCGGATTTGAAAGCGAAATTTATCGATTGATAAACTTCGCTTTCATCGTGGCGCTTATGCCAGCGCTGTCTGGATCTGCTGCAGCGATGCCGGGTCATCCATCGACGTCAGATCGCCCGGGCTGCGTCCTTCGCAGATGGCCTGAATCGAGCGGCGCAGCAATTTGCCCGAGCGCGTCTTCGGCAGCTGCGCCACGAACAGCACGCGCGCAGGCCGCGCCACGGCGCCCAGCTGGCGGTCGACGACGGCCATCACTTCGCGTTCCAGCACCGCTTTCGCTTCCACGCTGTCGAAGCCTTGCGGGTCCTTCAGGATCACGAAGGCCATCGCCACCTGGCCTTTGAGCTTGTCTTCCACGCCCACGACGGCCACTTCCGATACGTTCGGATGGCTGGTGATGCTTTCCTCGATTTCACGCGTGCCCAGGCGGTGGCCGGCCACGTTGATCACGTCGTCCGTACGGCCCAAAATGAAATAATAGCCGTCCGCATCGCGCACGCCCCAGTCGAAGGTGGAATACACTTGCCGGCCGCTGAAAGTGGACCAGTAGGTGTCGACAAAGCGCGCATCGTCGCCGTACACGGTCTGCATGCAGCCCGGCGGCAGCGGGCCTTCCAGCACCAGCACGCCCTTCTCGTTGGCGCCGCACTCCTCGCCCGTCGCTTCGTTGAGCAGCTTGACCTGGTAGCCGTACATGGCCAGGCCCGGGCTGCCCAGGCGCGTCGGCGTGTCGGCCACGCCTTTCGCCACCGAGAGGATCGGCCAGCCCGTCTCCGTCTGCCAGTAGTTATCGATGATGTCCACTTTCAGTTCATCGGCGATCCATTGCGACGTGGTTTCATCGAGCGGCTCGCCCGCAAGGTACAGCGCTTTCAATGACGACAGGTCGTGCTTGCGCATCAGCTCCACCGGGTGCTTGCGCAGTACGCGGATGGCCGTCGGCGCCGAGAACATGCGCGTGACCCTGTATTTCTCGACGATGCTCCACCAGATGCCCGCATCGGGACAGACGGGCAAGCCCTCGTACAGGATGGTGGCCATGCCGGCGATCAGCGGGCCATACACGATGTAGGAATGGCCCACCACCCAGCCGATATCCGACGTGGCAAAGAAGGTTTCGCCTGGCTTGCCGCAGAAGTTGTACTGCATCGACGATGCCAGCGCCACCGCATAACCGCCCACGTCGCGCTGCACGCCCTTCGGTTTGCCCGTCGTGCCCGAGGTGTAGAGCACATACGAGGCCTCGTTCGATTCGAGCCAGGTGACGGGCACCTGCGCGTCCAGATGCTGCTCGCGCAAGGCCGCGTAATCGACGTCGCGGCCCGGCGTCAGTTCCATCGGCACGAGATGGCGGTCGACCAGCAGCACCTGTTGCGGCTTGTGCGCGGCGATGCGGATGGCTTCGTCGAGCAGTGGCTTGTAGGCGATCGCCTTGCCATTGCGCGAACCGGCATCGGCGGAAAACACCAATTTTGGCTGCGCATCGTCGATGCGGCTGGCCAGGCTGTTGGCGGCAAAACCGCCGAAGACCACGGAATGCACGGCGCCGATACGGGCGCAAGCGAGCATGGCAAACGCCGCCTCGGCGATCATCGGCATGTAGATCAATACGCGGTCGCCCTTGACCACGCCCAGCGACAGCAACATGGCGGCGCAGCGCTCCACTTCGCGCTGCAACTCGCGAAAGCTGTAGGTGCGCTCCGTGTTCGTTTCCGTGGAAATGGCGATCAGCGCGGCGGCATCGCCCTGGCTAGCCACCCAGCGGTCAACGGCGTTGTGGCACAAATTCGTCGTGCCGCCGACGAACCATTTGGCGAACGGCGGCCGGGAATAATCGAGCACTTGCGAAAACGGGGTATGCCAGTCGATCTTGTCCGCTTCCTCGCGCCAGAAAGCGTCTGGCGTGTCGATCGAGCGTTGATAAAAACTTGCGAAATTCATGTCTCCTCCGGTAGTTGTTGTTTTTCATGCTTCTTTACTTATCTGTTCATCTGCGTCCCCCGGCATGGCCATGCTGTTCAGCCAGCATCTGCCTTGCAAACAATGCCGGCTGCGCCGCCACGCAACTGCCGCGTTCCTGCGCGATCCGCGCGCGGTTTTCCTCCAGTCTGGCAGCATCGAGCGGCATGCCGAACTGCCCGTCGTCCGGTGCAGTTTCCTGTGGCGACATCACGCGCCGCAGCACGATGTCGCCCAGCGCCTTCTTGAAATGCCCCGCTTCCCAGTACCAGCGCGTGGCCTTGCTCCGCTCGTTGGCGGCGGGTATCGGCTCGCAGTTGTATGCGCCGTAACCGCTGAAATCAGTCAGGGAAATGTGCGCGTCCGGGTACCGCGCCCTGACCTCGCCAATTGCCAGCACCAGCTGGTCTTTCCACTCCTCGAACAGGGGCCACAGCCCCGCATCCTCGAACATGGCCAGCATTTGGGCGTGATACGGATAGATCACCAGCTTGATGTCGGCCTGCGTGGCCGCCATCGCCAGCAAGAAGGTGCGCAGCAACTGAAAATCTTCGGTGGCGAGGCCGCGCGTCGATTTGCGGCCCAAGTTGGCGGCGCTTTCCCGCGCCCGTTGCGCGAACATCTTGTGATAGCCGTCCCGGCGCGCATGGGCGCCATAGTCGAGCAAGGGATTGAAGCCGTCGGCCGACATGGTCGCCGCCTCGCCGTCATGCTGGATGCGCAGCGTGTGCACGGCATCCTTGACGGAGGCCAGCGAAAAGAGCGCATCGAAGCGCCAGTAAGCGCGGCCATGCGCGGGCGCAGCGGCCGCTGGTGCTTGGCGTACGGCTGGCGCAACGGCGGGATTGAGAAAGTCGATGAACTCCATGCCCACGATGACCGTGCGCGGCTTGACGCCAGCCTGGCGCAATTGCGCGAACTGGCTGGCGGATGTGGCCAGGCCGGTACCAGGAATCGCCAGGTTGTAGCCGGCGCCCAGCGCTGACAAGGCGCTGGCGCGCGGATCGAAGCCGATCTCGGCGCGCGAGTTTCCCAGGATGATGAATTGCGGCCGCAGACGCAGCGCATGTTCCTGCTTGATCTGGCTTTGGTAGCGGGTCAGGCCCGGCTTGACGGCATTGAAATGGTCGCGGCGCACGATCCCATACACGCCATACGGGTCGACGATGAACACAAAGGCGCAAACGATGATGGCCCCCGACACCAGCAGGATCAGCATCGTCAGCAGATAAAACCTGAATGGGGAGCGTGTCATGGCTTCCCCCTAGAACTGAAAGTACAGGAACTCGGCGGGCCGGTTCAAGGCCAGCGTGCTCGCCAGCGCCAGCGCGGCAATGGCGGCGGCCCACGCGGGCGACGTGCGCCAGGTCAGCCAGCGCAAGACGCCCAAGCCGCCCGCCCCTGCCGCAGCCTGGCCTTCCTGGAAATCGAGCGCCGGCTCGAAATGCCGCATGATTTGCTGCGTATTGGGCATGGCGAAAACCAGCACGGCCGCCATCGCGATCCACGTCCAGCTTTCGACAAACGCCATGCCGCCGCCCAGATAGAAGGACACGCCCATCGACGCGAGCACGGGCTGCGCCGGCAGCAGATAGGGAGCCAGCGCATCGGGCAAGGCCAGTCCGTAGCCGCCGCCCATGCCTGTTAATATTGTCAGAGCACTGTCCATATCGGAAGCGCGGAAGAAAACCCAGGCGATGCAAACGGCGGTAAAAGTGAGGCAAGTCGCCACGACATTGCCCGCACGCGTATCGGACGGCAGGTGAAGCGTGCGCGCCACCGTGCCCCAGCCCTTGTGGATAGCCAGGTAAGCGCCATGCAGCGCGCCCCAGACGATGAAATTCCACCCGGCGCCATGCCACAGGCCGCCCAGCACCATGGTGATCATCAGGTTCAGATAGCGCCGCGCGGGCCCGCAGCGCTTGCCGCCCAGCGGGATATACAGGTAGTCACGCAGGAAGCGCGACAGGGTCATGTGCCAGCGGCGCCAGAATTGCGCGATATTGCGCGCTTTGTAGGGCGAGTCGAAATTGAGCGGCAGGCGCACGCCAAATAATCTCGACAAGCCGATGGCCATGTCGGAATAGCCGGAGAAATCGAAGTACAGCTGGAACGCGTACGCCAGTACCCCGCCCCAGGCGGCCAGCAGCGATGGCGCGGCCGGATCGCTGAACAGCGGTGCCGCATACGGGCCGATGTTATCGGCGACCAGTACTTTTTTCGCCAGCCCGATGATGAAAATCGTCGAGCCGATGGCCACATTCCTGCCAGATAGCCGGAAGATGCGCTTGTCGGCGAACTGCGGCATCATCTCCTTGTGGTGCAGCACAGGGCCGGCGATCAGGTGCGGAAAATACGTGACGAACAGCAGATAGTGGACAAAGCGGCTTTCCCGCGCCTTGCCCTGGTAGGTATCGACCAGGAAGGCGATCTGCGTAAACGTAAAGAACGAGATTCCGATCGGCAGCACCACGTGCAGGACGGGCATCGGCTGCGCCAGCAATTGCGCCAGGCTGGCAACGAAGAAACCCGCATACTTGTAATAGGCGAGCATGCCCAGGTTGGCGGCGATAGCCGCGATCAACAGGCCCTTGCGGTGGCGGATGCGTCCCGGTCCCAGCAAGGTGGCGCAGCCGTAATTGAAGACGATGGAGCCGAGCAGCAACGGCAGGTAGCGGTAGTCCCACCAGCCATAGAAAAACAGCGAGGCGCCGGCCAGCCAGGCGGCGGCCCATGACTGGCTGCGCCGTCCCAGGATGAAAAAGCCCGCCACCGTGATGGGCAGATAGGCAAACAGGAAGACGTAGGAGTTAAATAGCATCTGTTCACCAGTCAGGAAGTGTGGGAGGCGGCCAGCGCCTGCACTACGCTCACGCGCATCGCGGCTGACGCCCCCCATTTTCCTTGTCGCTCAGTTTCTTTGCTAGCAGAAATATCAACTGATCTGCATGCGCATCCGCCTGTTTCGCCTGGCAGCTTAAAACGCGTCGCCGGGTATGCGCACGCCCCCTTCCATCAGCACGCGCGCGCTGCGGCTCATGATGGCCTTGGTGACGCTCCATGCGCCATCGGCCAGCGCCGCTTCCGCGCCCACCATCAGGGTGCCGGACGGGTGGCCGAAGCGCACCGAGTTGCGGGGACCGCCGCCGGCCGCCAGGTTGACCAGGGTGCCGGGAATGGCCGCCGCCGTGCCGATGGCCACAGCGGCCGTGCCCATCATGGCGTGGTGCAGCTTGCCCATGGACAGGGCGCGCACCAGCAGGTCGATGTCGCCCGCCTCCACCTGCTTGCCGCTGGACGAGACATAGCCGGCCGGCCTGGCGACAAACGCCACTTTCGGCGTGTGCTGGCGTTTCGCCGCTTCATCGAGGTGGGAAATCAAACCCATGCGCAGTGCGCCATGCGCGCGGATGGTCTCGAAACGGGCCAGCGCGGCCGGGTCGCCATTGATGGCGTCCTGCAGCTCCGTGCCCGTGTAGCCGATGGCGTCCGCGTCGACAAAAATCGTCGGGATGCCGGCGTTGATCATCGTGACTTTCAACACGCCGATGCCGGGCACGTCGAGGTCATCGACGAGGTTGCCGGTGGGGAACATCGCGCCACCGCCACCCTCTTCCTCCGCGGCCGGATCGAGGAATTCCAGTTTCACTTCGGCGGCCGGGAAGGTCACGCCATCGAGCTCGAAGTCGCCCGTTTCCTGTACTTCGCCATCCGTCATGGGGACGTGGGCGATGATGGTCTTGCCGATATTGGCTTGCCAGATGCGCACCGTGGCGATACCGTTTGCCGGCACGCGGGCGGCGTCCACCAGGCCGCTGGCAATGGCGAACGAGCCGACGGCGGCAGACAGGTTGCCGCAGTTGCCGCTCCAGTCGACAAACGGCTTGTCGATGGACACCTGGCCGAACAGATAGTCGACGTCGTGCTCCGGCTTGGTACTTTTCGCCAGGATCACCGTCTTGCTGGTGCTCGAGGTGGCGCCGCCCATGCCGTCGATCTGCTTGCCGTACGGGTCGGGGCTGCCGATCACGCGCAGCAGCAAGGCATCGCGCGCCGTGCCCGGCACTTGCGCGCTGGCGGGCAAATCCTGCAGGCGGAAGAACACGCCCTTGCTGGTGCCGCCGCGCATGTAGGTGGCGGGGATTTTGATTTGGGGGGTGTGGGTCATTAGAGTTCCTGCGTTGAATTGCTGATTAAACCCAGAGGCAAAGAGCTGGGGTCAGACCCGTCGGGTCTGACCCCTGATTTACGTTGCATCAATCGTGGATTACGCGGCTTTCGAAGACTCGAGGAAATCCTGCGCAAACCGTTGCAGCACGCCACCGGCCTCATAGATCGACACCTCTTCCGCCGTATCAAGGCGGCAGGTGACGGGCACTTCGACCGTTTCGCCGTTCTTGCGGTGGATGACGAGGGTCAGGGTGGAGCGCGGCGTACGCTCGCCCACGACGCCATAGGTTTCGCTGCCGTCCAGGCCCAGGGTCTTGCGGTTCACGCCAGCCAGGAACTCCAGCGGCAAGACGCCCATGCCCACCAGATTGGTACGGTGGATGCGTTCAAAACCTTCGGCCACGATGGCTTCCACGCCAGCCAGGCGCACGCCCTTGGCGGCCCAGTCGCGCGAGGAACCCTGGCCATAGTCGGCGCCGGCGATGATGATCAAGGGCTGCTTGCGCTCCATGTACACCTCGATGGCTTCCCACATGCGCGAGATTTTGCCTTCCGGCTCGATGCGCGTGAGCGAACCGGCCTTCACTTTACCGTCCTCGATGACCATTTCGTTCTTCAGGGTCGGGTTGGCGAACGTGGCGCGCTGCGCCGTCAGATGGTCGCCCCGGTGCGTGGCGTAGGAATTGAAGTCTTCCTCGGGCAAACCCATCTTCGCCAGGTATTCGCCGGCCGCGCTATCGAGCATGATGGCGTTCGATGGCGACAAGTGGTCGGTCGTGATGTTGTCGCCCAGGACCGCCAGCGGACGCATGCCTTTCAATGGGCGCGCGCCAGCCAGCGCGCCTTCCCAGTACGGCGGACGGCGGATATACGTCGTCTGCGGACGCCAGTCGTACAGGGGGCTGACCTTGATGCCGTCGTCGGCCTGCGCGGCAAACATCGGAATGTACACCTTGCGGAACTGCTCCGGCTTGACGCTGGAAGCGACGATGGCGTCGATTTCCTCGTCGGACGGCCAGATATCTTTCAGCAAAATCGGCTTGCCGTCCGAATCATGGCCCAGCACATCCTTCTCGATATCGAAGCGGATGGTGCCGGCGATCGCATACGCCACCACCAGCGGCGGCGAGGCGAGGAATGCCTGTTTCGCGTACGGGTGGATGCGGCCGTCGAAGTTGCGGTTGCCCGACAGGACGGCCGTGGCGTACAGGTCGCGCGACACCACTTCATTCTGGATCACGGGGTCGAGCGCGCCCGACATGCCGTTGCACGAGGTGCAGGCGAAAGCCACGACGCCAAAGCCCAATGTTTCGAGCTCCGGCATCAGGCCCGCTTCCTGCAGATACAGTTCCACGGTTTTCGAGCCGGGCGCCAGCGACGATTTCACCCAGGGTTTACGCGTGAGGCCCAGGCGGTTCGCATTGCGCGCGATCAGGCCGGCGGCGATCATGTTGCGCGGGTTGTTCGTGTTGGTGCAACTGGTAATGGCCGCGATGATGACGGCGCCGTCCGGCATCTTGCCCGGTTCGTTCTCGACCACGCCGGAAATCCCGCGCGCGGCCAGTTCCGACGTCGGCACGCGGTTGTGCGGGTTCGACGGACCGGCGATATTGCGCACGACGGACGACAGGTCAAACGTCAGCACGCGCTCGTACTGCGCGTCCACCAGGCTGTCGGCCCACAGGCCTGTCTCTTTGGCGTACAGCTCCACCAGCTTCACCAGTTCGTCGTCGCGACCCGTCAGTTTCAGATACTTGATGGTTTGCGCGTCGATGTAGAACATGGCGGCCGTGGCACCGAATTCCGGCGCCATGTTGGAAATCGTGGCGCGGTCGCCCAGGGTCAGGTGCGAAGCGCCTTCACCAAAGAATTCCAGGTAGGACGAGACGACCTTTTGCTTGCGCAGGAACTCCGTCAGCGCCAGCACGGTATCGGTCGCCGTGATGCCCGGCTGTGGTTTACCCGTCAGCTTGACGCCGATGATGTCGGGCAGGCGCATCCACGAGGCGCGGCCCAGCATCACGCTTTCCGCTTCCAGGCCGCCCACGCCGATGGCGATCACGCCCAGCGCGTCGACCATGGGCGTATGCGAATCCGTGCCCACAAGGGTGTCGGGATAGGCCACACCATCCTGCACCTGGATTACGGGCGACATGCGCTCGAGGTTAATCTGGTGCAGGATGCCGTTGCCCGGCGGGATCACGTCGACGTTTTTAAACGCCTTCTTGGTCCAGTCGATGAAGTCGAAACGGTCTTCGTTGCGGCGGTCTTCGATGGCGCGGTTCTTGGCGAAGGCATCGGGGTCGAAACCGCCGCATTCGACGGCCAGCGAGTGGTCGACCACCAGCTGCGTGGGGACCACCGGGTTGACCAGCGCCGGGTCGCCGCCCTGGGCCGCGATGGCGTCGCGCAAGCCGGCCAGGTCGACCAGGGCCGTCTGGCCCAGGATGTCATGGCAGACGACGCGGGCCGGGAACCACGGAAAATCGAGGTCGCGGCGGCGTTCGATGAACTGGCTCAGCGAAGCGTCCAAGGTGGCCGGGTCGCAGCGGCGCACGAGGTTTTCCGCCAGCACGCGCGAGGTGTAGGGCAAGGTGGCGTAGGCGCCTGGCTGGATCGCATCGACGGCGGCGCGCGTGTCGAAGTAGTCTAGCTGGGTGCCCGGCAAGGATTTGCGATACAGGGTATTCATGGGTGTGCTCATTATTTACGGTCCTTGATCGGCACGAATTCCAGGTCTTCCGGGCCCACGTAGTTGGCGCTTGGGCGGATGATCTTGTTGTCGATGCGCTGTTCGATGATGTGGGCGGCCCAGCCCGAGGTGCGCGAGATGACGAACAGCGGCGTAAACATCGCCGTCGGCACGCCCATCATGTGGTAGGACACGGCCGAGAACCAGTCCAGGTTCGGGAACATGTTCTTGATTTCCCACATGACCGATTCCAGGCGCTCGGCAATGTCGAACATCTTGGTGGAACCGGCTTCCTGCGACAGCGAACGGGCAACTTCCTTGATGACCACGTTGCGCGGGTCGGAAATCGTGTAGACGGGGTGGCCGAAACCGATCACCACTTCCTTGTTGGCCACGCGCTCGCGGATGTCCGCTTCCGCTTCGTCCGGGTTGTCGTAGCGTTTCTGGATCTCCAGCGCCACTTCATTCGCGCCGCCGTGTTTCGGGCCGCGCAACGCACCGATGGCGCCCGTGATGGCCGAGTGGATGTCCGAGCCCGTGCCGGCGATCACGCGGCTGGTGAAGGTCGACGCATTGAATTCGTGTTCCGCGTACAGGATCAGCGACGTGTGCATGGCTTTTTCCCACGACGCCGACGGTTTTTCGCCATGCAGCAGGTGCAGGAAGTGCCCGCCGATCGAATCGTCGTCCGTTTCCACTTCGATGCGCTTGCCATTATGGCTGTAGTGGTACCAGTACAGCAGCATGGAGCCGAACGACGCCATCAGGCGGTCGGCGATATCGCGCGCGCCCGGCGCGTTATGGTCGTCTTTTTCCGGCAAGGTGCAGCCCAGCACGGACACGCCCGTGCGCATCACATCCATCGGGTGGGCGGCGGCCGGCAGCGCTTCGAGCGCCAGTTTCACTGCCGACGGCAAGCCGCGCAAGGATTTCAATTTGGCCTTGTAGCCTTTCAGTTCGGCGGACGTCGGCAGCTTGCCGTGCACCAGCAGGTAGGCGATTTCCTCGAACTCGCAGCTGTCGGCCACGTCCAGGATGTCATAGCCGCGATAGTGCAAATCGTTGCCGGTCTTGCCGACCGAGCACAGCGCCGTATTGCCGGCGGTGACGCCGGACAGGGCGACGGATTTTTTAGGCTTGAAAGTGGCGGCTTGCGGTGCGTTCATTGATTTCTCCAAAAATTGACTAGTCTCGGTTGCATCACTGCGGGGCCGGCATGCGGCCCCTGCTTCTGTTTATTTCTTTTGCGCGGCGAACAGCGCATCGAGTTTTTGCTCGAAATCGTGGTAATTGATCGATTCATACAGCTCCATGCGCGTCTGCATGGTGTCGAGCACATTCTTTTGCGTGCCGTCGCGGCGCAGCGCCTGGTAGACGTTTTCCGCCGCCTTGTTCATGGCGCGGAAGGCGGACAGCGGATACAGCGCCAGACCCACGTGGGCGCTGCGCAGTTCATCCAGGGTGAACAGCGGCGTGGAACCGAATTCCGTGATGTTGGCCAGAATCGGCACGTTGACCGCCTTGGCGAAGGTGGCGTACATGTCCAGGTCCGTGATCGCTTCCGGGAAGATCATGTCGGCGCCCGCTTCGACGCAGGCGACGGCGCGCTCGAGCGCCGCTTCCAGGCCATCGACGGCCAGCGCATCGGTGCGCGCCATGATGACGAAGTTCGGGTCCGTGCGCGCATCGACGGCCGCCTTGATGCGGTCGACCATTTCTTCCTTGCTCACGATTTCCTTGCCCGGACGGTGGCCGCAACGCTTGGCGCCCACCTGGTCTTCGATGTGCAGGGCGGCCGCGCCGAACTTGATCATCGATTTCACAGTGCGCGCCACGTTGAAGGCGGACGAACCGAAACCCGTGTCGGCGTCGACCAGCAGCGGCAGGTCGCACACGTCGGTGATGCGGCGGATGTCGGTCAGCACGTCGTCCAGGCTGGAAATGCCCAGGTCGGGCAAGCCCAGCGAGCCGGCCGCGACGCCGCCGCCGGACAGGTAGATGGCCTTGTAACCGGCGCGCTTGGCCAGCAAGGCGTGGTTGGCGTTGATGGCGCCGACCACTTGCAACGGGGATTCTTCCTGGACGGCCTTGCGGAATGCGGCACCTGCGGAGTATTGAGTCATGTGTTCACCTTATGGGTTTCGGATGGTCCCGAATGTTTCACGGAGTGGCTATGAGCATCAGTATTGCAAATGCCGTGCCAGGCCCCTTCAGGCTGGGCGGAAACCGTCGAATGCAGAGTGAAAAGGCAGGCAAACGGCCATGAGGCCACGCACGGTGCGCTGTGACGCAGCGGAACAGCGATGTCACGTTTGGCGTCAAAAATGTTTCAATATTGTTTCATGAAACTTATTTTGAAACATTTATTGAAACGCGAAACAGACGGGTAGACAAGGCGATGAAAGCCCAGGCTGGCAAGACGCGCAATAAAAACAGCCGGCGGGCGCCGGCTGATTTATACAACTGATACCACTGATACTATCAGGGCAAACTAGGCCAGCCGCACCAGTGGATTGGCGATGATGTTGTCGATCTGGCGCACGGCTTCTTCGCAGGCGGCGGCAATGGCGCCCTCCTCGTCGTCGCGCACGAACTGCATGGTCGAGCCTTCGAACACTTCCAGGCCTTCCGCCGTGGCGCGTTCGATGTCGCAACTGGCCGACCATTTGCCGTCGGTGGTGGGCACGGCCAAGGGAACGATTTCCCAGCCTTTATAGTGAATTTTAGAACTGCTATTCATGGGGTGCCTCCTTGGTGACTGACTCAATACTGGAAATCGTAGCATGAAGCGCGACTGGCAGCGACGTGTTTCACGCGCCGGCCATAGCCAGGCGCACTTTCGGGCTAAACGATTTACGCTGGCTCAAGGGCGCAGCAGATTATCCACTTCCGTCCTGGCCACTTCCAGGCCCGCCGTGCAAGCCGTCTCGGGCGCCGCATAGCCGCCCAGGGTGCGGCTGCGCGTGATCGCCTGCGCCTCGGGTTCACCGTCGCGCTGCAGGCGGTAGGTAAAATCCCATAAGTCGTCGTTATCCTTTTGCGGGGTCACGGAAATCGTAAAACCGCGGTATTGTTCGCTGCGTGCAGTGATATCGTTCATGAATTCCTCCTTGGAAGAATGAGGTTAGCACGCGGCAAGACACAGGGTGCGCACGGTAGTCGCGCGCCTGGCTCGTTCGCTTATCTGTTTTTCGCATGCTAAATGTTAATTTTCAACATTTTTTGAACGAACTCTGGCGATATAATGTTATTCCCTGCCTGTCCCCTGCCGCCGTGATGACTCCACAAATCCAAGCTTTTTTCGACCCCGCCACCGCCACCGTCACCTATGTTGTCTACGAGGCCGATGGGCGGGACTGCGCCATCATCGATTCCGTGCTCGACTACGACCCGAAGGCGGGCCGCACCTCGACCGCCTCGGCCGACAAGGTGATCGCCTTCGTGCGCGAACACGGCTTGCAATGCCGCTGGCTGCTGGAAACCCACGCGCACGCCGACCATCTTTCCGCCGCGCCCTATTTGCAGCAGCAGCTGGGCGGCGACGTGGCCATCGGCGCCGCCATCCAGACGGTGCAGCAGGCGTTTGCGGCCGTCTACCACCAGGATGGCGCCAGGGCCGACGGCTCGCAGTTCGACCAGCTGTTCGCGCCGGACCAGGTATTTCATATCGGCCAGCTGGAAGTGCGCGCCCTGCACGTGCCCGGCCACACGCCGGCCGACCTGGCCTACCAGATCGGCGACGCCGTGTTTGTCGGCGACACCCTGTTCATGCCGGACGTGGGCTCGGCCCGCTGCGATTTTCCCGGCGGCTCCGCTTCCCTGCTGTACCGCTCCGCGCAGCGCTTGCTGGCGCTGCCGCCGCAAACGCGGCTGTTCATGTGCCACGACTACCCGCCCAACGGCCGCGAGGCGCGCTGGGAAGTGACGGTGGCCGAACAGCGCGCCAGCAATATCCACTTGCGCGACGGCATCACGGAAGAACAGTTCGTGGCCATGCGCACCAGCCGCGACGCCACCCTCGACATGCCGACCCTGATCCTGCCCGCCATCCAGGTCAACATCAACGCGGGCAAGCTGCCCGAACCGGAAGACAACGGCGTGCGCTACCTGAAGATACCGCTCAATGCGATCTAGCCTGGTGATGTAGTTCCCTCACATGGCGTCAGACGCAACAACACAATGCACATGCTGCGTCTTCCGCCATGCCAGATCCCTCAGTACCATGTGGTGACCCTATCCGAGGATCCGCCACGCCATGCATACACCGTCAAAATCCGCACCACCCGAGCAGCAGGCCATCACGCTACCCGTGCGCGGCGCGCTTGCCAGCCTGTCGCTGGCCATGCTGCTGCCCGCGCTGGGCACCAGCATCGCCAACGTGGGCTTGCCCGACATGGCCACGGCCCTGCATGCGCCGTTCCAGGATGTGCAATGGATCGTGCTGTCCTACCTGCTGGCCATCACGGCCCTGATCGTCAGCGTGGGCCGCCTGGGCGACATGGTCGGCAGGCGCCGCCTGCTGCTGGCCGGCATCGCCCTGTTTGCCGCCGCCTCCATCCTGTGCGCGCTGGCACCCACCTTGTGGCTGCTGGTCGCCGCGCGCGCCCTGCAGGGACTGGGCGCCTCCGTCATGATGGCACTGACCATGACCTTTGTCGGCAGCACCGTGCCGAAGGCCAAAACGGGCAGCGCCATGGGCCTGCTCGGCACCATGTCGGCCGTCGGCACCACGCTTGGCCCCGCGCTGGGCGGGCTGCTGATCGCCCGCTTCGGCTGGCAAGCCATTTTCCTCGTCAACGTGCCGCTGGCCGGCGTGGCGCTATTGCTGGCCTGGCGCTACCTGCCGGCCGACCAGCGCGGCGCCAACGCCAAACGTCCCGTGTTCGACCACCGCGGCACCATGCTGCTGGCGCTGACCCTGGCCGCCTATGCGCTGGCGATGACCCTGGGGCGCGGCCATTTCGGCATGCGCAACGTGGCGCTGCTGCTGGCCGCCTGCGTGGGCGCCATCGTGTTCGTCCGCGTTGAACTGAAAGCGCCGGCGCCGCTGATACGCCTGGCCATGCTGCGCGCGCCCGTGCTCAGCGCCGGCCTGGCGACCAGCATGCTGGTGTCGACGGTCATGATGTCCACCCTGGTGGTCGGGCCCTTCTACCTGGCGCGCGGCCTGGGCCTGGATGCGGCCGTCACCGGCATGGTGCTGGCGGCCGGACCGCTGGTGGCGGCGTTCTGCGGCGTGCCGTCCGGCTGGCTGGTGGACCGCTACGGCGCACAGCGCATGGGCGGCGCGGGCCTGTGCGGCGCGGCCGGCGCCTGCCTGGCGCTGGCCTTCTTGCCCGCCAGCCTGGGCATTCCCGGCTACGTCGCACCGATCATGCTGCTGACGGCCAGCTACGCGCTGTTCCAGGCAGCCAACAATACGGCCGTGATGGTCGATATCGCTCCCGAGCAGCGCGGCGTCATTTCCGGCATGCTCAACCTGTCGCGCAACCTGGGGCTTGTCACGGGCGCCTCCGTGATGGGCGCCGTTTTCGCTGCCGGCGCCAGCGATATCGCCAGCGCCAGGCCGGCCGCCATGATAGCCGGCATGCACGCCACCTTTGGCGTGGCCAGCGCGCTCATTCTGGCGGCGCTGGCGATTTTCGTGCTCGGCCGCGCCATGAGCAAGGCTGGAAAGCCCGCATGATGCGCGCGGCGGCATCAGCCCGCGTTGATCCGGGCCGCGCAGGCGTCGACCACGCAGCCGCGCAGCCAGCGGTGGGCCGGGTCCGCATCCATGCGCGGATGCCACATCAATGACACGGTCAGCTCCGGCATGCGCAGCGGCAGCGCAAAGGTAAACATGCCGGCGCGCAGATTGCCCGTATGCCGCTCCGGCACGGTGGCGATCAGGTCGGAGCCGGCCGCCAGCGCCAGCGCCGCCGTAAAGCCGCCGACGATGCTGGCGATCGTGCGCTGCAATCCCAGGGCGGCCAGCGCGTCGTCCATCGGTCCCGTATCCTGGTCGCGCCGCGCCACCAGCACGTGCTGGCCGGCCGCATAGCGTTCGGCGCTGATCTCGCCCTGCGCCAGCGGATGGCCGCTGCGCACCACCCCCACGAAACGGTCGCCGAACAGCCTGCGCGTGCGCACTTCCGGGCTGGTGAGACTGCCGATCACGCCCGTTTCCAGGTCGATGCTGCCCTCGCGCAGCTGCGCGCTTTCGCGGTCGAGCTTTTGCACGAAGCGCAGGCGCACGCCAGGCGCCTGCGCGCCGATATGCGCGAGCAGCGCCGGGCCGAAATTTTCCACGAAACCGTCGCTCGAACGCAGCGTGAATGTTTGCGCCAGCTGGCGTGGGTCCAGCTGCTCCGCCGGTCCCAGCACGGCCAGCACCTCGCCCAATAAGGGGCGCACTCTTTCGCGCAGCTCCAGCGCGCGCGGCGTGGGCACCAGTTCACGGCCGGCGCGCACCAGCAGCGGATCGCCCGTCGTCTCGCGCAGGCGCGCCAGGGCGCGGCTCATGGCCGATGGACTCAGGCGCAAGCGCCGCGCCGCGCGCGTGACACTACCCTCGGCCAGCAGGACATCGAGGGTAATCAACAGGTTCAGGTCGGGTAGCGACATTGGCGCTTACTCGCCCTGCTCCGGCGCGCGGCCCATCTCGCCGTCGATATTGGCCAGGAACCAGGCCAGCGACGACATCAGCGCCACGTTGCGCTTGAGGTTATCCGGGTCGACCTTGTCCAGGGTGTCGGCCGGCGTGTGGTGGTAATGGAAGTAGCTGTGGCTGTCGACCAGCGGCTCGAAACTGGGCACGCCGCCCGTTTCCAGGCGGTGCAGGTCGCCCGTGCCCAGCGCGTCGCGGCGCGTGAACGCGTGCGCGCCCATCGGCTGCAGGGCCGCCAGCAAAGGCGTAAACAGTTTTTCCGCTTTCGGTCCCACGCTGGCCTTGATGCCGAACGGGCGGCCGGCCCCGCTGTCCATCTCGATGGCCGCATATTGTTTGCCGAGCGCCTGCTTGTGGGCCTCGAAGTAGGCCTGGCCGCCGCGCCCGCCGTTCTCCTCGTTCATCCAGGCGATCACGCGGATGGTGCGGCGCGGGCGGTAGTCGAGCTTTTTCAGGGTTTCCACCACGCCCATGGCCGCCACGACGCCGGCGCCGTCGTCATGCGCGCCCGTCGCCAGGTCCCAGGAATCGAGGTGGCCCGAGACCACCACCACTTCGTCGGCCTTGTCCGTGCCCGGCCAGTCGGCGATGACGTTGTAGCTGTCCGCTTCCGGCAGGTTTTGCGGCGTCAGGGTCAGGTGCATTTTCATGGGACCGCGCGCGGCCAGGCGGCCGATCAGCAAGGCGTCTTCCACGGTGACGGCGGCGGCCGGGATGCGCTTGTTGCCGTCCAGTCCCGTGGCGCCCGCGTGCGGGATGCGGAAGTTCGCGCCGCCGACCGAGCGCACGAGCGCAGCCGCCGCGCCCAGGTCGGCCGCCGCCTTCGGTCCGAGGAAGCGCGAGCGCGAACCCTGGCCATAGGTGACGCCGGCCAGGCCCCGCTCGGCCATCTCCTGGTCGAACGGCGTGTCGATCAGCACGATGGCGCCCTTCACTTCCGGCGCGCGTGCCTTGAGTTCTTCCAGGCTCTTGACGATGATGAGGGGAGCCGTCAGGCCGGCGGCCGGCGTCGCGCCCGAGCCGCCCAGGGCCGTGAGCACCACACGCTGCGACACGCCCTGCGGACGGCCCGCATAGTCGACGATTTCCGCCGTTTCCACGCCGCGCACCCAGTGCGGCACTTTCACGGGCTGCAGGGTGACGGTGGCACCCAGCTGGCGCATGGTGTTCGCCACTTGCTGCACGGCGGCGGCCGCGCCGGCGGAACCGGACAGGCGCGGGCCGATCAGATCCGTCATGTCGGCCAGGCGGGCATACGCCCAGTCGCTTTGCAGCGCCGTGTCGCGCACTTGCGCCAGCGCTTGCGGCGTATTGCCTGGCGCTGCGGCAATGGCCCCGGCGCTGACGATGCAGCCAAGGGCGATGGATAAAACGGAACGGCGCAGTGGCGCGCCAGTCAGGATGGTAGGCATGTGATGTCAGTTCCAGTCAACGAGGTCGAAGCGGGTACGCCTTGGTCATGGGCAAGGCACGGCTTTCTACGATAGCGTATTTGTTCTGTCATTGCAGCAACTTTTACGGGATCGATTGCCTGTTTCCCCCAGAGTCGATTACCATCAGGATTCGTGATCGCTACCGGAAACCGACATGCTCAAGGGAACCCTCTGCACCATCCGGCATTTGCAGGCCGCCGACCTGAATACCTATATTTCCCTCGTCAACGACCTGCCCTCGCGCGGCGAGTTTTTCTCCATGCAATTCAAGTCGCCCGAGGCCATGCGGCGCGACTTCCTGCAATCGGGCTTTGTCACCGAGGACAGCGAATTGTTCCTCATCGAAGATCACTCACAGCACATCATCGGCACGATCACGCACTTCAAGAGCCGGACACCGTCATCGCGCGAGATCGGCTACCGCCTGTTCGACCGGCAGCGCGACGGACAAGGCTACATGAGCGAAGCGACGCGCCTGGTGGTCGATTACCTGTTCAGCGCCTATCCGTATCACCGGCTGGAGCTGCTGATGGACCCGCTGAACATCGGCTCCGAGCGCATCGCGCAAAAGAACGGCTTTACCCAGGAAGGCTTGCTACGCCAGGCCTTCTTTATCAATGGCGTGATGCGCGATGTCAAAATGTACAGCCTGCTGCGTCCCGAATGGCAGGCGCGCCGGCGCTGACTTGTTACGGCCGTGGCAGGATTGTAATAAGTTGTATTAGACGTGGAACAAGCTTGCGGCAGCAGATATAGTCCACTTCATGCAGATCATTGTGATCTCGCCGGAATGGAAGGAAATGCCATGTTGAACAAGAAACTCCTGGGTGCGGTAATGGTAGCGGCAGTGGCTGTGTCTTCGGCCGCAGTCGCCGGTGACCGCGACTTCAATACCGTTGCAGGCGCCGTTGTCGGAGCGGCCATTGGCAACAGCACCGGCGGGCGCAATGGCGCGATCGTCGGTGGCGTGCTGGGCGCCGCCGTCGGCAACAGCATCAGCACGAATGACCGCTATTACGACCGTGGCGGCTATCGCGGCGGCTACCGCGAAACCTATTACGCGCCTGCGCCGCAACCGGTGTACTACGCCCCGGCGCCGCAGCCCGTGTACTACGCGCCGCCACCGCGCTACTACGGCCCGCCAGCTGTCGTCTACGTGCAACCGGGCCGCGGCTACTACCGTGATTATGACCGCCGCGACTACTATGACCGTGGCCACGGTCACGGCCACGGTCACGGCTGGGGCCATCGCCGTTAAGCACCGCCCTGCACTGCACCATGAAAAACCTGCGCCAGCCTGCTGCCGCAGGTTTTTTTGCGAAATAGGCAAGGTATCGCTCCCGCATGATTTCGGCTAAGCTGTGTCCTATGATCAACATTGCTGGCCGCGTGGACCGCAACAACCGATGCATTTAATCAAAGACGGGCTCGACTTCGGCCCCTGGCTCGACGCCGCCGCCGGCACCAGCGTGGGCGCCGGCCCCATGCCGCGCCGCGAGAACCAGGACAATTTCCTGCTGATCGATGCCAGCGGCCACGCCGTCTGCCTGTCGCAGCAGGCGCCATTCCACTGCCAGGTGCCGGGCTGGCCGCGCGGCCATGTGCGCGCCGCCGTGCTCGATGGCATGGGCGGCCATGGCCATGGGCGCGAAGCGGCGGAAGCGGCCGTGCAAGGCTTGCTGGCCATGCCCGCCTGCCTCGACACGGCCAGTCTGGCGGCCTGGCTCGACCAGCTGCACACGCGCTTGCAAGACACCTTCGCCAGGACCGAGCCAGCCCAGGCGCGTCCGCCCGGCACCACCCTGACCTTGCTGGAAGTGCCGCCCGGCGAAGCGCCGCTGCTGTATCACGTGGGCGATTCGCGCCTGTATGAAATTGCCGACGGGGTTGCCAGCATCCTCACCGTCGACCACGTGCCGGCCACCGTGTACGCCATGCGCGGCGCGCTCGACGAGACGCGCTGGCGGGCCGCCGTGCATGGCGAGCACCATCCGCAAATCTCGCAGGCCTTTATTTTAGGCAACGCCATCAGCGACAGCTTGCAGCTCGACAAGCCTTTAATGGGCCTCGACGCGGCCACCTTGCCGCCCTTCCTCGCGCACCTGGGCGACCGCCGCGTGCTGCGCGTGCGCCCCGGCGCCCACTATCTGCTGGCCAGCGACGGTTTCTGGGCCTGCGAGGATCCGCTCGCCCTCACGGCACGCTGGCCCGCCCTGTGCGCCGGCAAGACTGCGGCGCAGGCGGTCAGCGCCGTGTTCGACGACTTCCTCTTGCATCCGCCAAAAGGCTTGCATAGCGACAACATTACCATGCTGGCGCTGCGCTTCGAGGCGGAGTTCACCGTCCCGATCGGCTAGCTGCAAGGTAACCGGCCGTTGCCGATACGGCCGACAGCACACTGCCCCACACCATATCGATCGCCGTCAAGGCCAGCGGCCAATCGCGCAAGGTCGCATAGTTGCTCAAATCATAGGTGCCATAGGCAAGCAGCCCGAGCAGCGCACCCAGCGCCGCCGCCGTGCGTCCGCGGCGCGCCCGCAAGCCGGGCAAGATGGCAAACACCACCAGCCCCGCCACATACAGCAGGTAAAACAGCACGGCCGGCGCCCAGCGCGGCGTGTCCGCCAGCAGCGGCCCCAGCGCCGCTGCGTACACGGGCTTCATCAGCACCGCCAGCCACAGGGCGTCGATGGCGAGAAATACGCACAGGGTGGCGCCATAGGCAATGGCAAGCTGGAGCGGGCGTTGGGCAGGCATGGTCATCTCTCGGCGTCAGGCAGCGTGGGGGAATGGTTGCGCCAGCATAATGCAAAACGCCGCTACGCTCACGACCGCCTGTATGAATTGAACCATGCCCATGGCGCGCGGTCTGAAGGATAGACCTCTCCAACGTCAGGAGCACGCCATGAGCAACACTATCCCGACACCGCAGGCCGCCGCAGGCGCGCCCGACTACGCCGCCATCAAGCAGCGCCAGCAAGCGAGCTGGGCCAGCGGCGACTTCGCCATCATCGGCGTGACCCTGCAGCCGGTTGGCGAATTGCTGGCCGAGGCCGCCGATATCCGCGCCCACGAAGACGTCATCGACATCGCCGCCGGCAATGGCAACGCCACCCTGGCGGCCGCGCGCCGCTTTGCCCGTGTCGTGTCCACCGATTATGTGCCGGCGCTGCTGGACAAGGGCCGCGCACGCGCCGAGGCGGAAGGGCTGGCCGTGACTTTCCGCGTGGCCGACGCCGAAGCCCTACCCTTCGCCGATGCCAGTTTCGACGCGGCCCTGTCGACTTTTGGCGTGATGTTCGCGCCCGACCACCAGCGCGCGGCCAGCGAAATGCTGCGCGTGCTGCGGCCCGGCGGACGCATCGGCATGGCCAACTGGACGCCGGATGGCTTTGTCGGGCAACTGTTCAAAACCATAGGCAAATATGTGCCGCCCCCGGCAGGCATGGTGTCGCCGGCCCGCTGGGGCGAAGAGGCGTATGTGCGCGCCCTGTTCGGCCAGGGGGCGGAGCAGGTGCACGGCCAAAGCAAGGTCTTCAATTTCCGCTACGCTTCCGCCCAACACTGGCTGCAAATCTTCCGCGACTATTACGGCCCCGTCCACAAGGCGTTTGCCGCGCTCGACGCGACTGGCGCCGGAGCGCTGGAACAGGAACTGCTCGCCATGCTTGAACGCCTGAATACGGCCGGCGCCCACTCGCTGGTGGTGCCGGGCGAGTATCTGGAAGTCATCGTCAGCAAACGGCGCGGCTAAGACACTGTTGGCAAAATAACATATCCAGAAAGATATAAAATGTGTTTTTAGGCAATAGTTTCCATGACATGTATGGCAAGGTGTGACCAGGGGCATGAATTTGGGCAAAAAGAGCGCATTCCGGTGTCGCGAAAGTTGCCAAGCAGGCGCAAAAGCGCGTAAGCTCTCATGTATAACAGAGGGCAGAATGTCCCAGCTCGATTCGAGTCAGAATGTCATGAAAAAATGCAGCAACCCGGAGCACCCGCACTGTACGTTCTGGGTCTTGCCTGGGGAAACAGTCTGCGCGGGCAACCACCCGCAAGCAACGACTGCCTCCAGCAGCTACGACCTGTTGACCGCACTGCGCAGCGCCCGTTCCGAGCCATCGGCAACGGCGCTTCCGCACGCCCCTGCACATGATTCTGTTATTCGCGATGCCGTTATCCGCGATGCCGCCATTCAAACGGTGGCCCGCTCCGTGGAGGCCTCTGCCGCCACCCCGACGTTCACGCCAGCGCCCGTTGCGCCATCAACGGTCCCTCCAGCTTACCAGCCAGTGCAAGCCCACCTGCACATCAGCGGCTTCGATCCGCGCGCGGCAGGCGGACGGCAAACATTAAAAATGGAATTGCGCGGCATGAGCGCCGCCTGCGCGCCGCAGCTGACCTTGCGCCTGCGCTCGGACCTGATCCCACGCGGCCACGTGCAGCATGATTTCGTGCGCACCACGCGCGGCGACTGGCGTCCCGTGTTTGTCGAGTTTTCCTCACGCAACAAGGAACACGGGCAATACCAGATCGAAGTGGAAGTCCACAGCCATGTCGATGGCGCCGTGGCGCAAAAATGGGTGTGTACGTTTGTCATCCTCGTGCCGCGCCGCGACGCCACCCTGACGGAAATCCACCAGATCTTCCTCAGCACGCACAAGAACGTGCGCGTGATGGCCGACGACGCCTCGATCGCCCGCGTGACGGGCGGCGACGGCTGCAATCTCGACGTGACGGCGCGCAATGCCGGCATCGCCCACGTGGATCTGTCCGCGCCGCAAGGCAAGATCGACATGGGCTTTACCACGATTGCCTGGGACGAGGAGTTAATCGAAGTTGACCTGCCCGCCGCCAGCCACTGCCATCCGCACCCGAGCCAGGCCGCTTGCCTCGTCAATGCGGCGCCGGAAGCGGGCGAACAGCGCCAGATCCGCCTGTTCGCGCTGGAAGAATGCATGCTGGGGCGTTTCGAGCTGGTGGACCCGGAAGCCGATGTACTTCTCAGCCATTTCAGCCCCGACGGCCAGGACAATAATGGCTTGACGCGCCGCCTGTCGGGCCGCCACGCCATCATCCGGCGCAGCCAGCAAGGCTTTGAAATCGAGGACGTGTCGCGCTACGGCCTGCTGCTCGACGGTGTGTGGCCCGGCAAGCACAAGCCCGTGCCCCTGCGCCTGGGCATGCGCATCGAATTGTCTGCCAGCATCAAGGGCATCGTCGTGCTCAGCGTCACAGCCCTGCTCGCGCACGGCGTGATCCTGCACCGCATCGACCACGGCGCCCGCGCCGAGTGTTTTTACCTGCTGCTGCCCGACACCCAGCCCACGCCGGCAAGCCACCTTGCCACGCCGCAAGCAAGCTGCCTTCCCGTGCTCTTCCACCGCAACGGCGGTTTCTGGCACCTGGACACGGCCAGTGGCAAGGAAACGGCGCTGGCCCCCGCCACCGCGCTCGACAAGCTCAGCGGCTTCGCGCGCCACAACCGCTTCGCCAGCGAACCGTATCCGGAATGCTGGATCATCCGCACCGAAGGCGCGGCGCTGTGCGACAGCACCATGCAAACGGCCTGATACACCACCTCCTGACACCTGACCGCTAGCGCGGTACCAGCACCAGGAAAATCAGCGACAAGCCAATAATGAACACCGCTTCCAGCGAAAACACGAGGACGGGAATCTGCAATTCGCGCGGGATTTTCATGGCGACACCTCTTCAAAACGTCAAACTGCTTTCAGCATAGCGCGCCCTGCGCCAATTACATTATCAGCCGCACAACACAATTAACCGGACGGCATGCGTTGCAGAGTCCGCTGGCCCGCCCTCCCGACACAAAATTTAACAAATTATCAGCAGATATTCTGCAAATAGCGCCCCTCCACGCCCTTGCATACTGTATATTCATCCAGTTAATATCCCCCTGCATTTCACACAACGCCTCGCATGGCGTTTTACATTTTCTATGGCTTCCAACAAAGCGCATCATGCGACCGGTTGGGCTGCTGGCGTGATCGCCGCGGCCCTGGTCGCGCACGCTGGCGCCGGTGGTCCCTATCAAGTGCTGAGCGTGCTCGCCTTTGTCATGGGAGCGCTGGGCGGCACGGCGCCGGACTGGCTGGAAGTGGCCTGGTGGGCGCGCACGCACAAGCTGTGGATCACGCACCGCACATGGACGCACTGGGGCCTGGCCTGGATCGCCCTGCTTGTCTACACGTATCTGCAATTGCCGCACCACCTGTGGGCGCCGCCCCTGTTCGGCTTTGCCGCCGGCGGCATCATGCATCTGCTGGCGGACTGGCCCAATCCGCTGGGCGTGCCGTGGATTTTCCGCCGCCACTCGCTGCGCTGGTGGAAAAGCGGGCGCCACGACATTATCGTCATCATCGCCGCCTGGCTGGCCGCCACCATCGTGGCCGACCACGTGTTTTTTGACGGCATCCACTGGCAGCGCAGCGTGCTGGCGCTGGACAGCCTGCTGCACTGGTCCGGCGCTGCCCTGCAGCAAGCCTGGGCGGATCTGCAACAGTGGCAGGAGCGCTGGCGTCTCGGTGGCTGACGCCGATTGACGGGGGCCGCATGGCAATGTGATAATGAGTATCATTCTCAAACAGCCCAGCCAGCCGGCACCCCGCGTTCCGTCAGCCCAGCTCTTCCCTTGCCTGGAGAACGCAGTGAGCACCGTCAGTCCCATCCACGCCAATCACCTGAACACCCTGTACAGCGAGCATCACGGCTGGCTGTATGGCTGGCTGCGCGGCAAGCTGGGCAACCGCGCCGAGGCGGCTGACCTGGCGCAGGACACTTTCGTGCGCCTGCTGGGCAAGCGCGAGGTGACACCGCTGGCGCCCCTGCGCGAGCCGCGCGGCTACCTGGCCACCATCGCGCGCGGCTTGCTGATCGACCGCTACCGGCGCCAGGCGCTGGAACACGCCTACCTGGAAGCGCTGGCGCAGCAAACCGAGCCGATATCGATCAGCGCCGAAACGCATGCCATCATCATCGAAACCCTGCTCGCCATCGACCGCCTGCTCGAGCGCCTGGGTGCGCGCACGCGGGACATCTTCCTGCTGGCGCAAATCGAGGAGCTCAGCTATGTCGACATCAGCCGGCGGCTCGGCGTGTCCCTGCCCACCGTGAAAAAGCACCTGGTGCGCGCCTACACGGAATGCCTGATGCTGGCGGCTAACTGATGTTCGGCGCATCCTCGTCCACTCCCATCGCCCGCAAGGTGCTGGCCGCCGCCGCCCACTGGCATGTGGAACTCCAGTGCGGCGGCGCCGACCCGGCCGCGCTGCAGGCATGGCGCGATGCCAGCGCCGAGCATGAACGGGCCTGGGAACTGCTGCAGCGCATGGACGGCCAGCTGGGCGCAATACCGGCAGCGCTGGCGATGCCTGCCCTGCAGGCGGCGCAGCAGCGCCGGCGCACCGCCGCGAAAGTGCTGGCCATGCTGGTGGCGGCCGGCGGCGGCATCGCGCTGGGCCAGGCGGGCCTGCAGTCGGCCCCATGGCAAGCGTGGACGGCGTCCTTGCGCACGGCGCCGGGCCAGCGCCGCCACGTGACCCTGGCCGATGGCGGGCGCATGGAAATGAATACGGATAGCGCGCTCGATATCGCTTACGGCGCCACGCACCGCCGCATCCGCCTGCATCATGGCGAAATCATGATCACGACGGCATCCGATGCCCGCCCCTTCCTCGTCGACACGCCGCACGGCGTGATCCGCGCGCTCGGTACGCGCTTTGGCGTGCGCTGCGATGCCGACGACAGCACGGTCAGCGTCTACGAACACGCAGTGGAAGTGCGCTGCGCGGCGCGCCCGGACGCCGTGCGCCGCCTCGAAGCGGGACAGCAGCTGCGCTTCAGCGCAAGCGGCTCGGAGCACGTACAGGCCATGTCCGCGCACCAGGACAGCTGGCTGCGCGGCATGCTGGTGGCCGCCGACTGGCCCCTGCAGCAACTGGTGCAGGAGCTGGCGCGCTACCGGCGCGGGCGCCTCGCGTGCGACGCGTCCGTGGCGCGGCGCCCCGTCACGGGCACTTACCGGCTCGACGATATCGACGCCGTGCTGGAAAGCCTGTGCGCCTCGCACGGGCTGCAAGTGACGTACTTCACGCGCTACTGGGCCACGGTGGCGGCCCGGCCGGTGTAATTATTTTCAGTTTTTTTGCGCCAGGGGTTGGTGTTTCGCTGCGCTGCTTCGGCTTCCTAGTTAAGTAGCCAATTAGGTAGCCAATTCACGTAGCCGATTCACACGCCAATTCTTATCCCTTAGAGCAGAAAGACCGAGCATGCAGCTGACCACCCCCGTCCTCCATCCCGCCGCGCACGCCATCCGCCTGGCCGTCCTCGCCATGGCTTGCGCCGCCCCCGCCGCCTTTATCGCCGCGCCCGCGCTGGCGCAAGGCCAGGCCGCCACCGCCCAAGCGTTTGCCGTACCAGCCGGCCCGCTGGCCACCGCCTTGAATGACTTTGCCGTGGCCGCCGGCGTCAGCCTGTCGACCGACCCGGCGCAGACGCGCGGCCTGCGCTCGCCCGGCGTACGCGGCAGCTTTGGCGTAGCCCAGGGCTTTGCCCAGGTGCTGGCCGGCAGCGGCCTGGAAGCCGTGCAGCTGCCGAACGGCGCCTACGTGCTGCGCCAGGCGGCGCCATCGTCCGCAGCGGCGGCCGGCGTGGAAAAGACCATGGCGCCCGTGACGGTCAGCGCCAGCATGGAGCGCGACCCCGTCAGTGAGCACAGCAACTCGTATGCGGCGCGCGCCGTCACCGTCGGCAAGGGCGTGCAAACACTGCGCGAAATTCCGCAATCCGTCAGCGTCGTCACGCGCCAGAAAATGGACGACCAGAACCTCAACACCATCGACGCCGTGCTGGCGAACACCACCGGCATCACCATGTACGACAGCCCCATGGGCGGGCGCTATGTGTATTCGCGCGGTTTCATGGTCGACACTTACCAGTTCGACGGCGTCAACCGCGCCATGTACTATCCGCAGGCGAACAGCTTTACCAGCAACACGGCCGTGCTGGACCGGGTGGAAATCGTGCGCGGTGCCACCGGCCTGCTGCAGGGCACGGGCTCGCCGGGCGCCGCCATCAACATGGTGCGCAAGCGCCCGCTGGCGGAAAAGCAGGTGCAGCTGGCGCTGAGCGCAGGCCGCTGGAACGACGTGCGCGGCGAAGTCGACGTCACCGGTCCGCTGAACGCATCGGGCAGCATCCGCGGCCGCGCCGTGGCCGCGCACGACCAGCGCGATTATTTCTATGACGTGGCCGACAGCCGCACCGACGTACTGTACGGCGTGCTGGAATTCGACCTGGCGCCGGGCAGCAAGCTGACGACGGGCGCCAGCTACGAAAAACTGCATTCGACGCCGTTCTTTTCCGGCATGGCCCGCTACCGCGATGGCAGCGACCCGAAACTGCCGCGCGAAACCTTCCTCGGCGCCGACTGGAACCGCTGGGCGAGCCGCCAGACGGCCGTCTTCGCCGAATTCGAGCACCGCTTCGACGCCGACTGGTCGCTCAAGGCCAGCGCCAACTACACGCGCGAGCGGCATGACGTGAAATACATGTTCAGCCAGGGCGCGCTCGATCCCGCCACCATGGCTGGCATGATGATGTATGGCGGCGTGTTCGACTACGGCAGCACCAACAAGGGACTCGACCTGTCGCTCGACGGCAAATTCAACGCTTTCGGCCGCCGCCACGGCTTCAGCGCCGGCATCAACACGAACCGCCTGGAAAGCGACAGCGATTTCAGCCTGGCCTTGCTGCAGCAGCCGAACAATCCGCTGCGGCCGAATCACGGCGTGGCCGAACCGAGCGACGCCTGGTTCCGCGAAAACAGCTACCGCGGCGATCCCAGCTTGACGAAAATGACGCAGACGGGCGCCTATGGCGTGGCCCGCTTCAGCGTCAGCGATCCGCTCACCGTGGTGGCGGGCGCGCGCGTGTCGAACTACAAATGGAGCAGCGTGTACCGCGACACGGGCGAGGTATACATCGACCCGTACCGCGAAAACGGCGTCGTCACGCCGTATGGCGGCGTGATCTACGCGTTCGACAAGCGCTGGTCCGGCTACGCCAGCGTGTCCGACATCTTCCAGCCGCAAAACCAGCGCACGGCCGAAGGCGCCCTGCTCGACCCGCTCAAGGGGCGCAACCTGGAAGTGGGCGTCAAGGGTGAACTGTTCGACGGCAAGGTCAATACCTCGCTGGCGCTGTTCCGCATCGAGCAGCGCAACCGCGCCGAACTGGACCTGGTCAATACCTGCTCCAGCGGCACGGAATGCTATTTCTCGGCGGGCAAGGTGCGCAGCGAAGGCCTCGACGCGGAAATCAGCGGCGAAGTGGCGCCTGGCTGGCAGCTGTTTGCCGGCTACACCCTGAACAACTTCAAGTACCTGGAACAGACGTCGAATGCGGGCGTGATGTTCGCCAGCACCTACTCGCCGCGCCACATGCTGCGCGCGTGGAGCGACTACCGCCTGCCCGGCGCCTTGCAGAAGTGGAGCGTGGGCGGTGGCGTGAACTTCCAGACGGAGAGCTCGCGCGTGACGCAGAACGTCACGGTGGCGCAAGGCGCGTATGCCTTGTTCAGCGCGCGCGGCGCCTACCAGATCGACCGTAACTGGACGGCGTCGCTGTCCGTGACGAACTTGCTCGACAAGCGCTACTACCAGACGGTGGGCGCGCCTGCGTGGGGCAATTTCTATGGCGAACCGCGCAAGGCGCAACTAACCTTGCGCGCGCGGTTCTAGACGAAACGCTTATGCCGGAGGACGCAACGGCGCCTTCGGCAGCGGAATGAATTCCGTCTCGCCCGGCACTTGTCCCATGCGCTGGGCGGTCCAGTCGTCGGCCGCCTGCGACAATCGCTCCTTGCTCGACGAGACGAAGTTCCAGAACAGGAAACGGTGGCCGTCCAGCGGCTCGCCGCCGATGACGACAAACTGCACCGGGCCGCCCCCTGCCGTTACGACAGGCACCGTGCCCGCTTCCAGCAAGGCCATGGTGTGCGGCACCAGTGCCACGCCATCGACCAGCATGTCCCCGCTGACCGGATAAATCGCCGCCTCCGGCGGCAAGCCTTCCAGGCGCAACTCGCGCCCCGCCTGCAGCGCCACGTCCAGGTACACCGTCTGCATATAGGTGCGCACGGGCGAGGTCTGGCCAAAGGCCGTGCCGATCAACACCTTCACCACGGCGCCATCGAGCGGCACGACGGGAATGTCGGCTTGCGGCGTGTGCGTGAAACTCGGTTCGTCCTCTTCGTGCGCCTTGGGCAGCGCGGCCCACAGCTGCAAGCCGTGCGTGCGGTGCGGTTGTCCCGCCAGGTCGTGCGGCGTGCGTTCCGAATGCACGATGCCGCGCCCGGCCGTCATCCAGTTGATGGCACCCGGCTCGATGCGCTGGTACGAGCCGATGCTGTCGCGGTGGTCGATCGCGCCTTCGAACAGATAGGTGACGGTGGCCAGGCCGATATGCGGATGGGGGCGCACGTCGTGGTTGGCGTCGGGGGCCACGTCGATGGGGCCGAAGTGGTCAAAGAAAATGAAAGGGCCGACGGCCTGCTTGGCCGCGGACGGCAACAGACGCCGCACGACGAAGCCGCCGCCCAGATCCTTTTCGTGGCTTTTCAGGATGGCCGCGCTCATGCCAGCACCGTCGTGATTTCCGTGGTGACGGCCGTCATCAGCTTGTGGATCGGGCATTTGCCGGCCACGGCCAGCAATTCCTGGCGCTGCGCATCCGTCAGCTCGCCCGTCAGGTGCAGGGTGGCCGCCAGGCGGTACACGCCCTTGCGCTCTTCGCTGGCATCGCGCTCGGTCGACACTTCCACGTGTTCGAGCGGGATGCCCTTGTGCCGGGCGTACCAGACGACGGTGAGCGCCTTGCAGGCCGACAGGGCCGCGTCGTACAGGTCGTGCGGCGAAGGGCCGGCGTCGCCGCCGCCCTCCTCCACCGAGGCGTCGGCGGAAATGATGTGGTCGCGTACGTGCACGATGTGGCGCATGGGTTGCGACTGGTCGCGGATGGCTTTGATGGTCATGGCGTTCCTTGGTGCGTTTGGAAAGCCACAATTTACACCGTTTGGCCGCTTGGCGCAGCCCGCCGCCCTGCTACCTGGTCATTTGATACGGAATACGGCATCGACCGTCTGTCCCATCTTGAGGACGGTGACCATCAGCATGTCGTCGGGATTTTGCCGCTGGCGGCTGTTGGCGCGCTGGTAGCGGTCGGACGGCACCAGGCCGACCGCATTGCCCAGGTTTTTCAGCTGGTCCGACGAGATGCCGGCCACGGCGCCCACGCGCTTGCCGAAGCCGCGCGCCATGGCGTCGGCCTTGCGCTGCGCATCCTTGACGGCCTCGCCCACCAGTTCCTCTTCCAGGCGGATGCGCTGCGTGGCGCCGAAGGTGACGGCAAACGCATCGAGGTTGGGCATGGCCAGCAGCGGCCCTATGACGGCGGGCCATTTCGACAAATCGGCCACGTTGATATGCACGCTGGCCTTGATCTGGTACTGCGGATTGGCCGGGTCCTGTTCCGCGCCCTTGCGGATTTCCTTGCGCACGTCGCGCACCTCGATGCCGGCCGCCGCTTCCGGCAAACCCTGCTCCACCAGCAGCGCCTTGATTTCCGTGATGCGCGTCTGCACGAGGGCGGTGGCTACCTCCGGCGCCGGGTCGAAAACGCTGACGTCGAAATCGATCTCGCCCAGGTCCGGCGTGACGAAGCTGTAGGCCGTGCCCGTCGCGTGGATGAAGGGGTAGGAAGGCAAATCGCCGGCCAGGGCGGAGATGGGCAGGCAGGCGAACACGATGGACAGCAGGCGGCGTTTGAACACGGACACTCCAGCACGGTTAAGGTGCATGAAGTATCCGTCAAGATAGCCGATATAACAACAACTCAATCGAGCGTGCGCGCCACCCTGAAGCCCACGATATCGTTCGACAGCACGGTGGAAAAGCCGTTGCGCAGGGCAGAACGCAAATAGCGCGGGTGGTACAGCCACGAACCGCCGCGCAGGATGCGCCGGCTGCTGTCGCTGCCCTCTTCCCACGCGCTGCCATCGACTGGCGCGCCTTCGTAATTGTCGTGCACGACGTCCTGCACCCATTCCCATACATTGCCATGCATGTCGAACAGGCCCCAGGAATTCGGCGCGAAAGTGCCCAGCGGCGTCGTGCCGCCCCGGTACACGCCGCGCGGGCCGCCGTTGTAGACGTACAGGCCGTCGTAGTTGGCTTGCTCGGTGCTGATCGTGTCGCCCACATTGAAGGCCGTGCGCGTGCCGGCGCGGCATGCGTATTCCCATTCCGCTTCGCTGGGCAGGCGGTAGTGGCGGCCCGTGCGCTCGCTCATCCACGCCAGGTACAGCTGCGCGTCATTCCAGCTCACGCCCACCACCGGGTGCTGGTCGTTCTGCACGAAGCCGGGATTGTCCCAGTCCGTCTCGGAACCGCCCGCCCAGCCGGTCGCCTTGACGAAGGCGCGCCATTCGCCCACGCTGACGGGGTGGCGCGCCAGCGCGAACGGGCGCTCGATGCCGACCCAGTGCTGCGGCATTTCGCGCTCAAGCCACGTCTGCTGCGAGCCAGCCTGGATGGCGGCCTTGTGTTCCGTCTCGTGCGCCCCCATCTGGAAGCGGCCGCTGGGAATCAGCACCAGTTCCGGCCCCTGTCCCGAACCATCGAGAAAATCGTCGCGCAAGACGCCTTCCGCATTGGGCACCGGTTCCACGTGCTCGGCTTCCGGCGCCGGCGCGGATGCCGGCGCAGGGACAGCTGCTGCTGCGGCGCGGCTGGCCTGCTCCTTGCGCGCGCGTTCCTGCTCGGCGCGGTAGGCAGCTTCCGCCTTGGCGACGATGGCCTTGCGCTGCAATTCCTGGTGTTCCTGCAAGGCGGTGGCCGCATCGGCTTCGCGGCGCGCGCGCAGCTGGCCGCGCAGCGCTTCCTTGCGCAGCTTGCGCGCCTCTTCCGCTTCGAAATGGCGCTGCGCCTCCTGTTCCCGGCGCAGTTTGTCTTGCCGCTGCTTTTCCAGCGCGGCGGCCTGGATCTCGGCCTTGCGGCGCTGGTCCAGTTCTTCCTGTCGCACACGCGCTTCCTTGAGCGCCGCCTCGCGGGCCTGTTCGGCGGCCAGCGCCGCCGCCTTTTGCTGCTGCGCCGCGCGCGCCTGCTGCTGGCGCGCCTGTTCCGCCAGTTCTTCGGGCGACGGCCCGGCCGCGCGCTCCAGGTTTTCCAGCAAGGCTTGCACCGATTGGGGCCGCAGTTCCGGCGTCAGCGAAAAACCGTTCTGCAGCACTTGCCACTGCTGCGCGTTGAGCGCTTGCGGCGCCGACGGCAAATGGCTGGCGCTGCGCGCGTCGTCGAACGGCATACGCCCTTCGAGCATCTGATAGATCATCACGGCCACCGCATACACGTCGAGGCGCGGGCTGGGCTGGCGCTGGTTGGCGCCGGCCTCGGGCGCCCGGTAGCCGTGCGTGCCCGCATTCGGCATGTCCAGCGCCAGGCTGCTGTCCGCATTGCGCACGCGCGTAGCGATGCCGTAGTCGAGCAGCTTGACGTCGCCTTTCGCCGTCAGGAAGACATTGCCCGGCTTGATGTCGCGGTGCACGAGCTTGTGCTTTTCCCACGCATACGACAGGGCGTCGGCCACCGGCTGCAGCAATTCCTGCACGGTGGACAGGGGCAGCGCGCCCTCGCGCGCCAGATAGTGCTCGAGGTCTTCGCCATCGAGGCATTCCATGATGATGAAATAGCTGGCCGTGGCCGGGTCCTGCGCCCACTCGTAGACGCGCACGATGTTTTCATGCGCGAGTTTGCGCGCCTGGGTCGCTTCCTCGATCAGCAGCTTGGCGTGTGTGGCGCTTTGCGTCAGCTGCGGCGGCAAGATCTTCAGCGCCACCATTTCGCTGCTGCCCAGCTCCGCGTGCGTGGCCAGGTCGGTCGCTTGCCACACCTGTCCCATACCGCCCGTGCCGATCAGCCGCTCGAGCCGGTAGCGGCGGTTTTGCGGGCCGATTTCCTGGCCCGTCATGAAGCCCAGCTCCGTGCCCTGGCGTACGGGCAGCGGCGCCGGCACAGGCGCGGCGCCGGGCGGCGCGTACTCGGCGTCGAGGATGGCGTTCTTGCGGCGTTCAAATTCCTGCTCGCTGAGCAACCCGTCGTCGTGGAGGGCGCGCAGTTCCCGCAGTTTGTCTCGTGCTTTTTGCATCATCTGGGGTGAAACGCTTCCATCAAGGCTGCAAGGCGACGCCGCAGGCGGCGCAGAATTTATCTTCCGGATGGCCCGCGCGCTGCGCGTGGCCGTTCTTGCAGCGGACCGGCGCTGCTGCGGTGGCGGCGCCCGGCTGCAGCGCCTGCGCCACGGCCACGCCCAGCTGCGCCTGCGCCGACAGGCCATGCGCGTGCGCCGCGTTCTGCAGGTTGATCAGGTCGAGCTGCTGGCGCCGTTCGCGTTCCGCCTGGCCTTCCAGATAGCTGCGCTCCTGCGCCACGCTGTCCTGCGCCATGCGCATGGCGTCCAGCGGCGCGACGCTGTTCTCGGCCGCCGCCAGCGCCGCCAGCGCGTGGATCTGCTCGGCGCTCATGCCCGCTTGCAGCTGCGTTTTCAGCACTTGCGCCAGCACGGCCGCGTTCTGCCCGGCGGCCATGGCCACCTTGCCCGTGTCGCTCAGCGAACCGATTTTCTCGATGCGGTCGATGTCGATGCGCGCCAGTTCGGCCGCATGCGCCTGTTGCGCCAGCAGGGCTTCATATTCGCCTTTCCAGCGCGCGTAATCGCTTTCGCGCTGCTGCGCCATGGCCAGCAAGTCGCGCTGCCATTGTGCTTCCTGTTCCAGCTGGCGCAGCTGCTGGCGCTGTTCCTCGATGGCCAGCGCGTCGAGCTGCGCCAGCTGCGTTTGCTGCTGCAACTGGCGCGCGTGCACGCCGTCGGCCTCGATGGTGCGCAGCAGCTTTTCCTGCTGCGCGATGGCGTCTTCGCGCGCGCCGCCGCGCCGCAGCGCCGCCACTTTTTCCGCGATTTCCGCCGCCTGCACCTGGGCCGCTTCATCCTTGTGCGCTTCGGCGCGCAGCAATTCGCGCTGGCGCGCCAGCTGCATCTGGTCTTCCCACTCCTGCACCCGCTCCGCTTCGCGCTTGCGCGCCGCATTCGCCAGCATCAGCCCCTGCCACGCGGCCTGGTGCTGCTCCGCCTCCAGCTGCGCCTCGCGCTGGGCCGCATCCGCTTCCGCCTGGCGCAGGCGCGCCAGCTGCGTGCGGCGGCCCGTCTCATCGTCGATCAGCAGCGCGCTTTCCACTTGCTGCGCGATCGACTGCAAATGGACTTGATGCGTAAAGCGCTGCTGCGCCAGCTGGATCTGCTCGCGCCCGTGCAGCTGCGACAGTTCCAACTCGCTGCGCATCTTGATGGCGGCCAGCGCCCGCACGTGTTCCCAGTTGGCCGCTTCATCGGCCCGCTGCGCACCCTTCTGCGCCAGTTCCTGTTCCAGCTCGCCCAGCGCCAGCGCGGCGCCATGGTCGAGCGCCTGGCGCCGCGATTTCGCTTCCAGGATGCGGCCATACAGGTCGATCTGGCGCCCGCGCAACGCTTGCAGGCGCTCCGCTTCCTGATGGTTCAGCTCCGCCTTTTCCACCGCCGCATCCTGCCGCAGTTCGGCGCGGCGGTGCGTATGGCGCGCCGCCAGTTCCTCGCGGCGGATGCGCTGCCACTCTTCCTCGTCATACAACTGGTCGAGCTGTTTCATGCGCTCCAGGCTATGCTGCTCCAGTTCCTGCGCCGGCACGCCGCCCAGCCACAAGGTGCCGATGGCCGCATCGCCGCCGCCCTCGCGCTTGTCGTGCCGCAGGCTCAGCGTTTCCACGCGCGCCACGGCCAGGCCGCTGGGCGCCAGGCGCTGCGTCAGCGCCGATTGCAGGCGCTCGTTCAATTCGGGCCGCAAGTCGGCGTTCGCGTCCATCTCGCGCAGCGCGCGGCTACCGATGAATTCCAGCGCGATCTGGCGCACGGACGGCAGCAGCAAGGCGTGCAAATGGGCGCGCGTGACGGCGCCCGGTGCGCGCATGAACTGGCGCGCGAAAGCATCGGGCTGGCCCAGCGCGATGTCGACACGCAAGGACGCGGCGACGTTCAGCAGTTCCGTGCTGGCCAGGGCCGGCAAGTCGAATTCCAGGCTGACGGCGTCGGCGCGCGCGATCAGCACTTCTGCCGGGCGCGCCGGCAGCAGCGCGGGCAGGCGCGCAAAGAAGGCGGCGCTGTCGTAATCGCCAGCCGGTATCAAGGTGAAAGCGTCCGATTGCACGATCCAGGCGCGCGACTCGGCCGGCACCTGCAGGCGGCGCGCGGCGCTGCCGAACAGCGAGGACAGTTCGCGCACGCCAAAGAACAGGGCCAGTTGCCCATCAGCAAGATGCCATTGATTGGCATGCAGCACCGCGTCGCTGTCGGGGGCGCCCAGCGACAAGCCGCATTGCGCGCAATAGCCGGCGGCGGCGCCGTTCTTGTGCTCGCAGCGCGGGCAACGGGCGCCGCCAAAACCAAACAATTGGAACATGTGTGACTCCTGATGAGAATAATGGTGTGCGCAACACGGCTGCCATGCCGATTCTAGCAGGATAGCCGGGCCTCACTTGCCGCGCACGGCATGGGCACGGCAGTGCGCAGCATCAGATAATGCCATAGGGCAATTGCATTCATATGCGCGGATACAGGGCTAATTAGGCCTCAATTCAAGCCGTCGCCTGTCCGCGCCGCGCGCAGGCATTTCAGCGCCGTTTTTTTGCAGGCCATCCCGCCAAAACCACGGCTGGTCGCATGCGCATGGCGCGCCGGCCCGCGCATGGCTACAGTGCATGCATACCCACCCGCCACCCGAAAGGAACGATCATGAAAACCCTGAAAAACATGGAAGCCATCTTTACCGTCGCCGTCGCCATCGCCTGCGGCGCCAGCTATGCCAGCTTCAACCAGCCACAGGCCGCGCAAACCGCCGCTGCTGCGCAAGCGAACGCCATCCCCGTCGTGGTGGTCAGCGCCAAGCGCCTGACGGAACAGGAAAAGAAAATCTCGCTGATCGAGGAACGGCAAGCCTTGCTGGGCAACGCCACCGCCAGCACCCTGTGAGCCAACTATGCTGACACCACGCCGCCTGGCGCCAGTTTGAATACCGCCGCGCCAGGCCGCCATTTGTATCTGCCACGGATACACGGACACCCAGCATTGTGTCAATTGTAATAAGTTGAATCAAAGGCGATCTGCCCGCCTGCAAGCGCCTATAGTCCATTTCAAGCAATCACCGAAATGGAGCACATCATGAAACCCATCACACTCTACGCAGCAGCCATGCTTGCCATCAGCACCGCGGCCTTCCTGCCTGCGCAAGCGATGGCACAGAATCAGCTCGGCGTCAGCATTGTCATCGGCGACGCCCCGCCTCCGCCAAGGTTTGAAAGCGCGCCAGCGCCGCGCGCCGGCTATGTCTGGGCGCCAGGCTACTGGAACTGGGATGGCCAGCGCCACGTCTGGACCGGCGGCGAATGGCTGCGCGAACGGGGCGGCAACCAGTACCGCCGCGCCGCCTGGATACAGGAGAACAACCGCTGGCGCCTGGACCGTGGCGGCTGGGTCGCCGCGCAAGTGCAGCCCGTGCGCTATGACGACATCCGCATCGCCCCGCCGCCACCGCGCCGCGAAGCCATCCCGCGCGCCCGCCACGGCTACGTATGGGCGCCCGGCCACTGGGAATGGCGCGGCCAGCGCTACGCCTGGACGCCAGGTGTATGGATCGCCGAACGCCGCGGCTACGTGTATGCGCCGCCCGCCTGGAACCAGCGCGACGGCCGCTGGCAGATGGAGCAAGGCCGCTGGTCGCGCGGTCCGAACGGCGACCGCGACCGCGATGGCATCCCCAACCGCTATGACCGCGACAATGGCAACCGCCACGACCGCGATGGCGACGGGGTCCCAAACCGCGACGACCGCCGCCCGGATAATCCCCGCCGCGATTAAGCAGCATTAACACCAAGGCCACCCATCGCGGTGGCCTTGTCATTTTCCCGACACATCCGTGTATTAACATCGCGCGACGATCAATCACACTGCACGAGAAAGATTCACGATGGCGATGGAAACTGCCGGTTTTACCTACGGCTCGGACACCTCGGGCCTGGTCTGGGGCTTCCTGTTTGGCCGCGGCGGGCAGCCGCTGGCGCTCGACTCGACGGCGGCGCTGGCCTGGCTGGCCGATGGCGCGGCGCGCCCGGCGCAGGAATTCGTCTGGCTGCATTTCAATTTGTCGCATGCGGCCAGCGAAAAATGGCTGATGACGCATACGCAGCTGGCCGACGAATTCTATGAAACCCTGCACCAGGGTTCCCGTTCCACGCGCATCGAACAGGCGGAAAACACCCTGATCGCCGTGGTCAACGATGTGGTGCACAACTTCTCGTTCGAGGCGTCCGACATTTCCACCATGTGGGCCAGCGTGGCGCAAAACCTCGTCATCACGGCGCGCCGCGCACCGCTGCAGTCGATCGAGCGCCTGCGCCAGGCCGTCATCAAGAATCACGAGCCGATACGCTCGTCGGTGGAATTGCTGATCCATCTGCTGCGCGACCAGGCGGACGTACTGGTCAACATCGTGCGCGACGCCGTGGCGCGGGTCGACGATATCGAGGATCACTTGCTGGCGGGGCGCCTGGTGCCGAAACGCGAAGACCTTGGCGCCATGCGGCGCGTGCTGGTGCGGCTGCAGCGGCTGCTGGCGCCGGAACCGGCAGCCCTGTTCCGCCTGCTGCAACGCCCGCCATCGTGGGTGTCGGAGCTCGACAGCCTGGAACTGCGCCAGTCGACGGAGGAGTTTTCGGTGGTGCTCAGCGATATGTCTTCGCTCCAGGAACGCATCAAGCTGCTGCAGGAAGAGATCGCCGCCAGCGTCAACGAGGAAAACAGCCGCAGCCTGTTCGTGCTGACCATCGTCACCGTGCTGGCCTTGCCGATCAATATCATCGCCGGCATGCTGGGCATGAATGTGGGGGGTATTCCGCTGGCCCAGCACCCGCAGGGCTTCTGGATCATCGTCGCCATCATCGTCACGTTCACGGTCGTGGCGGGATGGCTGCTGGTGCGCGTGCAGCGAAACAGTTAAGTCCCGGCACGGCCTGGCAGGCGAACGGCAGGCGCCGTCCGCCGTCGCTGCTTATCGGTGGTATTCGCCGGCCCGTTCAGGCTGGTAAACGATTTCCTCGATTTTCACCTTCACGACGCCGCCCGGCATGGGCCAGGCGATGCTGTCGCCCACGGACAGGCCCAGCAGCGCGCTGCCGACGGGCGCCAGTACGGAAATACGGTCGGCCTGGCCTTCCACGTCCTTCGGATACACGAGCGTCAGGCAGAATTCCTCCTTGTTTTCCACCGTGAAGCGCACGGTGGAATTCATCGTCACGACGGTCGGGGGAATTTCTTGCGGCTCGAGCACCTCGGCGCGGCCCAGCTCATCGAGCAAGGCGGCCTTGTCCGGCGATAAGTTATTACCCAAGGAATACAACAACGCTTCCAGTCGTTCCAGGTCTTGTGACGACAAAATAATTTTTGGTTTTTTTTCCAAGATATCCTCACTATTGATCATCAGGGCGACGTCCGGCTTTACTGGCGGCTGCTGACTTGGCCGCGGCAGACAAAACAAACAGCATCAGGACGTCCATCATCAGCGGATTATGGACGAACTCGCGGAGCAAGGCCATAGCGTTCTCGCATTCTTCATTAAAATTTATAAAAATCAATGACTTGCAATGGCTGATATAGTCAAAAAATTTATCCGTGCCGCGATGGCCGGGTGCATTGAAGTTCTTGCTGGTATTTTGTTTACTATCAGCATTGTTTTAAGAGAAAAAAAACGGCGGGCAAAAAAAGGATTAAAATTCAGCATGAATTATTATTAGAAAGACACGTCCGCCTTTTCCGCCTGTCTTGTCGCCTTGCCTGCTGCCACCGGTGTGCCGCATGGATATAAATTGCCGCACGCCCTGTACTTTCACGCTGCAAAATGACAATATGTCGGCCTTAGCAACACTTGGCAACACGTTGAGAGTTCCGGCTCACTTCGGTTTTCATCAGACTGGAACGTAAAGTATGGCAGGGCGAGGCGCGATCACACGGGGCGGCGGCAAGCGGGGCCGGCAGGAGGAAGCGTCATGATGACGCCATTGATACTGCCGTCCGTGCAATTGCGCGGCGACCGGATAGCCCGGCTGAACTTGCTGGCCGCGGCGGCCATGCTGGCCACGGCCAGCCTGCTGTTGACCCTCTTTCAATTGTTTTCCCTTCAGGCATCCTTCCAGCGCAACCTGCACATCCAGGCCGACATGCTGGCACCCGCCGCCGCCCAGGCCATGCGCGAAGACAATCGTCTTGCAGCGCAACAACTGCTCGCTCCCCTCGCCGCCGCCCCGCATGTCCGGCAAGCCCTGCTCTACAGCCCCTATGGCACGCCGTTTGCCCGCTATGCGCGCAGCGGCAACGATGTCGTGCCGGCGGCGCCGCGCAACGGCCTGCACCTCGATTACCTGGACGGCAGCGCCGCGATATTAAAGACCCTGCCCGGCGGCGGCGCGCTCTACCTGCGCGCCAGCCTGGCGCCGCTGTATGCCAGCCTGGCGCAATTTGCCGCCTTCACCCTGCTCGTCTGCCTGTGCGCATTCGGCCTGACGTTCCTGATGGTGCGCCGCACGCGCACCGCCGCCCAGCATGCGGAAAGCCATCTGCACTACCTGGCCCACGTCGACTCCGTCACGCAGTTGCCGAACCGCCATGAATTCAACGACGCCCTGGCCTACGCGCTGGCGCGCGCCGACCGCCAGGACAGCAGCGTGGGCCTGCTGCTGCTGGACCTGGACAACTTCAAGGTAGTCAACGATACGCTGGGCCACCACTGCGGCGACCAGCTGCTCAAGCTCGTCGCCGAGCGCCTGGTGGCCATCCTGCGCGGCACCGACATCATCTGCCGCATCGGCGGCGATGAATTCGTCGTCATCGTCGAACCGGCCGACGACGCCTCGGAAATGGCCAGCGTGGCGCGCAAGATCCTCGCCGTGCTGGCCGCGCCGTTCGACCTCGAAGGCCACCAGCTGTATGTCAGCGCCAGCATCGGCGTGAGCCTGTATCCGTTCGACGCGCAGGATGTGGCCACCCTGACGCGCAATGCCGATACGGCCATGTACCACGCCAAGCACCAGGGCAAGAACCGCTACGCCGTGTTCAAGGCCGAAATGGAAATGCGCGCCCAGCGCCGCCTGCGCATGGAAGCGAACCTGCGCCGCGCGCTGCAAAACGAGGAACTGTATCTGCATTACCAGCCGCAGATCGACTTGCGCAGCGGGCGCATCGTCGGCGTGGAAGCGCTGATACGCTGGAATTGCCGCGAGATGGGCCAGCTGAGCCCCGCAGAATTCATCCCCGTGGCCGAGGAAAGCGGCATCATCGTCGACCTGGGACGCTGGGTGCTGCAAAGCGCCTGCCGCCAGGCGGCCCTCTGGTGCAAGGCGGGCCTGCTCGATTCGCTCGAGCACGTGGCCGTCAACCTGTCGGCGTGCCAGGCGCGCGATCCGGGACTGATGGACGACATCCGCGCCATCCTGCACGAAACGCAGCTGCCGCATGGCTTGCTGGAGCTGGAAATCACGGAAGGGGTCTTGATGGACAATATCCACGCCAACGTGGAATTGATGCGGCGCCTGCAGGAGACGGGTATCCACCTGTCGATCGACGATTTCGGCACCGGCTATTCATCGATGTCCTACCTGAAGCGCCTGCCGATCGACCAATTGAAGATCGACCGCAGCTTCGTGCACGACCTGCCCGGCGAGGGCGAAGCCATCGTCACGGCCATCATCGCCATGGCGCACAGCCTGCATCTGAAAGTGGTGGCCGAAGGGGTGGAAACCTTGCGGCAGGTGGAGTTTTTGCGGACAGCGGGCTGCGACAACGTGCAGGGCTTTTTCTTCGCGCGCCCGATGACGGCGGCGCAGCTGACGGCATTGCTGCTGGAGCGGCGCGACTGGAGTACGCGGACGATCTTGCCGGCTTGAGTTGGTGCCAACGATGGTGTCGGATTACGGCCGTTGGCCTAATCCGACCTACAGCAGCACACCATGAACAGGCAGGTCGGCGTAGGTCGGGTTAGCGCAAAGCGCGTAACCCGACACCACTAAATCAAGCCAATTTGGCCGAATGCTCGCGCGTCGCGTGGAATTTCAGCTTCGGCCAGCGCTCTTCCGTCAAACGCAGGTTGACGCCCGACGTGGCCAGGTAGGCCATGTTGCCGGCCGCATCGTAGGCCACGTTGTGGCCCAGCGCGTTTTCAAAGTCCTGCAGGATGCGCTTGTCGTCGCAGCTGACCCAGCGCGCGCTGCTGATGCTCGTGCCTTCGAACACGGCATCGACGCCATACTCGTTGAGCAAGCGGCTGGCCACCACTTCAAACTGCAGCACGCCGACGGCGCCCAGTACCAGTTCGCCGCCCTGCACCGGCTTGAAGACTTGCACCGCGCCCTCTTCGCCCAGCTGCTGCAAGCCCTTGTGCAGTTGCTTGATCTTCAGCGGATTACGGATGCGCACGGAGCGGAAGAAGTCCGGCGCAAAGTACGGGATGCCCGTAAAGGTCAGCATCTCGCCTTCGGAAAAACTGTCGCCGATCTGCATGTTGCCGTGGTTCGGCAAGCCGATGATGTCGCCCGCGTACGCTTCTTCCACCTGTTCGCGCGAGGAAGCCATGAAGGTCACCACGTTCGACACCTTGATCTCGCGCCCCAGGCGCAAATGCTTGACCTTCATGCCGCGCTCGAAACGTCCCGAGCACACGCGCAAGAAGGCGATGCGGTCGCGGTGGGCCGGGTCCATGTTCGCCTGGATCTTGAAGACGAAACCGGTAAATGGCTGCTCGGACGGGGCCACCGAACGCACGGTCGCATCGCGCTCGCGCGGCGCCGGCGCCCAGTCGACCAGCGCGGACAGGATCTCGCGCACGCCGAAGTTGTTGATGGCCGAACCGAAGAACACGGGCGTCTGCACGCCGGAGAGGAATTCCTCCAGGTTGAACGGGTTCGATGCGCCATGCACCAGTTCCACTTCCATGCGCAGCTGGTCCATCTCGAGCGGGAACATCTCCTGCAGGCGCGGGTTGTCGATGCCCTTGATGATTTCAAAGGCGCCATCGGCCTTTTCTTCGCCGGCCTTGAACAGCATGATCTCGTCGTTCAGCAGGTGATACACGCCGCGGAAGTTCTTGCCCATGCCGATAGGCCAGGTGACGGGCGCGCACTGGATCTTCAGCACCGATTCGAGTTCGTCGAGCAGGTCCAGCGGATCGCGCGTCTCGCGGTCCATCTTGTTCATGAAGGTGACGATCGGCGTATTGCGCATGCGGCACACGGCCAGCAGCTTGATCGTCTGCGCTTCCACGCCCTTGGCCGCATCGATCACCATCAGCGCCGAGTCGACCGCCGTCAGCACGCGGTAGGTATCTTCCGAGAAGTCCTGGTGGCCGGGGGTGTCGAGCAGATTGACGACGTGGTCGCGGAATTCGAACTGCATCACCGAGGAAGCGACGGAAATGCCGCGCTGCTTCTCGATCTCCATCCAGTCCGACGTCGCGTGGCGGCCCGATTTGCGCGCCTTGACGGTACCGGCCATCTGGATCGCGCCCGAGAACAGCAGCAGTTTTTCCGTCAGGGTGGTCTTACCGGCATCCGGGTGGGAAATGATGCCGAAGGTGCGGCGGCGCTGCACTTCGCGCGCGATCACGGCCGGCGCCTTGCTGCTCGCTGGCGCTGCGGCGATGTCCGCGTTGTCGCTGGAATCGGGGGTAGTGATGTCGTTCTCGTTGGCCATATTGGTGACCATAATATGGCCCTCGCAAAAAACCCTCGATTTTACAGAAGGATCGGCCTTCCGTGTGAACTGCTTCACTCTGGAGAACGGCAAAAATGACCGCATCAGGGCGCACTTCATCAAGGGGTCACAATCCGCAGGCAACATTGCACTGCAGAAATGTTGTCACCCTACCCTGGAAACCCGATGAAAATCCTCCTCACCCCCGCCATCCGACTCATGCAGCGCTTGCGCCTGCTGCCCAAATTCATGCTTGTCTGCCTGGTCTTCCTGCTGCCTTTGGCGCTGGCGACCACCCTGCTGATCTCGGAGCTGGGCAAATCGCTGGCCCAGGCGCAGGATGCGCAGCGGGGCGTGGCCTATGTGCGCCAGCTGCAGGAAGGCACACGACTGCTGCAGCAGCGGCGCGGCCTCGAACACTTGCGTCTGAGCGGCAAGGCGGGCATGGACAACACGGCCCTGAACACACGCATCACGGCCGCGCTGGCGGCCCTGGCGCGTCTGCCTGCCGGCGCCGGCTTGCCGCAGGCGGCCGAGCTGACGAAACAGTGGCAAGCCCTGCTGGGCCGCCAGGCCGGTCTCGCGGCGCGCGACAGCTACGCGGCGCATACGGCGCTGCTGCGCCAGGTGGCGAAACTGGGCCAGCTGGTGGCCGACCGTTCGCACCTGAGCCTGGACCCGGACGCGGGCGCCAACCACCTGAGCGCCGTCTTCACCGCCACCCTGCCCGACCTGGCCGAAAGCCTGTCGGACATCGCCGGGCGCGGCGCCGCCTACATCGACACGGGCCTGTTCGAAGCGAATGAAGATCAGCTCGTCAACGCCAACGCGCTGATCGCGCGCCACGAACTGGAACGCCTGCCGGCCCGCTTCGACGAAATCCTCGCCACCCGGCCGGAACTGCGCGCCAGCGTGCAGCCGGCCCTGAAAGCCGTGCCAGCCGCGCTGGCTTTCCTCGAACGCACGAAAAACGAAGTGACGAATTCCTACGACCAGACGTCGGGCGTGCAATTCCATGCGGCCGGCATGCAGGCGATCGACGCCCTGCAGGCGCTGTCCGGCACTTCCGCCGGCGCCCTGGACGATTTGCTGGCGCAACGCATCGCCCGCGACGAGGCGCGCCGCGCCCTGATCCTGGCGGCCATGCTGCTGGTGCTGCTGGCCGCCGCCTACCTGTGCGCGGGCTTTTATGCCGCGTTCGCGCGCGACGTGACGCTATTGCGCGTGGCCGTCGGCGCGGCGGCGGCGGGCGACCTGTCGCAGCGCATCACTTCGCAGGCGCACGACGAGATCGGCGACCTGGTGCGCGACTTCGGTGCCATGACGCACGGCCTGGCCACCCTGGTGCAGGAAATCCGCAGCGGCGCGGCCGTCATCGCGGCGGCCGGCGCCGATATCGCCCAGGGCAACGCCGCCCTGTCCGGCCACACGGCCACGCAGGCCGATGCACTGGGCGCCACCGTGGACTCGATGCGCGAGCTGACGGCCACCGTGGGCCGCAACGAGGCGCACGTAGGACAGGGGCGCACCCTGGTGGCGACGGCGGCCGACGTGGCCCTTCGCGGCGGCCAGACCGTGGGCGCCGTGGTCGACACCATGGCCTCGATCAAGGCCAGCTCGCACAAGATCGTCGATATCATCGGCGTCATCAACGGCATCGCCTTCCAGACGAATATCCTGGCCCTGAACGCGGCCGTCGAAGCGGCTAGAGCCGGCGAGCAAGGGCGCGGCTTTGCCGTCGTCGCCTCCGAAGTGCGCAGCCTGGCCCAGCGCTCGAACGAGGCGGCGCTGGAAATCAAGCGCCTGATCGGCGATTCCGTCGCCACCGTGGATGCGGGCGGCGACCTCGTCAATGCGGCCGGCAACACCATGCGGCAAGTGGTCGATGCCGTGCAGCAGGTGGCTGTGGTGATCGGACGCATCAGCAGCGCCGGCGCCGAGCAGAATGGCGAGATCGCCCGCATCAACCAGGCGCTGGCGCAAATCGACGACATGACGCGCCAGAACGCGGGCCTGGTCGACGAGGCGCGTGCCGGTTCGCAGCGCCTGCACCAGGAAGGCGAAGCGCTGACGCAGGCCGTCAGCCGCTTCCGCCTGGGCGAGCACGAGGCGCCAAACCCGCGCCAGGCGCCGGCCGCAGCCGTGCGCGACGGCTTGCCCAGCGTGCGTCCGGCCGGCCTGTGGAGCGCCAATAAACCGCGCGTCATATCACAAAATCGCGCAGAACGGCGCAAGGCTAGCTAGTCAAAAGTGTGCACGTAGGACAAGGACTACAATTCCGCCTCAAATGAGACTACAAAGTGGCGACTGCTAATCTTATGTTCGCCACTTACATAAGCTTTTAAAGTAGCTACATCGCGATCTGCACCGCGCGGTCGAACAAAACGCCGTTATCACATGAGCACGGCAGCTTCTTTGACCAGCAACGCGGCAGTCGCACTCCGATGTAAAAAGCCTGTGAGGAATACTATGAACCAAACTCAACTTAGCACCCCGGTCCAGAAGAACCAGTTGCTGCCGCGCGCCATGCCGGCGGCCGGACGGGAAATCAAGCTTGCGTCGCGGGTTAGCCTCAGCAGTGCCCAACAGAATGAATTGCTGGCCGCCCTGCCGCGCGCCGCGCTTGAATCGCTGTTCGAAGACCTGGAACTGGTGGAGCTGCCTTTCGGCAAGGAACTGTATGCTTACGGTAACAACCTGGAATACAGCTACTTCCCTACCACCGCCATCATTTCGCTGCTGTACGTGATGGAAGATGGCGCCACGACGGAAATCGCCGTCGTCGGCCATGAAGGCGTGGCCGGTGCCTCGCTGCTGGCAGGCGAGCGCGCCATGTGCACGGCCGTCGTGCAAAGCGCCGGCTACGGCTACCGCCTGAAAACGCAAAGCCTGCGCGACGCCTTCAATCAAGGCGGCGCCCTGCCCCAGCTGCTGATGCGCTACACCAACGCCCTGTTTGCGCAAATGGCGCAGAACGCCGTCGGCGGCCGCCACAGCTCGATCGAACAAAAGCTGTGCCGCTGGCTGCTGGACCGCCTGGACCGTTCGCCATCGAATGAATTGAAAGTCACGCAAGAGCTGATCTCGATCATGCTGGGCGTGCGCCGCGAAAGCATCACGGCCGCCGCCGGCAAGCTGCAGGAAGAAGGCTTGATCCACTATCGCCGCGGCAATATCACGGTGCTGGACCGCGCCGGCCTGGAATGCTATGCGGGCGAGTGCTACAAAGTGGCCAAGACGGAATACGACCGCTTGCTGCGCGACGTTTCCCGCTGCTGATGATGCAAGATAGTTAAAAAAATGGCCGGGCTGCATGCCCGGCCATTTTTTTATCTCAAAGAAAATTATGCTTCGATATCCGCGTCGATGTCTTCCGGCTCCGGCGTCAGCGGCAGCGGAATCACGGCTTCCACGCATGTCCCCTTGCCTTCCGGTCCCTGGCGCACGGTGAGAGTACCGCCCAGCAGCAAAGCCCGTTCGCGCATACCGAGCAAGCCGTGCGACATCGGTTTTTGCAGCGCAGCTTCCGTGATGCCGATGCCGTCGTCGATCACGCGCAGCACCAGGCCGTGTTCGTTGCGTTTCAAAGTCACGCTGACCATGCCGGCACGCGCATATTTCATGATATTTGTCAGCGATTCCTGCACGATACGGAACAGGGCAATCGTCAGGGTAGCTTCGCGGTTGTCGATATTGATGGCCACGTCCGTTTCGCAACGAACCGAGCTCATGCGCGCAAAATCCTCGCAATAGCTTTCGATGGCGGCGCACAGGCCCAGGTTGTCCAGCAGGCTGGGGCGTAAATCCTCGACGATGCGGCGCTTGAGTTCCACCGTTTCCAGCAAGGTCGCCTTGGCGCGCCGCAATTGCGTCGCCAGTTCCGGCTGCGTGTGGGCCAGTTGCTGCGTGACGGCGCCCAGGTCCATGCTGATCGACGTCAAGTTGGCGCCCAGCTCATCGTGCAGCTCACGCGCCAGCCGCGCTTTTTCCACTTCATTGACGCTGATCAAATGACGCGACAGCACGGATAACTGCTCGGTACGCTTGCTGACCGTCGATTCCAGAGTATCGTTAGCATTTTGCAATGCATACTCGACGGCCGCGCGGTTCTGGAAGCTGCGCCGCACCAGCTGGTAAAACATGATCAACACGAGAATGGCCAGGGCATTGATGCCGATGCCGAGCAGCACGGCTTTCTGATACTCATGATAAAAGGCGGCGCTGCCGGTCGACAGCGCTTCATTCTGCTCGCGCGTCATGATCACCACCTGCAGGCGGATCTCGTCCATGGTGGCGCGGTCATCGGTGACTCGGGAAATGTTCACGATCTCGGCCAGCCCGCCCTGCTTGTAGACGTCGATTGACTGTTGCAACATCGACATCTTGCGACGGATCAAGCTTTTCAGCTGGCCCAGATTTTTCAGCTGGGTAGGACTGCCCGCGAGCAAGGTTTGCAGCTCGTTGAATTCGTTTTCGATTTCGGTGGTGGCGGTCTTCGACGGCCCCAGATAGGTTTCGGAGCCGGAAATGAAATAGCCGCGCAAGCTGCTTTCCGCATCGAGCACGAGCACATTCAAATACTGCAGGCGGTCGGCCACACGGGCGCTCTGGCTGAGCAAGGCGTTCGTGCCCTTCAACGACTGCAGGTTGTGATAAAGACTGAAGCCATTAAGTACAAGCAACAAGGCGCACGTCACGCACAGGATCGTCTTGTACAGGGGCAGGCGGTGATTCGGGGCCGGTTCAGCGGTGAAATACATCCTGATGTGCATCCTTAGCAAGGTTCGGCGCGGGAGAGAGCGCCGGCGCCGGCCAATTATAGTCCTCGCCACAAACTGCTGCACTGCACAAGTCGTGCTGGCTAGCTGGCTGAGCGATCATGTTTCAATGATCGCACCGCAGCGCTAGTCAAGCAAATTGTTTTTCATTGCGTAATAGGTCAAGTCGCTGTTAGATTGCAAGCCCATTTTTTCCATGATGCGCGTACGGTAGGTACTGACCGTCTTGATGCTCAGCGATAAGGCCACGCCGATATCGGACACGGTGGCGCCGCGCGCCAGGCGCAGGAAGACCTGGAACTCGCGGTCCGACAATTCCGTATGCAGGGCGGCATTCGTGTCGCGGTCGAACGACTGCGCCAGCAACTCGCCCACGGTGGAGCTGACATAGCGGCGCCCCTGGAATACGGTGCGCACGGCCGTCATCAGCTCGTCGGCTTCGCATTCCTTGTTCAGATAGCCGTTCGCGCCCATCTTGAACAGGTTCAGCGCGTACTGCTGCGCGGGATAGCCGCTGAGTATCAGCACGGGCAATTCCGGCTGGCCCTGGCGGATCGTGCGCAAGGTATCGATGCCGCTTTGATCGGGCATGGCTATATCGAGCAGCAATACATCGCAAATTTCGCGGCGGGCGATATCGAGCGCTTCGCGCCCCGTACCGGCTTCCGCCACCACACTGAAATCGTCAGAAGACGAAAAAATCTGTTTGAATCCAGCTCGTACTATTTGGTGATCATCACAAATGGCAACGCGTATCATTGTTTCCCCTTAAATTTTCCTGGCCTGGGAAAGACTACCGGAACCTGAACGCTGCTCCGGTTCAGCGTCACTAACAAAAACGCAACATTAACATTATATTCAAAATATGGCGCGCCGTACGCTAGCGTCAACGCCAAGGCGGAGCATCCATGCAGTATAGTCAACTTGGCCAACCGCTACCGGACAACCCCACCTATATTGGTACAAATCTTATTTTAGCAAGTTTAAAATCGCCATTAATTCATTGCGTATCCACACGCGGTCCAGCGGCGCTTCCTGCGGCACGGCGGGCATGGCCGGCAGCACTGGCAGCTCGTCGGCGATGCCATGCGAGGCGCCGCGGCTGTCGAGCTTGTTGCGCGCGCCGCTGATGGTAAAGCCCTGCTCGTACAGCAATTCGCGGATGCGGCGTATCAGCAGCACCTCATGGTGCTGATAATAACGGCGGTTACCACGTCGTTTGACCGGCTTGAGCTGGGAAAACTCCTGCTCCCAGTAGCGCAGTACGTGCGGTTTGACGCCGCACAACTCGCTCACCTCGCCGATCGTGAAATAGCGTTTCGCCGGAATGGGCGGCAAGGCGATCAACTCGGTTTTACTGATGCGCTCGTTCATCGCCACTCACTCAGGCAGCACGTGCCAGCGGACTGGTCTCTTCGACCATGCTTTTCAGCTTCTGGCTCGCATGGAAGGTCACGACACGGCGCGCCGTGATGGGGATCTCTTCGCCCGTCTTCGGATTGCGGCCCGGCCGTTGCGGCTTGTCGCGCAACTGGAAATTGCCGAAACCGGACAACTTGACGGCCTCGCCACGCTCGAGCGCGTTGCGGATTTCGTCGAAAAAGGTCTCGACCATATCCTTCGCTTCGCGCTTGTTCAGGCCCACTTGCTCGAACAACAGTTCGGCCAGTTCCGCCTTGGTCAATGTCGGTAAATCTTTTTCCGCTTCCTGGCGCACTTTGGCAACCAGCATGGCCCGATGCAAATCGGCGGCCAGTGCGGATTGCAGTACGGCGGAATCAACGTCGCTGTTATTAATTTTCCTGCCCTGCCTTTTCTGTGCGCCCGAGCTCGCCACATGGCAAGCTCGTCTACGATTGACGACGGAAAGGCCGTCACGCAAGGCGACGGCCAGTCCGGTAATTACGAACGCAGTTTCGCGTCGTGGCCCTGCTTGGCCGCATCGATCAGGACAGCCATCAGGCCATCGACGACATCGTCTTGCAGGGTGTTTTGAGTATCTTGCAAGCTAATCCGGAAAGCAAGGCTTTTTTCATCCGCTTCCAGACCTTTTCCACGATATTCATCAAATAAAACAATGGCTTGCACGATACGCGCTGCCGGGCTCGACTTGGCGGCGGCGTGGAAGCTGTCGAGCAGATCCTGCACGGCCACCGATTGCTTGACGACCACGGCCAAGTCGCGGCTGGCGCCAGGGAATTTCGAGATTTCCTGGTACGCGGGCACGACTCTTTGCGTCAAGGCAGCGGCGTCGACTTCGAACAGCACGGGCGCCAGCGGCAAGTCATACTTTTGCATCCAGCGCGGGTGCAATTCGCCGATGAAACCGATGACCTTGCCATCGAGCTCCACGTTGGCCGAACGGCCCGGATGCAGTGCCGGATGTTCCGCCTTGGTGAAACGCAAGACCAGCGGCGCGAACAGCGCTTCCAGGTCCGCCTTCACGTCGAAGAAATCGACCGTGCGTGCGGCCTGGCCCCACTGCTCGTCGGCAACCGCGCCGTAGGCCATGGCCGCGACGCGCTTCGGCTGGGCGTAGCCGGCCACCGACAACGGGCCGTTTTCCACGCTGTCGTCGCGCTGGTAGATGGCGCCCACTTCGAAGATGCGCACGCGGTTCGTCTTGCGGTTCAGGTTGTAGCGCACATTGGCGATCAGGCTGCCGATCAGCGATGAGCGCATCACGCTCATCTGGCTGGCGATCGGGTTCTGCAATTTGATCGGGTTTGTGTTGCCCGAGAAATCGCGCTCCCATGCCGTATCAACAAAGCTCATGTTAACCACTTCCTGGAAGCCCAGGTCGGCCAGTTCATGACGTACCGCAAACAAGGAGCGGGTATTTTCCGGTGCAATCTGCATCACGTTCGCGGCCACGGGCGGCAAGGTCGGGATGTTTTCAAAGCCGTACACGCGCGCCACTTCCTCGATCAGGTCTTCCTCGATCTCGATGTCGAAACGGTAGCTGGGCGAGGTCACGGAAAACACGCCGTCCGCCAGCGTAAATGGCAGGGCCAGGCGCGTAAAGATATCGGCGATCAGCTCATCGTTGAGCGGCACGCCGATGACTTTTTGCGCGCGCGCCGTGCGCATCGATACGGGCTGGCGCTGCGGCAAGTTCACCACGTGGTCGTCGACGGGGCCGACGGTGGTCGCCGGCGTGCCGCAGATTTCCACAATCAGTGCCGTGATGCGCTCGATGTGCTCGACGGTGGTGGCGAAATCGACGCCGCGCTCGAAGCGGTGCGCCGCATCGGTCGAGAAATTCAAACGGCGCGCGCGGCCTTGAATGGCGTTCGGCCACCAGAATGCCGCTTCCAGATAGATGCTATCCGTATCATCCGACACGGAACTGGCGTCGCCGCCCATGATGCCGGCCAAGGATTCGATTTCTTTATCGTCAGCAATGACGCCGATCCACTCGTCGATGGCGATGGTGTTGCCATTCAACAGCTTGACGGATTCGCCCGCCTTACCCCAACGCACGTCGAGGCTGCCGTGGATCTTGGCCAGGTCAAACACGTGGCTAGGACGACCCAGTTCCAGCATGACATAGTTCGAGATATCGACCAGGGCCGACAGCGGACGCTGGCCGCTGCGCTCGAGGCGCTGCTTCATCCAGTCCGGCGTGGCTGCCTTGGCGTTCAAGCCGCGGATGACGCGGCCCGTGAAACGGCCGCACAGGTCCGGCGCGCTGACTTTCACGGGCAGGATTTCGTCGCTGGAAACAGGCACGGTGCGGAACTGCGGCGCATTCAGGGGCACGCCCGTGAGTGCCGACACTTCGCGCGCCACGCCCAGCACGGACAGGCAGTCCGCCTTGTTCGGCGTCAACTTGATGGTGAATTTCAAGTCGTTGAGCGCAAAGTAATCGCGGAAGTTCTGGCCGATCGGCGCGTCGTCCGGCAATTCCATCAAGCCAGCGTTTTCTTCCGACAATTTCAATTCGCGTGCGGAACACAGCATGCCTTGCGACTCGACGCCGCGCAGCTGGCCCACCTTGATTTCAAACGGCTTGCCATCGGCGCCAGGCGGCAGCACGGCGCCGGCCATCGCGCAGACGACTTTCAAGCCCGGGCGCACGTTCGGCGCGCCGCAGACGATGTTGAGCATGGTGCCCGTGCCGACGTCGACCTGGCATACATTCAGGCGGTCCGCGTTCGGATGTTTTTCCATCTCCAGGACCAGGCCCACCACCACGTTCGAGAACGGGGGCGCGACAGGATCGACGTCTTCGACTTCGAGACCGGACATGGTCAGCAGATGGGCCAGTTCGTCCGAAGTCATCTTCGGATCGACCATGGTACGGAGCCAGTTTTCGGAAAATTGCATAATCAAGCCTTCAAAGGGTCAAAGCTCACAGCGCGAGCGCACAGGCGCTCAAGCGCCATGAATCAAACGGAACAACGCTTAGTTGAATTGCTTCAAGAAACGCAAGTCGCCTTCATAGAACAGGCGCAGGTCGTTGATGCCGTAACGCAGCATCGTCAAGCGTTCCAGGCCGGAGCCGAAAGCGAAACCGATGAATTTCTCGGGATCGAGGCCGAAGTTCTTCACCACGGTCGGATGCACCTGGCCCGCGCCCGACACTTCCAGCCAGCGGCCTTTCAACGGGCCGGAGCCAAAGGCGATGTCGATCTCGGCCGACGGTTCCGTGAACGGGAAGTACGACGGACGGAAGCGCACCTGCAGGTCATCTGTCTCGAAGAAGGCCTTGACGAAATTCAGGTACACGCCCTTCAGGTCGGCAAAGCTGATGTCTTCGGCGATCCACAGGCCTTCGACCTGGTGGAACATGGGCGAATGGGTGGCGTCGCTGTCGACGCGGTAGGTGCGGCCCGGCGCGATGACCTTGATCGGCGGCGTATGCGTGCGCGCATAGCGCACCTGCATCGGGCTCGTGTGGGTGCGCAGCAGCAAGGGCTTGCCATCGGTGTCGTTGCCATCGATGTAGAACGTGTCTTGCATGGAACGGGCTGGGTGGTTTTCCGGGCTGTTGAGCGCCGTGAAGTTGGTCCAGTCGTTTTCGATTTCAGGGCCGTCGGCCACGTCGAAACCGATGGAGCGGAAGATTTCCTCGACACGCTCCCACGTGCGCATCACGGGATGGATGCCGCCTGGCATGCGGCCACGGCCTGGCAGGGTCACGTCGATCGCCTCGGCGTTCAGGCGGCCTTGCATCTGGGCATCGGCCAGCGCATCACGGCGCGCCGTCAGCGCGTCTTCGATCTGCACTTTGACGGCGTTGATCAGGGCGCCCTGCGCCTTGCGCGCGTCCGGGTCCAGCTTGCCCAGGCCCTTCATCATTTCGGTAATCTGGCCAGTCTTGCCCAGGTAGCGGGCTTTGGCGTTTTCAAGTGCGGCAGCGTCTGCGGCGGCGATAAAGTCAGCCTGGGCCGAGACGACGAGTTCTTCTAGGGAGTTCATGCGGCATTTCCTGTTTTGGACATCAATTCTGGACTCGATTATCAAAAGTCCAACAATCAAAAACGGAAACGGGGCATAAGGTTCACACCCCTGCCCCGCTCTTTATGACGTCACCCTACGGATGACGTTGTGCAATGACCGATGCTTACGCAGCGATTTTTGCTTTAACTGCGTTGACAATCGCAGCGAATGCTGGCTTGTCCATCACAGCCATATCGGCCAGGACTTTACGGTCCAGTTCGATATTTGCTTTTTTCAAGCCGTTCATGAATACGCTGTACGTTACGCCATGCTCACGGGAAGCGGCGTTGATACGGGCGATCCACAGGCGGCGGAAAACGCGCTTCTTGTTGCGGCGATCGCGGTAAGCGTATTGGCCAGCGCGCATAACTGCTTGCTTGGCAACACGGTATACACGGCTGCGGCGACCACGGTAGCCTTTAGCTTGAACAAGAATCTTCTTATGACGGGCACGAGCTGTAACCCCACGTTTTACTCTAGGCATAGTAACTCCTTAAATTGAGTGTGAGATTAAGCAGTCGGCATCATGCGCATGACGGATGTGACATCCGATGCGTTGATGTTACGGGTACCGCGCAACTGACGTTTGTTTTTGGTGGTTTTCTTGGTCAGGATGTGGCGTTTGAACGCGTGACCCGACTTGACTGTTCCACCTGGACGCACGCGAAAACGTTTTTTCGCGGAGCTTTTGGTCTTCATTTTAGGCATAGCAATCTGTCCTCTTACGGACAGCTCCATTTATAACAGGATTGCAGGTGGCAACACGACGCTGCGCTTAGATGCCTGCTTTCACATGTTGTGCAGCGGATGCGAGTCCACTACAGTTCACGCGGCCCGAGCATTGCTGACCGGGCCGCGCAAATTCTGCCTGGAATCTGGTGTCGCGCCCATGCAGGCACAAACCACGTCGATCCACAGTAAAACGCTATTGTATCTTACTTCTTCTTCTTAGGCGAAAGAACCATGATCATTTGGCGGCCTTCCATCTTCGGGAACTGCTCGACCTGGCCGTACGGCTCCAGATCGGCTTTCAGACGTTCCAGCATGCGGAAGCCAATATCCTGATGCGCCATCTCACGACCGCGGAAACGCAAGGTGATCTTGGTTTTATCGCCATCTTCGAGGAACTTGATGAGATTACGCAACTTGATATTGTAGTCACCATCATCAGTCCCCGGACGGAATTTGACTTCCTTCACGAGGATGATCTTTTGCTTCAATTTGGCTTCGTGAGCTTTCTTTTGCTCCGAATACTTAAATTTGCCGTAGTCCATCAAACGGCACACCGGTGGCTGCGCGGTAGGCGCAATTTCCACCAGATCGACGTTTGCCTCTTCCGCCAGGCGGAAGGCTTCAGCCAAACTTACGATACCGAGTGGCTCGTTATCGACCCCGCTTAAACGCATTTCAGGGGCAGTGATTTCGCCATTGATGCGATGTGACTTGTCAGTAGCTATTGTAATTTCCTTTAAAAATCTTGTAAGACGGTCGTGCAGCGAGTTTCCTCGTCAGGCCTTGGTGTCGACTTCATGTTTGAGTCGCTCTATCAGGGCATCGACGGACATCACGCCCAGATCGACATTGCCCCGCGCCCGCACGGCCACTGTATTCGCATCCCGCTCTTTGTCGCCAATCACTAAGATGTAAGGCAATTTTTGTACGGAATGTTCACGTATTTTATAGGTAATCTTCTCGTTACGCAAATCAGCCTGTACACGCAGCCCCGCTTTGCGCAGTTTTGTTGTAACTTCCTGTACATAGTCGGCTTGAGCGTCGGAAATATTCAACACCGACACTTGCACCGGCGACAGCCACAACGGCATGGCGCCCGCATAGTGTTCGATCAGGATGCCGATGAAACGTTCCAGCGAACCGACGATCGCGCGGTGCAGCATGATCGGCACCTGGCGCGTGTTGTCCACGGCCACGTATTCAGCACCCAGGCGGCCCGGCATCGACGGATCGATCTGCACGGTGCCCACTTGCCATGCGCGGCCCAGGCTATCCTTCAGGTGGTATTCGATCTTCGGACCGTAGAACGCGCCCTCGCCCGGCAATTCCGTCCATTCCACGCCGCAGGCGCGCAAGGCCGAACGCAGGGATTCCTCGGCGAAATCCCACGACTCTTCCGTGCCGATGCGGTTATCAGGGCGCAAAGCCAGTTTCACATCGATATTCGTGAAGCCGAAAGCCGTGTACACATCCATCGCCTGCTGGTGGAACGCCGTCACTTCGCCGGCGATCTGCTCTTCCAGGCAGAAGATGTGGCCGTCATCCTGCGTAAAGCCGCGCACGCGCATCATGCCGTGCAAGGCGCCCGACGGCTCGTTGCGGTGGCATTGGCCGAATTCGCCGTAACGCAATGGCAGGTCGCGGTAGCTGCGCATGCCATTGTTGAAAATCTGGATATGGCCAGGGCAATTCATCGGCTTCAGCGCATAGGCGCGGTTTTCCGATTCCGTGATGAACATGTTTTCACGGTAATTGTCCCAGTGGCCGGTTTTTTCCCACAGGCCACGGTCGAGAATTTGCGGCGCCTTGACTTCCTGATAGCCATTGACCTGGTACACATTGCGCATGTATTGCTCGACTTGCTGCCAGATCGACCAGCCTTTCGGGTGCCAGAAGATCAGGCCCGGCGCTTCTTCCTGGAAATGGAAGAAATCGAGCTGCTTGCCCAGCTTGCGGTGGTCGCGCTTTTCCGCCTCCTCCAGGTTGTGCAAATACAGTTCCTGATCTTCCTTCTTGGCCCAGGCCGTGCCATAGATACGCTGCAGCATCTCGTTTTTCGAGTCGCCGCGCCAGTAGGCGCCGGCCAGCTTCATCAGCTTGAACACTTTCAGCTTGCCCGTCGATGGCACGTGCGGGCCGCGGCACAAGTCCGTAAACTTGCCTTCGGAATACAGCGACACTTCCTGGTCGGCCGGGATCGAACCGATCAGTTCAGCCTTGTACGCTTCGCCGATGCCTTTGAAGTACTCGATAGCTTCGTCGCGCGCGACAACCTTGCGCGTGACTTGCTCATCCTTCTTGGCCAGTTCCGCCATTTTCTTTTCGATCGCACTCAGATCTTCGGGCGTGAACGGACGCTTGTAGGCGAAGTCATAGTAGAAACCGTTGTCGATCACGGGACCGATGGTCACTTGCGCGTCGGGGAACAATTCCTTGACGGCATACGCCAGCAAGTGGGCCGTCGAGTGGCGGATCACTTCCAGGCCATCGGCGTCCTTGTCCGTCACGATCGCCAGTTCCGCGTCTTGCTCGATCAGATAGGAAGTATCGACCAGCTTGCCATCGACCTTGCCGGCCAGGGCAGCCTTGGCCAGGCCGGTACCAATATTGGCCGCAACCTGGGCCACGGTGACCGGACCGTCGAATTGACGGGCGGAACCATCGGGAAGTCGGATTGTAAGCATATTGATCTCCATATCGGCGCTGGCGCCAGGTAAAACTGCAATGTGGTGTGGACTGAAAAACTGAAAGGAAAACGCGGACGCAAAAAAACGCGGACTAGCCGCGTTTTTCACTTTCTTGAGACAAAGGAAACCCGTTCGACTAGCGTCACTCCCAAAGCTTGGTAGTAGTTCGCGGTGTCATAACCGGTTTACCCTTTCTCTCTAACTGCATTCTGGTGGGCGGTGAGGAATTCGAATCCCCGACCCCTTGGATGTCGACCAAGTATTCTAACCAGCTGAACTAACCGCCCCGAAGACCAGCATTATAGAGAGGCTTTCCCAGAATGACAAGGGCTGTTTTACAGGAAACTTTAATCATTCTCCGGGCGTCAGCCTCCTTTATATGGAGAGGGCCCGGCGCATGCGGAATGCCGCTAGAATCGGGGCATGAATTCCACCATACTAACTTGGCTGAAAACCCTGAGCCGCATTTGCGGTTTTGAAACGGCCGACTCCTTCCCGCCCCATCATCCGTATGCGCGCACGCGCTGGGACGCCGCGTATTTCGATATTGCCTCCGACGTGAAGCCCGACGAGATCGAGCGGCGCATCTGCGCGGCCATCGCCAACACGCCGAGCGTCTTCGCCTACATCACCAACCCCACGCCGCGCATGCAGCGTGCGCTGCTGAACGTGATCCACGACCGGCTGCGGCGCCAGCCCGGCGCGGGCGCCACGGACCTGGTCTTGTTATTGATCAACGCCTACGCCAGCGACCACATCACGGAAGCCGTGCCCGGCCTGCGCACCCTGATCTTCAACACGGAACACGAAGACACGAACCTGCGCGTGCATGCGATCCTGGAATTGCTGGTCGGCACGCCGCGCGGACTTGACGTCATCGATATGTAAATCAGACGTGATTGGCAGGAACATAGCGCGCCCGCAAACGCATGAACGGCGTTTCCACCAAAGCATATAAAAGCCAGCCCGTGGCGATGCTGGCAGCAATACTGGCCAGTATCGCTGTGAGGCTATCGGCGCCATGGCCAACGTCTTGCAAATAGGGTCGCAATAAAATGCACAGCTGCTTGTGCAGCAAGTAAATCGCATACGACCACAGGGCCAGGCTGGCCGCGCCCGGCACGCGCAGTCGATAGAGTGCGCTCGCGGGACTGAGCGCCGCGATCAGCAGCAGGGTAAAACTGGCGGCCAGGGCCGGATAACCAAACACCGTCACCCAGTAGCCATAGTGATCGTTGAGGAACACATAAAACATCAGCGCCGTGCCGACAATTCCGACCAGCAAGCTGCGGTTGCCATGTGATGTCAGGCGCGTCCAGGCGGCCGGATGGTAATTCTTCAGCAGCGCCAGCGCCACGCCCGCCACCAGCTCGTCGAAGCGGCACCACGACGCGTAATAGATATACTTGTAATAGCCAAGGCCGCCGCGCGGCACTTGCACATACTCATCCCACAAATAGGCGCGCACCAGCATGCCGACGATAAAGCTGGCGGCCACGGCCAGCCAGGCCCACAGCAGGGACTTGCGACACGCGGCGATCAACAGCGCCACGGCCGGCAGCAGCACGTAGAACTGCTCTTCCACGCACAGTGACCACGCATGGGAAAACGCCGTGCCCGGCGTCAGATTGATATTCTGCGTAAAGGTCAGAAATTTCCACAGCGGCAATAACGCGCTATCGCCGCGAAACGCGGGCCATAAATAATACAAGGCCAGCACGGCATAGAAACTGGGCAAGGTACGCAGAAAGCGCCGCGCATAGAAACGCGTCAAGGAAAAACCGTGCTCGCTGCGCAAGGCCGCAAAGATCTGATTGCCGATCAGGTAGCCACTGAGGGCAAAGAACAGGTCCACGCCCACCCAGCCGATTTCACCCCAGAAACCGAACGCCCCGCCCTCGCTGACGAACAGCAAATAATGATTCATGAAGACGAGCACGATGGCCAGCGCGCGCAAGGTATCGAGGCCAGACAGGCGCGAAGAAGATGAAGAAGAAGACATGGATCTCGGCAAGGAAAAACAACGGTGGCGCCGATCATGCCATGCCGGGGCCGACGATGCGCACATTTTTACGGGAGCCTGTGGCGAATCCCGCTAAAATATGCCGACCCCGCTTTCCCTTCCCGCAACAGCATAGGATATGTCCAGCATGAGCAGCGCACTCCACTTCAAGTCCATCAACTACACGGGCCAGGGCAGCGGCCCGCGCCTGATCGTCACCGGCGCCGTACACGGCAATGAAACCTGCGGCACCAAGGGCATCCACCGCGTGATGGCTGAACTCGACAGCGGCGCCCTCTCCATCGTGGCCGGCAGCGTCACGTTCGTGCCCATCACCAACCCGCTCGCTTACGCCAAGGGCGTGCGCAGCGGCGACCGCAACCTGAACCGCAACCTGTTCCCCAACGACAATCCACAGGATTTCGAAGACCGCATCGCCAACTGGCTGTGCCCGCTGCTGGGCCAGCACGACGTGCTGCTGGACTTGCACTCGTTTAATGCCGACAGCCAGCCCTTCGTCATGGTGGGTCCGCGCAACAACGATGGCCCGCTGCAACCGTTCAAGCACGAAGACAAGGAACGCGCGCTGGCACGCCGCCTGGGCGTACGCCGCTTCGTCGATGGCTGGCTGCAAACGTATGGCGCCGGCGTGCAGCGCCGCCTGGGCAGCAGCGACCAGGTGGGCATGGTCTTGCGCTACGGCGTGGGCACGACGGAATACATGCGCTCGACGGGCGGCTATGCGCTGACCCTGGAATGCGGCCAGCACGCGGACCCGGCCGCGCCGGACGTTGCCTACCGCGCCATCATGAACACGCTCGCCTTCCTCGGCTTCATCGACGCGCCGCAGCCGGAAGCCATCGCCGATGCCGACATGGAAGCGCTGAACATGGTCGTCGTGCACGACAAGCTGCACGCGGGTGACCGCTTCATCAAAACCTGGTCCAGCTTTGACAAGGTGAAACAGGGCGAGCAGATCGGCGTGCGCGCGGACGGCACGCCCGTGACGGCCGAGTTCGACGCCTATATCCTGTTCCCGGACGTCAACGCGCAAGCCAATGCCGAGTGGTATTACCTGGCGCGGGTTGCCAGCAGTTTTTGATTAGAGCCTATTCCAGTAGGGAGCGTCATCTGCTGGTAGTTCATCAGGAGCGCGGACAAGGCGTGAGGAGGACGCGTGGCGAGCCACGCGACGACGATCAACGCAGTCCCCGCTTCTGAGGGGCGCCAGCAGGGGATGTATTCATCTACTGGGATAGGCTCCTAGTGCCCGACGGACTTGGAAAACAAGTTAATCACGAGCACGCCGGCAATGATCAGCCCCAGGCCGATCAAGGCTGGCGTGTCGAGGCTCTGCTTGAACCAGAACCAGCCGACGGCGGAAATGAGCACGATGCCCACGCCCGACCAGATCGCATACACGATACCGGTAGGAATGACCTTCAGGGTCAGGGACAAGCACCAGAAGGCGATGCTGTAGCCAACCACGGTGATGACACTGGGCCACAAGCGGCTGAAGCCCTCGGAGGCCTTCAAGGCGCTGGTGGCGATCACTTCGGCGATGATGGCGATGGCCAGGTAGAAATAGGTCATGGCGAGACTCATGCTGGCCTCCTTATTGTGGGCTGAGCAGTTTCAAGCCCAGGATGCCGGACACGATCAGGGCGATGCAGGCGATGCGCGCGGCGCTGGCCGGCTCGCCCAGCACCATGATGCCGAAGATGGCCGTGCCGACGGTGCCGATGCCCGTCCAGATGGCGTAGGCCGTGCCCAGCGGCAACGTGCGCAAGGCCAGGCCCAGCATCACCACGCTGCCCACCATGGAAACAGCTGTCAGCACGGAAGGCACGAGGCGCGTAAAGCCGGCGCTGTATTTGAGGCCGATGGCCCAGCCGATTTCCAGCAAACCCGCCAATACCAGAATGATCCATGCCATACTTTTCTCCCGAGGCGGCAGGGTCGTCCCCGCCATACAGCCCCTACATCGAGCGGGGTCGTCCCCACAGGAGCAAAGGGAAAAGTATACCATTGGGTGAAAAATCTTGCCCCAAGCACACTTTGCGCTAGTACCATCGCTCTAATCGAAAGTTGCCAAAAAACATGCACTTGGCAGCATAATTGCCGCATCCATTCACTTTCGGGAACAACAATGTTGCTACTGGCCCAAATCCTTACCGCCCTCATCCTGTTGCTGCACGTGTATATCGTGCTGCTGGAAACCGTGCTGTTCGATGCGCGCGGACGCAAGGTGTTTGGCCTGTCCAAGGAAAAGGCGGAGATCGTGCGTCCCGCCATGTCGAACCAGGGTTGCTACAACGGCTTTCTTGTCGCCGCGCTGGCGCTGGGCTTTTTTCACCCGGACGCGGCCATCGCTTATGCATTCACCGTGTTCGGCCTGGCGTGCATCGCCGTGGCCGGCGTGTGGGGCGCGGCCACCGTCATGACGCGCATCCTCTACCTGCAAACGGTGCCTGCCGTCATCGCCTTGCTGCTGTTCCACTTCGCCTGATGGCTGCCGGGGCGGCCAGCCGGCCGCCCTCCCCCACTCCGTGCTGCCCGCGCATACCCCATATGGGTGATGTTTCCAAAAAACATGCCCGATACAATTCCTTGTAGCAATAAAAAAGATACCACCAGATACATGGTGGCACGTCACAGTCCACAGGGGAAATCATGCAAGCACATCCAACCACCTTTGCCGTCACTTTACTCGGCTGCCTCATGCTGTCCGCCTGCGGTGGCGGCGGCAGCGACGACACCAGCTCGGGCAGCGGTTCCACCAGCGCCGGCGGCACCAGCGGCACCTCGGCAAACTGCCAGTACAGCAATCTGATCAGCGACGCGGAACGCAAGCAGGCCAGCGCCTGCGGCATCCAGGTATCGGGCAACTATGCGCAGGCCGATTCCGGCTACGACAGCGTGATCGCCGCCTGCAAGCTGGGAGAAAAAGCCAAGGCCGATGCCTACTACAGCGGCACGTACCAGAAAATGGTCGACTACGCGCGCAGCGTGAGCAAGGAACTCGGCTGCGGGCAAAACAATGGCACCACCTTGCCCAACAACACCACGGCAAGCAACTACAATTTCTGTGTCAAAAGCACCACCGTCAATGGTAAGCTCAGCTATGAAGGCGCTTGCTACGGCCCCGTCAAATCGGGCGAAGGCGGCTGCGGCAGCGGCTATAACTATGTGAGCCAGTACGCCAGCCTCAGCACGTGCACGTCCGGCGGCAAAAGCTGGCTGGAATCGCGTTAAGAAAGCCGGGCGGCCGAAGCAAAGGCCGCCCTTGTCTGTCTTGCCCACCGCTTGCCGCCATGAGGGTCGCCAATGACGCCATCGCTCGCCGTCGCCAGCCAGGCACTGATTACCCTGATCTACGAAGCGGCCACACAACATGGTGCCTGGTCGCAATTCCTGGCCACCCTGGCGCAACAGTTGCAGTCGCACGCAGGCTTGATCTGGGCCAATGATTTCAGCAACCGCTCAGTCGATGTCCAGCTGCCGGGCAGCGGTCTGGCCGCCACGTATGGCTTCGAATCGGACGCCATGGCCAGCTTTGCCAGCTATTACGGTGCGCGCAACGTCTGGCTGGAAGACGCCTCCCTGCACCGTGAAGGCGCCGTCGTCACCGGCTCCATGCTGTTTCCCGACCATTGCCTGAAGAAAACCGAATACTGGACGGACTGGCTGCGCCCGCAAGACATCTTTTATACGGCGGCGGCCATCGTCGAATTGCGCGCCGAACGCTCCACCAACGTCACCGTGGTGCGCCGCGAACGGGCGGGCGCCTACGATGCGGGCGAGCTGGCGCTGATGCGCAACCTGATGCCGCATCTGCAAACGGCGTTTGCCCTGCAGCGCAAGCTGCGCCGGCTGGAAGTGCTGTCCCAGAGTTCCACCCAAGTACTGGAATTGCTGCCGTTTGGCGTGCTGCTGCTCGACGCCACGTCGCAATTGCTGTACGCCAATGAGCGGGCGCTGGCCATGACGGCTTCGACGCGGCTGCTGCAGCTGCGCGAAGGCGCGCCCCTGTATTGCCCGCGCGAAGCGGACAACGGCGCGCTGCGGCGCCTGCTGCACGAGGCCGCACAAACGGGCACGACGGCGGCAGGCGGCCCCGGCGGCGTGCTCAATCTGAACGGACTGACGGGCGAACAGTTGCGCCTGCGCGTCACGCCCCTGCCCTCCTGGCACAGCCCATTCGGTTCGGCCAGCGCCATCGCCGTTTTCCTCAGCGACAGCAGCGACCTGATCACCTCGCTGGCCGCCACCTTGCGCAATTTCTATGGCATGACGGTGGCCGAGGCGCGCCTGACGGAAGCGCTCGTCAACGGCTATTCTCTGCAGGAATACGCCGAACGCCAGCGCATTTCCATCCACACGGCGCGCACGCAGATCAAGAGCGCCACCGCCAAGGCCGGCGCCCAGCGCCAGGTGGACCTGGTGCGCATCGTGCTGACAGGTCCGGCCGTGCTGCAACGCAATCCCCTTCCCGCCTGAATCCGTCAAAAATGCGTGCCGCCAGCACGCTTTTCATTTATATCGTAAGATAGTCATATCGTAAAACAGCGATATTAGGATTGAACAAACACGATATATACATCGCTGAAAAGCGAATTGTATGTTCAGGAGAAACAATATGGATATCGACGCCATCCACAAGGCGCTGGCCAATCCCGTGCGGCGGCAGATCCTGCAATGGCTGAAGGAGCCGGAACAGTATTTCCAGGAGCAGGATCACCCGCTGCACCTGGGCGTGTGCGCCGGCCTGATCGACCGGCGCCTGAACCTGTCGCAATCGACGGTGTCGGCGCACCTGGCCAGCTTGCAGAAGGCGGGCCTGATTTCGGCCACCAAGGTGGGCCAATGGAGTTTCTTCAGCCGCAATGAAGCGACTATCCAGGCCTTTCTCGATCACATGCAGCAAGGTTTGTAACAGCAACCCCATCCACATCGCCGCACGCGGCATTCTCGACAGGAAAGACAACCACCATGGCAACTTTATTCGATCCCATCACCATTGGCAGCCTGCAACTGAAAAACCGCATCATCATGGCGCCGCTGACGCGTTCGCGCGCCGGCAATCCGGGCCGCGTGCCCAACGCCCTGATGGCCGAGTACTACACGCAACGCGCTTCAGCCGGCATGATCATCTCGGAAGCGACGGCCGTCACGCCGCAGGGCGTGGGCTACGCCGACACGCCGGGTATCTGGTCCGAGGAACAGGTGGAAGGCTGGAAACACATCACCGAGGCCGTGCATGACGCGGGTGGCCTGATCGTGCTGCAACTGTGGCACGTGGGCCGCATTTCCGCACCACTCTTCCTCGACGGCGACCTGCCCGTGGCGCCCAGCGCCGTCAAGCCGGCCGGCCATGTAAGCCTGGTGCGCCCGCAACAGGAATTCGTCACGCCGCGCGCGCTCGATGTGGAAGAGATTCCCGGCATCGTCGCGGCCTACCGCCTGGGCGCGGAAAATGCGAAAAAAGCGGGCTTCGACGGCGTGGAAATCCATGGCGCCAATGGTTATTTGCTCGACCAGTTCCTGCAAGACAGCACCAACCTGCGCACCGACAACTATGGCGGCTCAATTGAAAACCGTGCCCGTTTGATGCTGGAAGTGACGGACGCGTGTATCGAGGTATGGGGCGCGGACAAGGTCGGCATGCACCTGGCGCCGCGCCGCGATGCGCACGACATGGGCGACTCCGACCCGCGCGCCACCTTCGGCTACGTGGCACGCGAACTGGGCAAGCGCGGCATCGCCTTCATCTGCGCGCGCGAAGCGCTCGGCGACGACCGCCTGGGTCCGTACCTGAAACAGGAATTCGGCGGCGTGTACATTGCCAACGAAAAAATGGACAAGGCGGCGGCCGAAGCCCTGCTGGCCAAGGGTGAAGCCGATGCCGTCGCCTTTGGCCTGTGGTTCATCGCCAACCCCGACCTGCCCATCCGCCTGCACAGCGACGCACCGTTGAACCCGCTGAACCCGGCCACCCTGTACGCGCCGGACGCAGCCGGCTACACGGACTACCCGGCGCTGGCGGCCCACGGCTGAACGGCACCCTGAGCAGCAACTAGCGGCTCCCCCCGGCGGCGGGCGCAACGATACGAACGCAAAGGACTGCGTGACGATCGCGGCGCCCGCCGTTTTTTCTGCCCTTCAGCGCCATCGGCGCCGGGCCGGCCGGGCCGGACGGCGCGCCTGCACGCTGCTGAAGACACGGCGTATCACCTCGGCCGGCACCGCGTGCTCGCGCAGGTAGGCCGTCGCCACCGTTCGCCCCAGCGCATGATGAAACGCCACGCCACGCTCTACGAGCTCGGCCATCACTTTGTCCGTTCGGACTTGCCGCCCATGTCCATCATCGATATTGTTTTTCATGCCATGGCTCCCTATCGGGTGGATCAACCTTGCATCAAGTTTTGACCACATTGTCCGCATTTAGTGCCCGACACCGTGGCAAAGCATCGTTAAAATAGCAGCGGTAACAGCCGCGGCACCGCATGAATAGCGGCCTCGGCTGCTTGTCGCCACCGCCAGCCCCGTATAGAATGCCTGCGCAGAATTTTTGCTTCAAGGAAAATGGCCACCAGCGCCATCCCATTAAGAACAGTGTCACTGAAGGGTATCAATGGACGATTTATTTGTACAAGCGGGCGACTTGCCGACCTGGCACCAGCGCTGCGCGCTGCGCGTACTTCACCTGTTTGGCTGGCGCATGCGCTTTCGCCCCTTGCCAGGGCCGCGCGGCATCGCCGTCGTCTACCCGCACACGTCCAACTGGGATTTCATCGTCGGCCTGTTCGGCAAATGGGCGCTGTCGCTGCCGTTCCGCTGGCTGGCCAAGGATTCGCTGTTCCGCGGCCCCATGGGCAAGGTGCTGCGCTACCTGGGCGGCGAACCCGTCGACCGCAGCACCACCAGCGGCACGATACAGCGCCAGGCCGAACGCATGCTGGCCGCCGACTGGTACTGGCTGGCCATCACGCCGGAAGCGACGCGCAGCTACCGCCCGAACTGGAAAAGCGGCTTTTATCACCTGGCCGTCGCAGCCAAGGTGCCCTTGCTGCTGGTCTACATCGACTACCCGAACAAGGTGCTGGGCGTCGTCGACCATTTATATCTGACGGGCGACAAGGATGCCGACATGGCGGCGATTGCCGCCGTGTATGCGGACCACCAGGGCTTGCATCCTGAAAAGGCGGCGCCCATCGTACTGTCGGAACGCCGCCCCGGCGCCTAAGCAACTCCCATCAGCACCACGCCGGCGGCCGTCAAGGCCACGCCGGCCACCCGCAGCATGCGCTCGGCCAGCACCTGGCCGGTGAAACGTCCGGCCCACAGCAGGATGGCCGAGGCCAGCATGAAGCCGCAGGCGGCCGAGGCGGCCGGCAATTCCTGACCGTGGGCATTGCCATGCGCCAGCGCAAACAGGCCCACCAGTCCCATGCCCAGCCAGTTCGGCAAGGCCAGCGCCAGTGCGATGGCCAGGCCTACCAGCGCCACCGTGGCGGCGATGCCCGTTTCCAGCCCGGGTACCGTCAAGCCCGCCATGCCGGCCAGCGCGCCAAGCAGCATCATGCCGAGAAACGTGGCGGGCTGGGCCAGGCCGCGGCGCTGCTGGCCGCCCCAGATGCCCACGCCCAGCATGGCCAGCAAATGGTCGATGCCCGTGAACGGATGGGCGAAACCGGCCAGGAAGCCCACGCTCTCGCCGTGGCCGGGATGCGCCATGGCGGGCATGGCCAGCAGGCACAGGGCAGCCACGGCGGCCGTTTTCTTCATCAGTGTTGCGCTCATTGCAGCTCCTTGCCTGGTTGATCGAGCAAACCTTGCTCGCGGATAAAATCGATGACCACCTGCACGCCGTCGCCGCTGCGCAGGTTGGTAAATACGAAGGGGCGCGCGCCGCGCATGCGCTTGGCATCCTGCGCCATGATGTCCAGATTGGCGCCCACATACGGCGCCAGGTCCGTCTTGTTGATGATCAGCAAATCGGAGCGCGTGATGCCGGGCCCGCCCTTGCGCGGGATTTTTTCGCCGCCCGCCACGTCGATGACGTAAATCGTCAGGTCCGACAATTCCGGGCTGAAGGTGGCGGCCAGGTTATCCCCGCCCGATTCGACGAGGATCAAGTCAAGCTCGGGAAAATCCGCCTGCATGCGCGCGATCGCTTCCAGGTTGATGGAAGCGTCTTCGCGGATGGCCGTGTGCGGGCAGCCGCCCGTCTCCACGCCCATCAGGCGCTCGGCCGGCAAGGCGTCCGCGCGCAGCAGGATTTCCATGTCTTCCTTGGTGTAGATGTCGTTCGTGATGACGGCCATGTCGTAGCGCTCGCGCATGCCCTTGCACAGCATTTCGCACAGGGCCGTCTTGCCCGAGCCGACGGGCCCGCCGATGCCCACGCGCAGCGGATTGGAGGTGATAGAAGTCATAGTATGGTCTCTCGTTGTAGTGTTCAGGAACGGTACAGGCGGCTGTACTGCACTTCGTGGCGCATCGACAGCAGCGACAGGCCGGGCGCCCAGTTGCCCATCTCGTCGTCTTGCAAGGTTTGCGCCGTCAGCGCCGCCGCTTCCAGGTCCGGCCGCAGCGACAGCAGCAGGCGCTGACCGGCCACCTGCCCCAGCGGCACGGATTTCACGCAGACGAGTACCTGGTTTTCCGCCCACGCGAACAGCATGGCCAGCAGCGCCTCTTCGCGGGGAATCGCCAGTGCCGCCACGGCGCAGGCATACGCGGTAGGCAAGGCCACTTCCGGCTGGCCCTGCAGCATGTCGATCAGGACGCCGTCGGCCACGCCCAGTTCGGCCAGCAATTTGGTCAAGGAATAGCCCATCTGGATCGTCTCGGCGCGAAATTCCGCCGTGTCGCGCGACGCGATGAAACGCTCGCTCCAGCGCTGCACGGCGCGCAAATCCTGCGCCTCGAACGCCTGCATCAAGCGCCAGCACAAAGGCGCTTCCCAGCGCGCCACCACCTGCGCCAGATGCTCGGCGATCCATTCGCGCGCCGTGGCCGCGTCGTGCACCAGGCCGGATTCGAGCGCCGCTTCCAGCCCCTGCGAATAGCTGTAGGCGCCGATCGGCAAGGCCGGACTGGCGAACTGCAGCAAATGCAGCAGGGCCGAGGCCTGCATCACGCAGCGCCTGGCACATCGCCGGGACGGTGGATCTTCTGCCGCAGCGGCACGGGCGCCAGCAAGTGCTGGCCGTGGCCGTCGTGGTGGCCATGGCCGCCGCCGTACGCACCCGCCTCGGGCTCGAACGGCGCGCTTTCTTCCGTCACCATCGCCTGCAAGCCTTCGAGCATCTCCTTCAGCACGACGTCCTTGCGGATGCGCAAAAAGCCGTCCCCCACCTGCGCCTGCGTGTGGCGGTTGCCCAGGTGGAAAGCGCAGCGCAGCAGGGTGTGCGCATCGGCGCACCGCACCAGATAGGTCGGCTCGCGCGCGGCAACGATCTGCACCACCTGCCCTTCCGGCCCCGTCATGCGCTCGCCGTCGCGCAGCACCGTGCCGCGCACGGTGAACACGGCCACGTCGTCGCCATTCGACAGTACGGCGCGCAGCCGGCATTTTTCGCGCTGATCGTAGGGCAGCACAAGTTGGGCAAACGGCGTACGTTCATCGCCAGGTCCCAGTTTGGTATGCAAAGTCAGCATGCTTGTCTCCTGCTTAAAATAGAAAATAGCGCTGCGCCATCGGCAGCACGGCGGCCGCTTCGCACACGAGCAGCTGGCCGTCGGCGCGCACGGCGTAGGTTTCGGGGTCCACTTCCATGTGCGGCGTGGCGCTGTTGTGGATCATGTCGTGCTTGCGCAAGCCGCGCATGTTCTTCACGGCGATGACGGATTTGTTCAGTTTCAGCTGGTGCCCGATATCGAGGTCGTAGGCCGCCTGCGAGACAAACGTAAACGACTTTTTCAGGCCGCCGCCGAAAGCGCCGAACATCATGCGGTAGTGCACGGGTTGCGGCGTGGGAATCGACGCGTTCGGGTCGCCCATCTGCGCGGCCGCGATCATGCCTCCTTTTAAAATCATCGACGGCTTGACGCCGAAAAACGCCGGTTTCCACAGCACGATGTCGGCGATCTTGCCCGCCTCGATGGAGCCCACCACGTGCGCAATCCCGTGCGTGATGGCTGGATTGATCGTGTACTTGGCGATGTAGCGCTTGGCGCGGAAGTTGTCGCTGCGCGCCGTGTCGGGCGCCAAGGCGCCCCGCTGCACCTTCATCTTGTGCGCCGTCTGCCAGGTGCGCATGATCACCTCGCCCACGCGCCCCATCGCTTGCGAGTCGGACGACATCATCGAGATGGCGCCGATGTCGTGCAGGATGTCTTCCGCGGCGATGGTTTCGCGGCGGATGCGCGACTCGGCAAACGCCACGTCTTCGGCAATGGCCGGGTCCAGGTGGTGGCACACCATCAGCATGTCCAGGTGCTCGTCGAGCGTGTTGACGGTAAACGGGCGCGTGGGATTCGTCGACGAAGGCAGCACGTTGGACTGGCCCACGGCGGCGATGATGTCGGGCGCATGGCCGCCGCCCGCCCCTTCCGTGTGGAACGTGTGGATGGTGCGGTCCTTGAAGGCGGCCAGCGTGTGCTCGAGAAAACCGCCCTCGTTGAGGGTGTCGCTGTGCAGCGCCACCTGGATATCCATGCGGTCCGCGACGGACAGGCAGTTGTCGATGGCGGCCGGCGTACTGCCCCAGTCTTCGTGCAGTTTCAGGCCGATGGCGCCCGCGCGCACCTGTTCTTCCAGCGGCAGCGGCAAGCTGACGTTACCTTTGCCCATGAAGCCCAGGTTCATGGGGAAGGCGTCGGCGGCCGCCAGCATGGCGTGCAAATGCCACGGTCCCGGCGTGCAGGTGGTGGCGGCCGTACCCACGGCCGGTCCCGTGCCGCCGCCCAGCATGGTGGTCACGCCGCTCATCAGCGCTTCCTCGATCTGCTGCGGGCAGATGAAGTGGATATGCGTGTCGACGCCGCCGGCCGTGACGATCATGCCTTCGCCGGCGATGATCTCGGTCGCACCGCCGATGGCTAAAGTGACGCCGGGCTGGATGTCGGGGTTGCCCGCCTTGCCGATGCCGAAGATCAGCCCGTTCTTCAAGCCGATGTCGGCTTTGACGATGCCCCAGTGGTCGAGGATGACGGCGTTCGTGATGACGGTATCCATCACCTCGGCCGCGCAGCGCTGCGACTGGCCCATGCCGTCGCGGATCACCTTGCCGCCGCCGAATTTCACCTCTTCGCCGTAGATCGCGTAGTCATGCTCGATCTCGATGAACAGTTCCGTGTCGGCCAGGCGGATGCGGTCACCCTTGGTGGGGCCAAACATCTCGGCATATGCGCTGCGGGGAATGCTGGCCATCTCAATCCTTTCCCGGTGGAGTGTCTTGCAGTTCGCCCATCACTTCGCCATTGAAACCGTAGACCTTGCGCTCGCCCGCCAGCGCCACCAGTTCCACGGTGCGCTGCTGGCCCGGCTCGAAGCGCACGGCCGTGCCGGCAGTGATGTTCAAGCGCATGCCGTAGGCGCGCCAGCGCTCGAAAGCAAGCGCGGGATTGACTTCAAAAAAGTGGAAGTGCGAGCCGACCTGTATCGGCCGGTCACCCCGGTTGGCCACCACCACGGTGGCCGTGGCGCGCCCGGCATTCAAGCTGATTTCGCCTTCTTCCAATTGGTATTCGCCTGGGGTCATGAGGGGCTCCTTCTCAAAAAACTACGGTATCGGGTGGTGGACGGTCACCAGCTTGCTGCCATCGGGGAAGGTCGCTTCCACCTGGATGTCGGGGATCATCTCGGCGATGCCGTCCATGACGTCGGCACGCGAGAGGATCTTGGTGCCGTCCGACATCAGCTGCGCCACCGACTTGCCATCGCGCGCGCCTTCCATGATGGCGGCGCTGATCAGGGCCACCGCTTCCGGATAGTTCAATTTCAAGCCGCGCGCCAGGCGCCGTTCAGCCAGCAGCGCGGCCGTAAAAATGAGCAGCTTGTCTTTTTCGCGGGGAGTCAGGTCCATGGTTTCCTTGTTCTTTCCTGATTAAGTGTTCCAGATGCGGGGCACGACGGCGTCGCGTCCCAGCATGGCGGGGCGCAGCAGCTGCCAGGCGGCCAGCATGACGCGGCGCGCCGCCTCGCTGTCGCCGCACAGCAGGCGCACCACCACCAGCGACTTCATGTGCGTGGCGCCAAACGCGGCGCCGGCCGGCACGGCGATCTCGCGCACGGCCGCCAGCACGGCGGGCGTAACTGGCGTGCCGACGGTGATCAGGGTGGCGCACACGGTGTGGCCCGCCAATCCCAGCGGACTGGCCATCAGCGCGCCGCCACCGGCCAGCACGCCCTGCTCCCACCACAGCAGCTTGCCGCCGCGGCGGATCTGCACCTGCTGGCTGATGCTGCCCGTGCTGAAAACTTCGCCCGAGGCGCTGCGGCCCAGGCAGACGATGTCGCAGCCGATGTAGCTGGCGTCCGGCGCCAGTTCCACTTCGTGGCGCAGGCGCACGCACGCCTGGTCGAAGAAAATGCTTTCCTGTGGCAGCCACTCGATGGCCGCGCCGCTACCGGCGCGCAGCACGATGTGCTGGCCCGAGACGTGGCCGTTGGCGCGGTACCACTTGGCGGCGCCCGGCGACGTGAGCAAGGCGTGCGCGCCCTCGCCCACCGTGGCGTCGACGGCCAGCTGGTCGCCGCCCACGACGCCGCCGGGAGGATGGATGATGATGGCGTGGCAGACGGCGCCCCCTTCCGGATACAGGGGCTTTTGCACGCGCAGGGGCCCGCTGTGCGTGCGCTCGACGAGGCGGCTGACGCCCTCGTGCAAGGCAAAGCCCAGGCGCAGGTGCGCCTGCCAGGCGCCGTGCGCGCTGGCTGGTAAAGGCGTGACTGGTCGGGTGCTGTCTGGCATGCGGGGCAATCGCGTAAATAAGCGATTACCTAAGCAGGATATGTGCCAGCGTCAGGGGAAGGAAAAGTGAGAATCGTGCACCGCGCTGCGGCGGGCGCACCGGCATGGTGCATCGGCCGCACCGCGGCGCTCAGGCCACGGCCACCGTCACGACCAGGGTGCGCCGTTCGCGCAGCAAGGCCGTGAAGGCTTCCGCAGCCAGGGGGCGGCTGAAAAAATAGCCCTGCATTTCATCGCAACCGTGTTCCGTCAGGAAGTCGACCTGTTCGCGCGTTTCCACGCCTTCGGCGATGACGCGCATGTCGAGGTTGTGCGCCAGCGAGATGACGGAGCGGGCGATGGCCGCGTCGCTACTGCTGGTGGTGACGTCGTCGACGAAGGATTTGTCGATCTTCAGCACGTCGATGGGGAAGCGTTTCAGGTAGCCGAGGCTGGAATAGCCGGTGCCGAAATCGTCGAGCGAAATGCCCACGCCGATATCCTTCAGGCGCGTGAGGGCCGCCACGGCCTTGTCAGGGTCGCCCATCACCGTGCTTTCCGTGATCTCGATGCCGAGGCAGGCGGGCGCGATGCCGTATTTGCGCAAGGCCGCCTCGACGAACGGCACCGTGCGGTCCTGTGCGAACTGTTTGCCGGACAGGTTGACGGCCACCTTGATGCTGCCCAGGCCCGCGTCGTGCCAGGCGCGGATTTGCGCACACACGCTTTCGAGCACCCATTCGCCGATGGCCGTGATCGAACCGTATTCCTCTGCCAGCGCGATGAACAGGCCGGGCGGCACCTTGCCCAGCACCGGGTTATCCCAGCGCAGCAGGGCTTCCGCGCCCAGCAAGGCACCCGTGCGCAAGCACATCTGCGGCTGGTAGTGCACTTCGAATTCATCGCGGCAGATGGCGCCGCGCAGCTGCTGCTGCATCGCCAGGCGGGCGCGGATATCGCTGCCCATGCGCTCCGTGAAGAAGGCATAATGGTCGCGCCCCATTTCCTTGGCGCGCACCAGGGCCGTGTCGGCGTGGCGCAGCACGTCATCGAGGCTGTCGCCGTCGGCCGGGCACATGGCGATGCCGATGCTGGTCGTCAGCGCCAGGCGTTCGCCATCGACGCTGAGTTCCTCGCGCAGGCCGGCCAGGATGGTTTGCACCAGCTCCAGGGTACGCCCCAGCAGGGCATCGTCCTGCAGCAGGATCTGGAATTCGTCGCCGCCCTGGCGCACCACCGTGTCGCCTTCGCGCACGCAGCCGGACAGGAAACGCGCCACCACTTGCAGCGCCTTGTCGCCGACGGCCTGGCCGTGCGAATCGTTGATGTTCTTGAAGCGGTCCAGATCCAGGCACATCAGCACCACCTGCTGGCTGTCGCGCACGGCGTTCACGCGCGCCTGCTCGAAGCGCTCGCGCAGCAGCACGCGGTTCGGCAAACCGGTCAGCGCATCGTGGTAGGAAAGGAAATCGATCAGATGCTGCTCGGCCTTGCGTTCGCTGATGTCGAGGAAGACGCCGATATAGTTGACGACGGCACCATCGGGCCCGTGCACGGTGGAGACGCTGAGCAGGCAGGGATAGGTATCGCCGCTCTTGCGCCGCGTCTGCACCTCGCCCGACCAGCAGCCGCTGCTGCGCAAGCCCTGGCGCAGGGCCAGCAGCACCGCTTCACCCGTGTATTCGGCATGCAGGCGCATGATGTCCGTGCCCACCACTTCCTGTGCCGCGTAGCCGGTGATGCGCGTAAAGGCGGGATTGGCAGTGACGATGACGCCGGCCGCATCGGTGATCAGGATGGCGTCCTGGGTCGCTTCGAAGACCTGGCCCGACAGGCGCAGCAATTCTTCATTCGCGCGGCGGATCTGCACTTCGCGTGCCAGTGTGCTGGCCACTTGCTCCAGTTCGGCCGTGCGTTCGGCCACCCGCCGTTCCAGGTTGGCGCGCTCCTGCGCCAGCTGCAGCTGCGCCCGCGCCAGGCGCACATGGGCGTCGGTGCGGGCGAGGATTTCCTCGGCCTGGAAGGGCTTGGCGATGAAGTCGACGGCGCCCAGCGCAAAGCCGCGCACCTTGTCGTCCGTGTCGTACTGGGCCGACAGGAAGATCACCGGCACCTGGCGCAGGGACGGTATCTCCTTCAGGCGACGGCACACTTCAAAGCCGTCGAGGCCGGGCATGCGCACGTCGAGCAGGATCAGCTCGGGCGGGCGCGCCTGGGCCGTCCACAGGGCCAGCTCACCGTTCGGCGCCTGGCGCACGGCATAGCCGGCGCCGCCCAGCAAATCGCTCAACAGCTTCAGCGAAGCCGGCGTATCTTCAACGATCAGTACTTCGCCCTTCGAGTTCACTTCCGAAAAATCGCGGTGCATGTAGCAGTTCTCTCAGCTTTGGATGAGGCGCGGCGGTCGGTTGCCACGCTGGACAAGACATTTCTTTGCGATGAACTACGTACTATCATCATAATCTTTATTGCAATTTAGCACCATCCATCGGCGCTACTTAGTCCTTCTTTTCAGCGAATCCGATGTTGTCAGCCCACACTTTCAAGCGTGCGCCAGCGCCCCCTCAATCTCCAGCAAGTCGCACAGCTGGCGGTACTGATGCTGGTCGAGCATGGCTTGCAGCGGTACCAGCAACGGCGCCGCCGTCGCGGGCAGGGCCGCCAGCATCTGCGCCACCCTGGCCAGGTTCAATTCGCGCAGCGCCACCAGCAAGGCGGCGCGCTCTTCCCCGGTCAACAGCAGCAAATCTTGCGCCCGCAGTGCCGGCCGCGCCTCGGGCGCCGGCGACACGGGCTGCGGCACGGGCACCTGCAGCGGCGCCTCGGCCGCCTGCGCGGGAATGCTGAAGCTGAAGACGGCGCCCTGCCCCGGCGTCGATTCCACCGTCAGTTCGCCTTCCATCAGCTGCACGAATTCGCGCGAGATGGCCAGGCCCAGGCCCGTGCCATCTTTCGGTCCCGCGCTGTCGGCCTGCACGAAGGGCTCGAAAATGCGCTGCTGGTCTTCCGGGGCGATGCCGATACCCGTGTCGCTGACGGCGAACGACAGCATCCATTGATCGCCACCGCGCCGCTCGCCGCGCACGCGCAAGGTGACTTCGCCGCCGCCGGCAAACTTGACGGCGTTCGACATCAGGTTCAGCAGCACCTGGCGCAAGCGCGTCGCGTCGAGCAGCACGGCCTCCGGCAGGCCCGCGCAATCGAGGCGCAGGGCCAGCCCCTGCTGCTCGGCGCGCATGCCCAGCATGTCCATCACTTCCTGCAACAGGGGCGCCAGCGCCACCACGGCCGTCTGCGCCTGCAGGCGCCCCGCCTCGCCCTTCGACAGTTCGAGGATTTCATTGATCAGGGTGAGCAAATGATTGCCGGAGCGGTGGATGATGGCCAGGTTGCGCTTTTCATCGTCGTGCATATTGGGCGAGGCGGCCATCAGGCGCGAAAAGCCGATCACGGAATTCAAGGGCGTGCGCAGTTCATGGCTCATGTTCGCCAGGAAGGTGCTCTTGGCGCGGTTCGCCGCCTGCGCCTGGCTGACGGCCACCGACAGGGCGCTCGTGCGCTCGGCCACCAGTTCTTCGAGGTGATGGCGGTGGCGTAGCAGTTCGAGTTCGGCCTCGCGGTGCGCCGTGATGTCGTAGTTCGACCCCACCAGGCGCATGGGCTGGCCCTGCCCGTCACGGAAGATCACGGCGTCGACCTTGATGTAGCGGATGGCGCCATCGGGCCACAGGATGCGGTATTCGTGCGTGAACGCCTGGCCGGCGCCCAGCGCGGCGCGCAGGGCCTCCTTGGCGGCCGGCACGTCGTCGGGCATCAACGCCGCGCGCCAGATCGCCGCCGGCGCCGTGCCGCTGTCCGCATCGGCCCTGAACTGCGCGTACATCTGCTCGTCCCACTGCAAGGCGCCGTTGATCACGTTCCAGTCCCAGATGCCGATGCTGGCCGCGCCGGTGGCCATCTGCACGCGCTCCTCGCTGCGCTGCAAGGCGCGGTAGCGGCTGTCGAGCAGCGCCACCATGTCGCGGATAGAACGGTACAGCGTGCGCAGCTCGCCCAGGAACCACGCTTTCGGCGGCGTGCCGAACGCTTCGCCCTGCCCCGCCTGGATGCCGGCCGCATACTGGCCGATCGCCTTCAGGGGCTTGAGCATCAGGCACCACATGAGCAGCCAGATGCTGGCCACGAGGATCACGTCGAGCGCCACGATCATGGCGCCGATGCCCAGCGCGCGCTGCCGCAGCTGCGCGTGCAGCAAAGCAGGCGTCGCATACACGGCAACGCTGCCGATGACTTGCCCGCCCATCGTCACGGGACGCCGCTGCACCAGCCAGTCCGGCTCCGCGGACAGCGAGGAAAAGCTGCCGATGGCGCCGTCCGCGGTACGGCGCAGGACCAGCGCTTCCTTGCCGATGCCCGGCGTCAGCGAGCTGGCCACCAGGTCGCGCTTGCCCAGCATGCTGCGCATGATGGCCTGCATCTGCTTTTCATCGAGATTCCACAAGGGCAGTTCGATGGCCACGGCCAGCTGGTCCGCGCTGACGGACAGGCTGCGCTGCAGCTGCTGCCAGCGCTGCTCGCGTTCGGACTGGTAAAACAGCACGGCAAACACCAGCAGCAGCGCGGTGACGACAAAGGTCAGCGCCACGCTGACGGCCAGCACGATGGACACGCCGCCCAGGCGCGCGCCCTTGGATGGGTGAAGCGTCATGCGTCTTCGCCCTGCGGCTCGCTGGCCAGCTGCGCCAGCAAGGCGCACAGTGGCTGGTATTGATGCTGTTCCAGCATGGCGGCGATGTGCGCGGCCAGCTGCGGCAGGCTGGTCGCCACGCCGGCCAGCACGATGGCACTGCGCCGCAAATCGAGGGCTTGCACGGATGCGAGCAGCGCCTGGCGTTCGTCCGCGCCCAGCTGGCCCAGCGACTGCTGCAGGTCAAATGGCGCGACCGGCACGCGCGGCGGCACGGCGCCGGTGCGCTGGAAGCGCACGCCCAGCTGCTGCTCCAGCATGGCGAACAGGTGTTCCTGCTCGATCGGCTTGCGCAGGAAGCCGTCGGCGCCGGCCGCCAGCGCTTCCTGCTTTTCTTCCTCGAAGGCGGAGGCGGTCATGATCACCAGGCGCGGCTGCACCAGCGCCGGCTGCGCGCGCAGCCAGCGCGTCAGCGCCAGGCCGTCCATGTCCGGCATGCGCCAGTCGCTGAGCACGATGTCGTAGCGCTGCGCCGCCAGCATGGCTTGCGCCTGCACGCCGCCCGCCGCCTCCTGCAGCTGGAAGCCCAGCGGCTCCAGCAAGCCGGTCAGCAGCTTGCGGCAGTTGTCGTCATCGTCGACCAGCAGCACCGTGCGCCCGCGCTGGGCCGCCGGCAGGCGCGCCACGCGGCCCGGCGCCAGCGGCGCGACGGCCGGGCACTGTACGCAGGGCGCGCGCAAGTCGAAATGGAACATGGAGCCGGTCCCCAGGGTCGATTCGACGCGCAGCTCGCCGCCCATCAGGCGCACGAATTCGCGCGAAATGGTCAGCCCCAGTCCCGTGCCGGCCTGCGCCACGGCGCTGTCGGCCTGCACGAACGGTTCAAAGATGCGTTCCAGGTCCTCTTCCGCGATGCCGCTGCCCGTATCGCGCACGGCAAAGGCCAGCGCCACTTGCCCATCGTCCTCCGCGTGGCAGGCCAGCGACAGGGTCACGCTGCCCTGCTTGATGAACTTGAGCGCGTTCGACAGCAAATTGAGCAGCACCTGGCGCAGCTTGGCGCCATCGAGACGCACCAGCGGCGGCACACCGGCACGTTCGAGCCGCAGCGCGATGCCCTGGTCGCTCGACCGCATGCGCACCATCTCGAGCACTTCGTCGAGCAAACCGTTCAAGTCCACGGGCCCCGCCTGCAGCTGCATGCGGCCCGCCTCGATTTTCGACAATTCCAGGATGTCGTTGATCAAGGTGAGCAAATGGTGGCCGGCGCGGTTGATGATGGCCAGGTTATGCTTTTCTTCCTCGAACATGCTGCTCGAATCGGCCATCATCTGCGAAAAGCCGATCACGGAATTCAAGGGCGTGCGCAACTCGTGGCTCATGTTGGCGAGGAAGACGCTTTTCGCGCGGTTCGCCGATTCGGCCTCGGTGACGGCCACCGACAGGGCGGCCGTACGCTGCTGCACCAGTTCCTCCAGGTGGTCGCGGTAGCCGAGCAGTTCCTGCTCGCTTTGCTTGCGCTCGGAAATGTCGACGATACCGCTGCGCACCAGGCGCCGCCCTTCCATCGGCAAGCGCACCAGCCGCACTTCGCAAGGGAAGATGCTGCCGTCGGCGCGCCGCACATTGCGCTCGACCAGGATGGGTTCACCGAGCATGGCGCGGCGCAGATGCTCTTCCATCATCAGTCCCAGAGGCAGACCATCGGGCTGCTCGCCCGTGTACAGGTCGAACGGTCCGCGCGCCAGCAGCGCTTCGCGCGACATGCCCAGCATGCGCTGCGCACTGCTGTTGGCGTCGATAAAACGGTCCAGGTCCAGGTCATACACGACGATGGCTTCGGGCGCATGCTCGACGAGGATGCGGAAGCGCTGCTCGCTTTCGCGCGCATCGCCCTCGGCGCGGCGCAAACGGCGGCGCTGCAGCAGCAAGGCGCTCAGCATGCACGCCATGGCGAGAAACACGGCGCCAGCCGACAGCACGGCCGCGCGGTGCTCGTGCCACAGCTGCGGCGGACGGTTGAAGAACAGGGTGTTCGGCGGCAGCCGGCTGATGTCGGCATCCCAGCGCTGCAGCTGCTCCCAGTCATACATGGGCACGGGACGGACCGGCGGCAGCAAGGCGCCCGGTGCGGCTGGCGCCTTGCCGGCCAACACGGCCAGCGACATCTGCGCCACCTGCTGCGCGGCCCCTTCGATGTGCAGGATGGAGCCGCCGAGGATGCCCTTGCCCACGTTTGTGTTGTACATGCCGAAGGCGGGCACGTTCGCCAGCCGCGCCAGTTCCCCGGCAAACTGCACGGGGGTGGCGATGGCGCCGTCCACGTCGCGGTTGACATTGCCCGTCACCAGCAGCGTATCGGCGGGCAGGCGCGCCACCTTCGCGCGCATCTGCGCCAGGGTCAGGCCGTCGAGATACTCCATGAAAACGATACCCTGCCACGCCTGCGCCGCCTGCTGCATGCTGCGCTTCAAGGCCTGGTCGGCTTCGCTGGCGCCGACGGCCATGACGATGGTTTTGGTCTCCGGGAACAGCGCCATCGCTTGCGCCAGGGTGCCGGGAAAATCGACGTTCGCCTTTTGCTGCCAGATGGCCAGCGGGCTGCCTACCGGCAAGGCCTTGCCCGAGGTGTTAATCGCCAACACGGGCACGCCGCGCGCCAGCGGCGCCAGGTCCGACAGCAAAAAATCGAGCGCCGGCTGCTGCATGGCAACGATCAGGTCAGCCTTGCGCCCCATCATCTGGGTGTATCTTAAAAGCAACAAATCACGCATCTCGTTGCGCAGCGCCGGGTCGCCCTGGGTATTGAGGTTCAGGTGCTCGACCATGATGTCTTCGCTGGCCAGGCCCGCTGCGGCCATGGCGGCCACGTAAGTGCGCGTGTACGATTCCACGCCGGCGCGGCCGTAATCGTAGGCGTTGAGGACCAGCACGCGCTGCCCCTGGTGCGGCGGTGCCGCGCCTGCAGCCAGGGCCGGCGCGGCCGCGGCGACGCATAGCATCAACAGCAATGCGCGGCCGCAGCGGCGCACCGCTGCCCTGCCCATCCCGCCGCCAGACACATCACGCATCATTCGCCATGCCCATGCTCACTCTCGCTGTCACCATGTTTCACCATTGCGCTGACTGCTCAGCGACCGACACTTACAAAAACATGATAACGTCAACTGCTGGGGCAAGTCTATTGCTTAGGGCAATCTTTTGCCAAAACAACCATCGTTACGCGGCGGTACCGCTGATGCCGAACAATTCCAGCTTCAGCCCTTTTATGCCAGACGGCACATAAATCGCAATCGCCTGGGCCTTGATCATGCTGTCATAAATGCTGCCCTTGTTATCGATCGAAAAGTAATAGGTATTGGGCCGCACTGGCACTTCAGCAGGAACCTGGGCCATATGACGCAAGTCGGCACCCGGAAGTGCCCTGCCAAGCAATAGTTCGATATTGTCCGGAGACGATATTTTGAACTGCAACGGCACCGTGGCAACCAGTTCCAGCGCCGGCATATCGGCGTTGACCGCAAGGCAGAGTTCAGTCTGACGGTCAATCCGCTTGGCATCGAGCAAGCCGTGATAGTGGGTGTTTTGTTGCGTGTCGTTGGACAGTGCAATCGGGAAGTAACGCGACAGGAGCACCGTATCGATCAAGTCGCGAATGATGCCATCGAGCTTGCCGAAACCGGGAGCCGCGTCATCGTGACAATACGCCGGCAAGTCGCTCAGCGTGTACTTTTTCGAGAACGTCATCAAGCCGCCGGCCAATGCCATCAATTTTTCAAACAAATACACGGGATGGTGGCGCCGGTAACTGGCGCAATGACTGAGCGTGGCGCTGGCCGTGCTCAGTGTATTGAGCATCCAGAACGAGGAAACATCCCCGCCATGAAATTCAACCGTATTGTTACCGGGTTGACGGTGGCGACTGTACAGCGCCTCGATTTTCGCGCCCATGCGGTCGATCAGCGAATCGAGCATTTTCTGCAACGAAGACTCGGCGCTGATGGTCAGGCCAGGCGGAATGAAGGAGGCATCGATTTCAAAGCTGCCATTGCCAGCGCGGTACAAACGGATCACCGGGATGGCAAGATAATCATGGAGCGGATCCAGTTGCGACAGCAGATACACGCGCTTCTTCAGGTAAGCCACATCGATGCTGACTGCCTCGCTGTACAGATCCGGGGTTTCGATATCCGCCTGAACATAGCGCGCGCCGGCAGAACTCACATTGCCGCCGTGTGCCTGCAGCGCCGGCAGCGCGGCGTAAAAAGTGAAACTATGTTCGCTGGAAGGCAGCTTGGACAAGTCAACTGCACTGGGCAATACATCGCCAAGCGGCGCCTCAAAGAATTCCCCATCCTGAAAGACGAGCGACATGGCGTCCGCCCGCAGGCTATTGTTGGCCAGTGCATCCGCATTCCAGCTGACGCCGTGCACGCCCCATAAATGCGGATTGATGAGTGAAGCCAGACGCTGCAAGCGCGCTTCATGGTAGCGGTCCAGCTGCTGGAATTGCTGGGGGCCGATGGCCAGCCCCTCGGACCACAGTAATTTGGATGGCAATGTCATGGCGTTCTCCATGTTGGCTGTTGGAATCATGCTGCCTTGCCAGTCTGATGTTGCCAGTTTGAAAGTCCTTGATGTTGCGCAGCAACCCTGTTCAATTATTGCGCAAACGCAATTTACCTTGGAGCAAACGCTCGGATACTGACCATTCCGCCGCGAAGACACAGGAAAAGAGAGATGGAGGACTTGCTGCCGTATTTCGAACGCGAGCTGGTGATGCTAAGGCGGCATTGCCGTGAGTTCTCCGAACGCTATCCGAGAATCGCCGGCAAATTGCACATGTCCGGCGAGTCTTGCGAGGATCCGCACGTCGAACACTTGATCGAATCGGTGGCCATGCTGGCGGCACGCATCTCGAAACGGCTCGATGACGACTATCCGCAATTTACCGAAGCCCTGTTCGAAGCCCTGTTTCCACATTATCTGCGCCCCTTTCCATCGTGCACCATCGTCCATCAGTCTGTCCCAGCGGCTGGAGCGGGTGTAATGCACCTGCCGGCCGGCAGTGAAATGGACGCCACGCCGGTACGTGGCGTACGCTGCCGCTTCAAGACGGTCTACGACATGACGACCGGAGCATCGGTACTGGAAAGCGCGGTTTTCGATGCGATGATCAAGCCGCCGCCAGGCGTACGCCTGCCAGCATCAGCCAGTTCCTCGCTGAACATCGGCATCCGGCATCTCGACGCGGCGCCCGCATCACTGCGCATCTTCATCGATGGCGAAGCTTCTTTTTCCGCCGCCTTGCGCGATGCCCTGTTCATGCATGCAGTCTGCGCTTTTGTGTCGATCGACGCGGCGCAGTGGATGGCCCTGCCCGCCGTCCCCTTGGCGCCCGTCGGCTTCGCCGACACGGATGCCTTGATACCTTTCGGTGCCCGTTCGCAACCGGCCTACCGCATCCTGAGCGAGTATTTTGCGTATCCGGAAAAATTCAATTTCTTCGACATCGATATCGCGGCGCTGAGCGCTGCCCTGCCGCCTGGTTGCCAGCGCTTTACCCTGCATCTGTGCATGGCCGGTTTGCGCTCCGATTGCGCTGCGGCGCGCATGTTGTCCAGTATTTCCAGCGACAACTTAAGGCTGGGCTGCAGTCCGGCGGTCAACCTCTTCCGCCAGGAAGGCGTGCCGATCGCCATCACCCGGCAAAAAATCGACTATTCCGTGCTGGCCCATGCTACCCATGCCCATGGTTACGAAGTCGTCACTGTCGATGCCGTGCGTTTGCTGCGCCAACGGGGAGGCGAAAGCACGCTGACCGAATTTCGCCCGCTGTACAGCCTGCGCCATGGCGAGGGCGCGGGGCAACAAGGCCATTACTGGATCGTGCGCCACGACATGGCTTTGGCCATGAAAAGTCCTGGCCACGAAAAGAAAATCACGCTGGTCGATAGCGGCTTCAATCCCTTGATCAACGAAAAAGCCAGCTTGTCGCTGTCGCTGACCTGCAGTAACCGCGACCTTCCGCTGTCGCTCAAATACGGCCAGCCGCAAGGAGACTTGCAACCGTGCGGCGGCGGACCTGCACTGCACATGCTGCGACGCCCCAGCCAGCCGCGATGCTTTTCACCCGGCGCGGGCCTGCACTGGCGGCTGATTTCGCACCTGACGCTGAATCATCACGCGCTGGTTCAGGAAGGTCTGCCAGCACTGCGTGAAATGCTGACACTGTATGACCTGTCTCAATCGGCAAGCTCGCAACGCCAGATCGGCGGCATCGTCGCACTCGCGCACTCGCCGGCCACGACATGGCTGCGGCACAAGCGCGGTACCTCGCTGGCGCATGGCGTGGAGGTGCGCATCACGCTGGACGAAGAAGCGTTCGTCGGCAGCAGCATGCACCTGTTTGTGCAGGTGATCGATCACTTTCTTGGGCTGTATGTGCAAATCAACAGTTTCATCGAACTGGTGGTGCTGTCAGGGCAAAGCGGAGAGGAGCTGATCCGATGCAAACCAAGAAGCGGACTGCAGAATCTGGTGTAGTACAACACCTGCTGGCCGAACCGTACCGCTACCAGTTTGTGCAGGCGGTGCGAATTCTGCTGTGCTGGCTACGCGAGCAGAACGTGTCCCATGCGCAAGCCTTCGGCCAGGTGTTGCGCTTCAAGAACAGCTTGTCCTTGAGTTTTCCCGCCAGTGAAATCGAACAGCTATCGCTCGACGGCAATGAACAGCTGACCCTGACGCCGACGTTCATGCGTTTTCTCGGCGTCGGCGGCACCCTGCCCTTGCACCACTCTGAACGCATCGCCGCCTACCGTTTTTCGAGCAAAGATGCTGGCGTCTCGGCCTTTCTCGATATCTTTTCACACCGCATGCTCACGCTGTATTACCAGGCATGGGAAAAGTATCGGCTGGAATCCACGCTCCAGACCCAGGCAAGGGATGTACAACTGCCTTTGCTGACGGCACTGGCCGGCGTGCGGCGCGGTGCGCTGCCGTCGAACGGCGAAGCTGACGCCGTGACGCAGGATGTCGCGGCCTGGTACGCGGGTCTGCTGCGCTGCCGCCCTGTCTCCGCGCAGGCGATTGGCCCCGTGCTGGCCGAGTACTGCGGCGTACCCGTCACCGTGCAACAATTTCACGGTGGCTGGGACTATCTGGAAAAAAACCGGCGCAGCCTGCTGGGCAGTGTCAACTTTACCCTGGCGCGTGGCGCAACGCTTGGCCTGCGGCTTTGGCGTCAGGACATGCGTGTCTGCCTGCATCTCGGCCCGCTGGATCCCGCCGGCCTGCAGCGTTTCCTGCCGCGCAGTACCGGCGCGGCGGCGCTGGCAAAGATACTGGCGCTGTTTGGCGTACCAGACCTGCAATATGAAGTGCGGCTGATATTGAGTCCGCCATGCATTACCCCCCTGCTCCTGAGTTCCAACCCGTCAGAAAGACGACGTCTTGGCTGGACGACGTTCTTGCAGACAACACAAGGCAAGGTACGCGGCGCCGAAGTGCGTTATCTGCTGCAACTGACCTGAGCAGCCCATCACTGGAAAGCGAGGCAAGCATGAAACATACGGGACGCGGCGTCATCCGGCTCGGAGACGCAACCGATCACGGCGGCAAGGTCACCAGCGCCTCATCAGGCAGCACCGTGATGGGGAAGACGGCGGCGCTGGCCGATGACACCACCTTCTGCCCCAAGTGCAAGGGCAACTTCCCGATCAAGCCCGATGGCGCCGGCGCAAAACACATGGGCAAGCCGTACGCCTATGACGGCGACGTCACCGCCTGTGGCGCCCACCTGATCACATCCCTGTAACGGAGGCAGGCCATGCATGCAAACATCCAGGCGGCACTGTCGGCCTTCGACCTCGCCGCGCAAGAACGGCGCCTGCTGAAGATCGACTTTCCCCATGAAGATGGACCTGCCGGCGCCATCCTGCTGGTCAATTCGCTGACCGCCAGGGAGGAAGTGTCGCGCGACTTCCGTTTCGAGGCCGAATTACTGTCCGATGATGCGCATATTGCGCTCAAGGCCATGATGGGCCGCATGGTGACCATTTCCATGGTGCGCGACGATGGTACGCTGCGCTACTTTAACGGCTATGTGGGCGAGTTTTGCCTGCTGCGCGCCGATGGCGGCTTTGCGTGGTACCGGATGGTGCTGCAACCATGGCTGGCCTTCGCCAGGCTGCGCCAGGACAATGTGTCCTTTCATGGCCAAAGCGTAATGCAGTTGACCGAAACGACGTTTGCCCACTACGAGCAGCGCGACTGGAAAACCAGCATCCATGGCGACGATCCGCAGATCACCTGCGCCAACCAGCACAATGAAACCGACTACAACCACCTGCACCGGCGCTGGGAAGCGCTGGGCTGGCACTACTGGTACGAGCACCGCGCCGATGGCCATACGCTATGGCTCGCAGACAACAGCACCCTGGCTGACATGATCGCCACGGCGTCCGGCGACGGCGCCATGCGTTTTCACTCCGAGTCGGGTTCCATGGAAGACGATGGCTTGCAACAGTGGCAAGCCGTGCGCCGGATCGGCTCCGGGCAACTGACCTTGGCCAGTTTCGACTATAAAAATCCGCAACCGCGCCTTGCCAGCGGCTACTCGCTGAATCGGCAGGGTGATGTATTTGCCCACGAACTGTATGAAAACACGGGCGCCTATGGCTATAAGGATGTCGATGCCGGGGAAGCTCTGGCACAACGCCGCATGGAGGAAAGCGACCATTTGCGCCAGTATTTCGAGGCGGCAGGCAATCACCGTGGCGCGCAGCCCGGTCTTTGTTTCCGGCTCGATGGACATTTCAGCGCCGAGGAAAAGCGCTATCAGCCTGGCGAGGAACGCCCGGACAGTATTGCCGAACGCGAGTACCTGATCCTGTCAGTCGAGCATAGCGCCAGCAATAATTATCAGGTCGGTCCGAACGCACCCTCCCACTATGTCAACAATATGCTGTGCGTGCGCCGGGACATCCGTTGGCGCCCGGGCCGCAGCTACAACAGCACGCCATGCACCGTTGCCGGTGTACAGACGGCGCTGGTCGTCGGACCGGCCGGGGAGGAAATCCATACCGATGCACTGGGGCGCATCCGCCTGCAATTTCACTGGGACCGCCTCGGTGAATTCGATGAGCGCAGCTCGCCATGGATACGGGTCATGATGCCGATGGCGGGTCCGCAAATGGGACAAATCGCCTTGCCGCGCGTGGGCCAGGAAGTCGTCGTGCAATTCCAGGACGGCAATATCGACCATCCCATCGTCATCGGCGTGGTCTACAACAGCGCCAATCCACCGCCTTGGCAACTGCCGCAGCAACGCGCGCTGTCCGGATTGCGCAGTCGCGAACTGGGCACCCGCAGCGCCAACCATCTCGTGCTCGACGATACCAAGGGCGCGATTCAGGCGCAGCTGCGCAGCGAGCATCAGGATAGCCGCCTTTCATTGGGTAACATCACCCGCATCGACGACAATGCCGGCCGCAGGGAAGCGCGCGGCGTGGGCTTTGAATTGGCCAGCAGCGCCTGGGGCGCCCTGCGCGCAGCCAAAGGCATGCTGATCACCACCGAAACGCTGGCAGGCGCCGGCTCCGTCAAGCAACTCGACGAAACACAGGCCCGCCTGGCGCAGGCACGCCAACTGCAGCAAGACTTGGCCGGCATGGCCGTTGATGCGGGGGCGCAAGACAGCGCAGCACAACAGGGCGCCGTCGCTGAATCCATCCAGCGGCAAAACGCCGCCATCAAGGGTGCCAGCGGCGATTTCCCGGAGCTGTCCGAACCGCATTTGCTGCTGACCAGTCCGGCCGGCATCGAGCTGAGCACGGCCCAGTCCATGCACCTGGCCGCCAGCGAGCATGTGGCGCTCACCAGCAGCAAGCATATTTCACTTGCCAGCGGTGACAGCATGTTTGCCAGCATCGCCAAGACCTTCAGCCTGTTCGTGCACAAGGCCGGCATGAAACTGATCGCCGCCAGCGGCAAGGTGTCCATCCAGGCCCACAGCGACGAGGTGGAAATCCTCGCCCAGAAAGTCTTGTCGCTGATCAGCGAAGCGGACTGGGTCAACATCAAGGGCAAGAAAGGCGTACGCCTGCACGGCGCCAACCACATGCTGGAAATCAGCGACAAGGTGCAGTTCTTCACCTCTTCCCCTGTGCTCTTCAACGGCAACCTGGAAACCTTGGCGCCGAAGAGCGTGTCGCAGGAATTTAATGAAAGGCCCGTGACCCGTTTTGATCAGGCCGTCCGCTTGATGGAAGTGGACGGGAAACCTGCATCCGATATCGCCTTTGAACTCATACGGGACGACGGCAACATTATTAGCGAAAAAAGCGGCGCCGACGGGCTGACGCCATTACAAAAAGGAGATGGCATGGACAGCTATACGATACGTTACAAGGGAGAACTGCCATGAGTGATGATAACGACTTGAATGAACACGGCAATCACCAAGGCGAGTTTCGGCAGAGTGTCGGCGGATGGGCGGAATACACAGTCAATATGACAGAAATAAACGATACCATCCGCCATGACCTAACTATTCCGCCTAAAAAAATAATCCCTATTATATTTTTACCTGGGGTTATGGGTAGCAATTTACGCATGAGCAAGGTACGCCAAAAAGAACTGGATAAATCCGACAATATCGCCTGGAGGCCAGACGACATGTTGGACGCTGCGGGAAAAATGAATGCATTCGAAGGCAATGGAATTGGCGGGTGGTTTAAAACTGCATCACCGGCGCAACGCCAAATGGCACTTGATCAAAATGAAACAGAGGTTGAATATTACGCATATACCGAAAACAAGGGCAGATTTGAGCCAAGTGGAAGTATTACCGTGACTTCTGATACAAGGCATAAAAATATCCCACACGATCTTCCTGAAGTTCCTCCATTAATTACTATCAGCAAGAAAAAACGGGCAGAACATGTATCCTACAAGTCACCAGGTGTAAAGGACACGTATCTCTCTCCAGATGTGCGAGAGACCCCGGCGCAAATTGCCAGATGGCGTGGTTGGAGTGAAATACTTTTTACAGGCGCCTACGGAGAAATGCTAAAAACTACAGAATTTTTCATGAATAACATAATAAAAAAAGGGGAAGTATTACCTATTTGGCGACAAAAATCATCAAAAAGTGAAAGAAGTTCACATCCTGAAATTACCACGCTGTTGATGAAAAATCCTCAGGAATTTGGGGCATCCTCTGGCACGGCCATTAGCGAAATCGATCTTAAAAAAATAGCTCCGTGCTGGTACCCGGTTCATGCCATGGGCTACAATTTCTTGAAGAGCAATGCAGACTCCGCAAAAGTAATTGCTGAACGAATACGTGGTCTTGTCGCAGGCTACGAGAAATGTGGTTTTAAATGTAAAGAAGTAATCTTGGTCACACATAGCATGGGCGGGTTATTAGCGCGTGCCTTGATACATCCAAAGTATGGAAACATGACTAATGATAAAAATGTAAAGATATTGGGCATTTATCATAACGTCATGCCATCGACAGGTGCTGCGGGCGCGTATAAACGCATGCGATTCGGGTTTAAGGAAAAGTCTGGTCTTAAGGCGGACGTCGAAGCAAAAATTCTTGGTATCGATGGCAAGCATGCCACAGCCGTCTTGGCGAACGCACCTGCTCCATTAGAAATGATGCCAGGCTTAGCGTATGGCTCGAACTGGCTTAAAGTTATCGATACAAAAGACCAAGTGCTGTGGAGTTGGCCTTCTGAAAAACAAACGGCATTGGAAAGTATTTATCTTCAACCAGCTAATAACTGGTGGCGTCTGATCAATCCTTTATGGGTTAACCCAGGAAATGTGCCTAATGAAAAAGGTGGCGGAGCGGAAAAAGTTAAAGCACGTTTAAAAAGAGCATTTCTATTTTCAGAATCCATAAAAAATTTCTTTCATGATACGACATACGCAAGCTATTGCGAATCAAAAGAGTATCTCAGTTACGGCGAAATAGTTTTCAAAGTAATCGATGGAATGAATGGAGGACTATTTAACTTCTCAAGAAAAGATCAAGTCCCTTCGGCGGAAAAATGGAAATTACTTAGTGATGATGCGAAGGGAATATTGACCGTTCAAGCGGGATCACGCGTATTAAAACTAAAGCTACAAACAGCGACATCACCCGGCGACGACACTGTTCCTGCAACCCGTTCGGCTCAACAAATTAAAGGCAACCTTTTTCTCCACGGACAGAAAGAAGACACCGGGTATAAACATCAGGATAGCTACGAAGACAAAAAGGTCTTGGCATCGATGATTTATTCTATAGTTCAGATCGCAAAAAAAGCAGATTTGGATTAAAATGAAAATTTTCTTTATAAGAATTTTCATTTTAACAATAATTATATCGTCAATAACCGCTTGCATACGAACCAACACAAACAAGGAGGAAGTCATGCCTGGAACTATAAAGTTAAATGATCAGCTGACAACCATATTCTCAAAAACAAAATTATTATGCTTTGGTCGCTATGCTTTGAAAGTTCCAATAGATGCGAAACTAATAATTGGAAGTGGAAATATTGACATAATTAAAGCAAACCCAGAAAAAGTCGCCTCAATAATTAATGAGGATATAGGAAAAATATATTTTAAAGATGAAACTGCACAAATTATTTACAATAAAGAAGGCCCGATCGAAAATAGCTGGCAGTTGCGTTACTACGAAGGAATTTTCGAAAAAGAATTAAGTTTACTTTTTTTTAAAACCTATATCACCAAAGGAAATTTCACATTCATCGCAGGAGATTCCGTGTCTAATGGACAAGGAGAGGAAGATGTGGCTAAGCGACAGCATGTTCTCGCCAAAAATATTCGACTGCGTGATGAAGAGGAAGTTCCTGAGGATCCCGGGCTTTGCCTGGAACATGGTTTTTTGGCGGAACAGATATATAAGACACAAGAAATCGATAGCGCAGGTATTTATATTCCAAGCCTTCCCGATGTGCGTTTTTCCATCAGCTCAAACAAGGATGCATACGGCGATTACCCACCCGAACAGTTTGAGAAAGAAGAGCGGGAAGAATTATCATTGCTTAACCGCATACAAAGCGCAAAAGATATACAGGGTAGCGATTATCCCAAGCGCACCTTGCTGCGCGAAGGCAAGCGCACTGTTCAACACTGGAAAGGCGAAGAGTCGCTGATACGGCGTACCGATGGTGTCCATGATTTTGAATGGGCATTGGTAGGCAAACCGAAAGACATCGCAAATCCGTCTGTGCTGGAAGTCAAGATGTACACCAAAGTCGCCCACAACATGGTCGGCGCCGCCGACGCATCGTCGCTGACTGACGAGGAGGCGATTGCCTTGTGGGACAAGCTGCTGTCCGGCTTGAAGTTCCGGGTGAAGGTGCCGGGTGCGCCGCTGGGTTCGTACTACATCGATCCGGACAAGCCTGCGCAGTGACAGCTGAATAAGCTCATGCTGGCGCCATGCCAGCCATTGCGCTAGCATGATCCTTTTGCCCCGAAAGCTTCCATGCCCATCACCCTGCGCCCCGCCCTGCCCCTTGATATCGACGCCCTGTGGGCCCTGCGCACGGTGGCCGTGCGCGTCAGTTGCGCCACGCATTATGCGCCGGAGCAAATTACTGTGTGGACGGCTTCGCCCGTGCCGCCAGCTTATGCCGCCATGCTGGCTGCGGGTGTCGGCATTGTGGCGATGCAGGGCGAGGCCATTGCCGGCTATGCCATGCTGGACGTAGATAAACACGAAGTCGATGCCGTGTTTGTCGATCCCGCGCGCGCGGGGCTCGGTATCGGCAAGCGGCTGCTGGCGGCGCTGGAGCAACTGGCGCGCGGGCGCGGCATTGCGCGCCTGCACCTGTCCGCGTCGCTGAACGCTGTGCCGTTTTACCGGGCCGCAGGATTTATCTCCTTGCGCGAGGAAGCGTATGCGCATCCCAGCGGCATCAGCCTGGCCAGCGTGGCGATGGAAAAACAGCTGGTAACCGCCTGAGCCGTCAGTCTTTGCTGGCAGCAGCTTCGGACTCGGCCAGGCATTGCTGCAGCTTCGCGATCAGGGCACTTGCCCGTCGTCCAGGTCCAGCGGGTTAGCATCTCAATCCGCTTCCCACGCAATGCCGGCCGGCCGCGCGCCGCCTGTCTTGAAGAACGCGATGATAGCCCGCTGGCATTGTTCCACATCCACGCACCATGCTTCCGGATACACGTCCACCTGCCCGTTCGACAGCAGATAGCTGCATTCGCCCGTTTCCTCTTGGTCTCCCAAGGAGTGAAAACTCAGGTCGTCCTGTCCCGACAGATACATCAGCCAAGCATTGCCGCCATTGCGCAGCATGCACAGGGCCGGGCCCTGCTCGGCATCTTCGGCCATGGTCAGCCACAGTTCGCACTGGGCCAGCGTGCGTGCGTCCAGCAGCGCCTGCTCCAGCATAGGGATGCTATCGACCACACGCGGCTCGCCATGCAGATTCAGTTCCATCGTCATGCTTTTTCCCCGCTCAGGTCATCCATGGCCAGCGCCGTGCTCAGATACAGCTTGCCGCTGAGGTCCTTTAACAGGCTGCTCTGGCGCAGGCGGTCCATCACGGGGCCCTTCACTTCGGCCAGGTTCAGGCTGATGCCGCGCTTGGCCAGCGTGCTGTTGAGTTCGATCAAGCCCAGCAAGGCCGTGCTGTCGATCTGGTTGACTGCCGACAGCACCAGCACCAGGTGGCGCGCCGTCGGGTGGCTCCGCAACTCGTCTTCCACGCGCTCCGTGACGGCTTCCACATTGCCGAAGAACAGGCCCGCATCGATGCGCAGCAGCAAGACGTCCGGCAGGGTTTGCGCTTCATAGCGCTCCACGTTGCGGAAGTGCTCGCTATTCGGGATACGGCCCAGCACGGCAATGTGCGGGCGGCTGGCGCGCCAGATCAGGGTACCCATCGACAGCAGCACGCCAATCACCACGCCCGCTTCCACACCCAGCACCAGCACGCCGGCCGTCGTCGCCAGCAGGGCCAGCGCATCGCTGCGGTCGTAGCGCCACGACAGTTTCAAGGTATCCCAGTCCAGCAGGCTGCTGACGGCAAAGATGATGGTGGCCGCCAGCACGGGCAGCGGCAGCAGGGCCAGCCAGCCCGTGGGCGCCACCAGCGCCAGCGCAAGCAATCCCGCCGTGATGATGCTGGCCAGCGGCGTGTTGGCGCCTGCCTGGAAATTGACGGCCGAGCGCGAAATCGAGCCTGTGACGGGGAAGCCGCCCGACAGCGCGCTGGCCACGTTGGCCGCGCCCAGGCCCAGCAGTTCGCGGTTCGTATGCAGCTTTTCACCGCGTTTTTGCGCCAGGGTCTGGGCGGCGGACATGCTCATCAGGAAGATGATGAAGGCGATCAGCAGCGCCGGCGACAGCAAGGTGCGCCAATGGGCGCTCGAGGTGGCCAGGTTCAGGCCCGGCAAACCGCTGGGCACGTGGCCCGTCGTCTGCACGCCCATCGCTTCCAGGCCGCCATAGGCGACGAGCGCGATGCCGGCCAGCACCAGCGCCATCGGCGCCAGGCGCGCACCCACGTCGGCCGCCACCTTGTTCAGGCCGCAGCGTTGCAACAGCCGCGACAGATAGCGCTTGGCCAGCCACAGGAACAGCAGGCCGGACAGCCCGAGCACGAGGCTGGGCGTGTGCCAGTGGGGCCAGGTGGCGCCCAGGAGCGGCGTGATCTGGCCCCAGATGATCAGGATCGCGGCGCCATTGCTGAAACCGCTGATCACGGGGCGTGACAGGAAACTGGCCATGAAGCCCAGGCGCAGCATGCCGCACAGCAGCAGGACAAGGCCGCTGATGAAGGCCAGCTGGGCGGCTAGCACGATATACAGGGAGGAGCCGGGATCGGCCAGCGGCGCCAGGGCGGCGGCCGTCATCAGGGAAACGATGGCCATCGGGCCCACTGATTGCGTCATGCTGCTGCCGAACAAGGCGTACAGCACGGGCGGCAGGATGCTGGCGTAGATGCCCACCACGGGCGGCAAACCCGCCACCAGCGCGTAAGCCATGCCTTGCGGCACCATCATCATGGCGACAACGATACCGGCAGTGATGTCTCCGGCCAACAGAGGACGCCGGTATTGCCTGAGCCAGAGCAGCATGGATGATCCCAAAATCTGAAAACCGAAGCCTATCATGCGACGAGGCCGGCTGACAGGGGGACGTACTTACTCTTGCAGCAATTGCGCCTTCACGGCGTCGAGGATTTCCGCCGATAACACCTCGTCATCGACGCAGCGCGCCAGCACCATGGCACCCACCATGGCGGCGAACGTGGCGATCGCCTGCTGGCGCCGCTCTTCCGGTGCGCCGTCGGGCAGCAAGCCTTCCAGCAACGCGAACTGCTGCTGCGTCGCCTTTGTAAACGCGGGACGCGCGCCGGGCGACATGCGCGCCGCATCGACGCCCATGGCCGCCGCTGGGCAGCCGCCGCCGGGCTGGTCGCGGTGCCGAGTGGACAGGTAGTTGTCGATAATCGCCGGCAGCGCCCGCTCCGGGTCGCTGGCGGCCTTCGCCCGCCAGCCTTCCAGCGATTTCTCCAGGGCATGCTGGCACGCCTCGATCATCAAGTCTTCCTTGGACGCGAAATGGCCGTAGAAGCCGCCATGCGTGAGGCCCGCGTTCTTCATCAGGTCGGCCACGCCGATGCCGTCATAACCCTTTTCGCGGAACAATCTGGCCGCCACCTCCACGATGCGCTCGCGGTTCAGCGCCGCCTGTTCCCTGCTTACTTTCATGCTGCCCTCCTACATTTATGTCAACCATCATATAACTTTACGCCCGTTTGCGCCACTCTGTTAGCGAGCGCACCGTTTGATGCGCATGCCGCGCCGATACTGGACCTTCGTTTACAAGGAGGCCAGCATGAACGAGAACAAGGACCAGTCCGCCGGCAATTTGCAGCGCAGCATCCAACAGGAGCAGGATCAGCACGATCAGCAGCACGATGCCGCCAAATCCGGCCAGGAAAGCAAGCAGCCCGTGCAGACGGGCCACCGCAGCCAGCCCGTCCCTCCCCTGCCCGCCCAGCACCTGGACAAGCCGGGCATCGAAGGCGAGATGCAGTTGCAACCGCGCTTCCTGGCGCCCGATTACTGCGGCAGCGGCAAGCTGGCCGGCATGGTGGCCGTCATCACGGGCGGCGATTCGGGCATCGGCCGCGCCGTAGCCGTGCTGTATGCGCGCGAAGGGGCCGACGTGGCCATTATTTACCTGAACGAACACGCCGATGCCCACGAAACGAAGCGCTACGTGGAAGCGGAAGGCCAAAGCTGCCTCCTGATTCCCGGCGACGTGCGCGACCAGAGCTTTTGCCAGGAAGCCGTCAGCCAGGTGTTGGCCAAGTTCACGCATATCGACGTGCTGGTGAACAACGCCGCCTTCCAGGAACATGCCGAGTCGCTGCTCGACCTGAGCGAGGAACGCTTCGACCTCACCATGAAAACCAATGTCTACGGTTACTTTCACATGGCCAAGGCCGTGCTGCCCCATTTGCAGCGGGGCGCGTCCATCATCAACACGGGCTCGGTGACGGGCTTGCAAGGCTCGAAGCACTTGCTCGACTATTCCACCACCAAGGGCGCCATCCATGCGTTTACCATGGCGCTGGCAGGCAACTTGCTCGACAAGGGCATCCGCGTCAACGCCATCGCGCCCGGCCCCGTCTGGACGCCGCTCAACCCGGCCGACAAGTCGCCCGAGGATATCCAGAAATTCGGCCAGGACACGGACATGCGCCGCCCGGCCCAGCCGGAAGAACTGTCGCCCGCCTACGTCTTCCTGGCCTCGCCCGCCTGTTCCAGCTACATCAGCGGCATCGTCCTGCCCATCACCGGCAGCGTGGGGGAATAAGCGATGGCGCGCGCACTGTGGAAAGGCGCCATCAGTTTCGGCCTCGTGCACATCCCCGTCGAGCTGATTTCCGCCAGTCTCGACCATGAACTGGACTTGTCCATGCTGGACCGGCGCGACTTCGCCCCCATCGGCTACAAGCGCTACAACAAGAAGACGGGCAAGGAAGTCGAGTGGGACGACATCATCAAGGGCTATGAATACAAGACGGATGAGTACGTGGTGCTGTCCGAGGAAGATTTACGGCAAGCCAATGTGAAGGCCACGCAAACCATCGACATAGACACCTTTGTCGATGCGGCCGAGGTGCCGCTGACCTTTTACGAACACCCGTATTATTTACTGCCCGCCAAGGGCGGCGAGAAAGTCTATGCGCTGCTGCGCGAAACCTTGCGCAAGGCCAACAAGGTAGCCATCGCCAGCGTGGTCATGCGCACCAAGCAGCATTTGTGCGCGCTCGTGTGCGTGGGCGACACCATCGTGCTCAACACCCTGCGCTACGCCGATGAAATCCGCCCCACGGATGACCTGGACTTGCCGCCCAACACCATGAGGGCGGCAGGTATTTCCGACAAGGAACTCAAAATGGCCCTGTCGCTGGTCGAAGGCATGAGCGAGCAGTGGGAACCCCGGCAATACCACGACAGCTACCGCGAAGACGTGCTGGCGCTGGTGAAGAAGAAAATCAAGGCCAGACAGACCAAGACCATCACGCCGCCCGCGCCCGAGCCGGAAGAAGAGCAAGGCAGCAACGTCATCGACCTGGTCGCCCTGCTGCAGCAAAGCCTGGGCAAGAAAACGCCCGCCGCACCGGCCCGCAAGCGCGCGGCCTCGTCCACTGCCCGCAAACCGGCACCATCGAGGCGTAAGGCGGCCTGAACCACCCATACAGCCCGGGAGACTCTTCAATAATATAAATGCATTGACTTTGATCAAGCTTCTCGCTACGTTATGCACAGGCCTGCCACCCGGCAAGCCCTGTCATGCGTGCGGGAAAAAATGGATGCCGAGTTAGATCAGCTTATCCTCAACGGCGCCCCTGGCGGCGTTGTCATCACGAACGAAGAGCATGCCGTCGTGCGCTGGACGGCCGGGGCGCAGCGCATTTTCGGCTATGCCAGCGACGAAGCGCTGGGCCGCACGCTGTGGGAACTGATTTCCTTGCCCGGACAGGCGGAAGCGTCCCCGCTGATCGACGAGCAGTTGACCGTGCACGGCAGCTACGACCGCGAATCGCTGCGGCGGCGCAAGGATGGCGAGCTCATCTACGTCGATGTCGCGTGCCAGACCGCACAGGCCGGGGTGGACGCCCCCCGCTACCTGATTTCCACCATGAAGGACACGACCTTGCTGAAGGCGGCGCGCGACGCCCAGTTCGTCGACGTGCGCTACCGCGTGCTGTTCGAATCGACGCCGGACAGCGTCATCATGGTCAATGCCACGGGCGCCATCGTGCTGGCCAACCAGCAGGCGCAACGCCTGTTCGGCTACGCGGAAGGCGAATTGAATGGCAGGCAAATCGATAGCCTGCTGCCGCAACGCCTGCGCCATTCGCACGTGGCGCACCGCTCGCGCTATTTCGACCAGCCGCGCACGCGCACCATGGGCGCCGACCTGGAATTGCTGGGCTTGCGCAAGGACAACATCGAGTTCCCCGTCGAAATCAGCCTGTCGCCGATCCAGACGGAGATCGGCACCTTCGTCATCAGCGCCATCCGCGACGTCAGCGACCGCCGCCGGGCCGAGCAGAAATTCCGCGGCCTGCTCGAATCGGCGCCGGACGCCATCGTCATCGTCAACGGCGATGGCGAAATCGTGCTCGTCAATTCGCAGACGGAACGCCTGTTCGGCTACTCGCGCGCGGAACTGCTGGGGCGCAACGTGGAAGTGCTGATCCCGGCCCGCTATGCACACGATCACCCGCGCCACCGCCAGTCGTTTTCCACGGCGCCGCGCGCCCGCTCCATGGGCGCGGGCCTGGAACTGTACGGCTTGCGCCGCGATGGCACCGAGTTTCCCGTCGAAATCAGCCTGTCGCCGCTGGAAACGGACGAAGGCGTGCTGGTCTCGTCGGCCATCCGCGACATCACCGAGCGCAAGCGCATCGAGCGCACGCTCAACGAACAGAAAATAGAACTCGAGCGGGCCAGCCAGGCGAAAGACCGCTTTCTCACCAGCATGTCGCATGAACTGCGCACGCCGCTGAACGCCATCCTCGGCTTTGCCCAGCTGCTGGCCAACGAATCCTTGCCCGCCACCGTGCCGCAAAAGCGCGCCTTCGTGCAGAACATCGTCACGTCGGGGCGCCACCTGCTTACCCTGATCAATGAAATCCTCGACCTGGCAAAGATCGAATCGGGCAGCCTGAGCCTGTCGATGGAAGCGGTGACGCTGCCCGCGCTGATCGAGGAAGTGCGCGTGATGGTGGAAGAGCAGGCGCAGCAGCGTCATATCCACCTGGTTTTTCCCGCTTGCGAGCCGCTTACGGTCCGGGCCGACCATACGCGCCTCAAGCAAGTCCTGCTGAATCTGCTGTCGAACGCCATCAAGTACAACCGCCCGGACGGCAAGGTGGAGCTGGAAATTTCGCAGCTCGATGCGCAGCACGTGCGCATCGCCATCCGCGACACGGGCAAGGGCCTGGACGAGGCGCAGGTGGCGGAACTGTTCCAGCCGTTTAACCGCCTGGGACAGGAGGCGGGCAGCGAGGAAGGCACGGGTATCGGCCTCGTCGTCACCAAGCGCCTGGTCGAACTGATGGGCGGCAGCATGGGCGTGCACAGCTGCATTGGCGTGGGCAGCGTATTCTGGATCGAACTGGGCACCACGGCCGCGCCGCCCGCCAGCCGGCAGCCGGACACGGAATATCTGCCCGAGCCCGCCGGCGACAGCGGGGACGATGACGGCGGCCAGGGGCTGCTGCTGTACGTGGAAGACAATCCGGCCAGCCTGCGCCTGGTGGAAGACATCGTCAGCTTCCTGCCCCACCTGCGCATGATTTCGGCCACCGACGCGCGCCAGGGCATCGCGCTGGCGCTGGAACGCCATCCCGACGTCATCCTGATGGATATCAACCTGCCCGGCATGAATGGCAACCAGGCGCAGCGCATCCTGCGCAACGATGCGCGCACGGCGCACATCCCCGTCATCGCCCTGACGGCCAACGCCATGAAAGGCGACATCCGGCATGGCCTGGCCTCGGGCTTTTTCCGCTACCTGACCAAACCCGTCGAGATTCCCCAGCTCAACGCTGCCATCGAGGAAGCCCTGCAACTGGCGCGCGCCACCGTGCCGCTCAAGCCGGAGGCGTAAAAGCCAGCTTTTTCATGGCCGCGTCGAGGCCTTTCGCGCTGCGCGCATAGCCGTCCCACGGGGTATTGCCCACGCCGAGACGGCTGTGCACATTGCCCACGTTCCACTGGTCGCCCGCCTCCAGCTCGTCGAGTTCCTCCCAGGCCAGCGGCACGGAAATGCCCAGCCCCGAGCGCGTGCGGGCCGACCACGCGCACACGGTGGTGGCGCCCCGGCCGTTGCGCAAATAATCGATGAAAATCTTGCCGACGCGATTTGCGGGACCGCTCTTGACGACAAACCGCTCCGGGATGTGCCGCGCCATGTGCGCCACGATGGCTTGCGAAAACGCTTTTACCGTGTCCCAGTCGTGCTTGGGCCGGATCGGCACGACCACGTGCAAACCCTTGCCGCCGCTGGTTTTCAGCCAGGCGGGCAAGCCCAGCTCCGTCAAGAAGGCGCGCAGCAGCATGGCCGCTTCGCGAATGGCGGGCCAGGCCACGCCCTTGCCCGGGTCCAGGTCGAACACCAGGCGGTTCGGCGTGTCATAGGCGCTGGCCAGCGCGTTTTGCGTGTGAAATTCCACCACATTCCACTGCGCCGCGGACAACAGCCCTTGCAAGCTGGCCACTTCCAGCATGGGCGGGTGTTCCGGATCCAGCCGGGCATCGAGCTGTTTGATGCCTGGCATTGTCGAAGTGTCAACATGTTTCTGAAAAAATAGCTCGCCTCCGACGCCAGCGGGTGCACGCACCAGCGACACGGGGCGCCCGCGCAGGTGTACGAGCATCAGCTTGCCCACCAGCGCGTAATAGCACACCAGGTCGATCTTCCTGGCGCCGCTGTCGCTGTCGATCACGCGATCCGCATGACTGACCTTGAAACTGGCCGGTAAGGCACAGTCCGGCATGGATTTGCTCTCCATTGTCTTCTCCTTCTCGATTCGCCGTGCCCGCTCGCGCACGATGGCGGCCGGCTTTTTATCTTCACGCAAGCCGTGAAACACGGCATGGCGCACGGCGCCGCCACTGGTCCATTGCGCAAAACTCACTTCGGCCACCAATTGCGGCCGGACCCAGATGGGCTGGCGCACGCCGCCCGCCTTGCCTTCAAACGGACTCGTCTCGATAGCCAGCGCATCGAGCCGGCGCCGCAAGTCGCGCAGGCTGGCATCGTCAAAGCCGCTGCCCACATTGCCTGCATAGCGCAGCTTGCCCTGCTCATCATGCACGCCCAGCAACAGCGAACCGATCCCTTCGCGCGCGCCCTGCGGCGCCGTATAGCCGCCGATGACGAATTCCTGGCGCAAGCCGCATTTGAGCTTGATCCAGTCGCCCGAGCGGCGCGTGACGTAGGGCGATCCGCGCCGCTTGCCGACCACCCCTTCCAGTCCCAGGCGGCAGGCGTGGTCCAGCAGCCGCTGCGGGGCGGCATCGAGCGCGTCGCTGAAGCGCACCAGGGGCGACGCGGGCAAGCTCTGCAGCAGCCCTTGCAGCAGCGCCCTGCGCGCCTCGACGGGCTGGCCCCGCAGATCGTGGCCATCGAAGTACGGCACGTCGAACAGGTAGTACACGATCTCGCTGGTCGTTTCCGCGTCGAACGCGCGCTGCAAGGCGCCAAAATCCGGGTGCCCGCGGGTATCGTTGACGACGATTTCACCGTCATACCAGCCGGGCGGCAAGCTCAACTGTTCCAGCGCCTGCCGCAACTTCGGCAGTTTTGCTGTCCAGTCATTGCCATTGCGCGTGATTAACGCAATATGATCGCCATCGCAACGCGCGAGGATGCGGTAGCCGTCGAATTTCACCTCGAAAATCCAGTCTTGCGCATCCGGCGGCGGTGCATCGACGAGGGTGGCCAGCTGGGGCGACAGGGTGGCGGGCAACTCGGCAGTTGGCGGCGCGGCAGCCACCTTGCGCTTGGGCATGGCCTTGTTCCTGACGCTGTCGGGGAACTCGTCCACGACAGAAAATTCCTGTGCCGGCCGCGCATAATCGTCTTTTTCCTTGATCAGCAGCCAGGCAGGCTGCTTTTCGCTGCGTTTGTCTCCCCGGCCTTTCATGCGCACCAGAACCCACTTGCCATGCATCTTGTGGCCATGCAAGGTGAATTTCAGTTCGCCGGCCGCCAGCGCCTTGCGCGCATCGGGTGTGGCTGGCTGGGGCTGCCACGTCCCTTTATCCCAGATGATGACCTTGCCCGCGCCATATTGTTTCTCGGGGATCGTGCCTTCAAAGCTGGCATACGCAATCGGATGGTCTTCCACCTGCACGGCCATACGCTTGTCGCGCGGGTCGTAGCTGGGGCCTTTCGGCACGGCCCAGCTTTTCATCGTGCCGTCGAGTTCCAGCCGAAAGTCATAGTGCAAACGGCTGGCCCAGTGCTTCTGGATGACGAAGGTGAGCACGTCGTTTGCAGCCTCGTCGCCTCCTGCAGGCTCGGGCGTGACGGCGAAATTGCGTTTGGCTTGATACGTTTTCAAGGCGGCTTTCATGGCGGCCCCATGCGGTGATGATGGCTTCGAGTCTAGTCCGCTGCAGGTCATGGCGCGGTACGCCAGCTAACAGAGTGCCTGCCGCGGCAAATGTAAGTGTTTGTAATTAGAAAAAAACGTGTCAACGGTATTGCCGCACGGCGCGTTTTTGCCTCAGTGACAGGGGACTGATCTCCTGAACTACAACCCCACTTCTTGAGGAACTGCACCATGAAAAAAGTAATCGCTACTCTGATCGCCGGCTTGTTCGCTACCGCAGCCTTTGCTCAAACGCCAGCCGCACCTGCCAAGGCCGAAGCCAAGCACACCAAGGAAGTGGCAAAAGCGGAAGCCAAGGAAACCAAGGCCGTAGTCAAAGCCGATGCCAAGGAAGCGGCCGTCGTCGCCGATGCGAAAGCCGATGTTGCCAGCGCCAAGGCCGACGCCAAAGTCACCAAGGAAAAAGCCCATCATAAAGCGAAAAAAGCCAAGGCCAAGGCTGACGAAGCCAAAACTGAAGCGACCGCAGCAGCAGCCAAATAATCCCTACAGCGCGTTTCATGCGCCATGCAAAAAGACAGCTTCGGCTGTCTTTTTGCATTTTTACGCCGCCTTCTTCAATTAACGTCGCTTAAATCAGCCGATTGTAAGAAAGTGTAAACAAGGTCAACGGTAACATTCCGGGCCGCGTTTTATGCTCAGTGACACGGGAATCATCCCTGCACCAACAGACATACCAGACAAACCACCACTGAGGACTGCACCATGAAAAAACGCATTTTCAACCTGAGCGCTACCCTGATCGCCGGCCTGTTCGCAACTGCAGCCTTCGCCCAAACCCCGGCAGCTCCTGCAGCCGCTCCTGCAGCCTCGGTTCCTGCCAAAGTGGAAGCGGCCCATACCAAGGCTGTCGTGAAAGCGGACGCCAAGGAAGCGCAAGCCGTCGTCAAAGCGGATGCCAAAGAAGCGAAAGCAGTCGTCGCCGCAAAAACGGACGTGGCCAGCGCCAAAGCGGAAGCGGCTACCACGAAATCCAAGGCACACCACAAGGCCAAGAAAACCAAGGCCAAGGCTGACGAAAAGCTGGCATCGGCCACCGCCGAAGCAGCACCAGCCGCACCTGCATCAGCCAAGTAATTCCCCACACAATCGCTTATCACTCGCCAGGAAAATACAATGAAAAAAGTTATCGCCACCCTCATCGCCGGCCTGTTCGCTACCGCAGCCTTCGCTCAAACCCCTGCCGCTCCGGCAGCCTCGGCTCCGGCCAAGGCGGAAGCTGCCCACACGAAAGCCGTGGTCAAGGCTGAAGCCAAGGAAACCAAGGCCGTCGTGAAAGCCGATGCAAAAGAAGCGGCCGTCGTCGCCGATGCAAAAGCAGACGTGGCCAGCGCCAAGGCCGACGCCAAAGTCACCAAGGCCAAGGCCCATCACAAGGCGAACAAAGCCAAAGTAAAAGCGGATGCGGCGAAAGCGGCGGAAACCGTTCCGGCAGCACCGGCAGCGCCAGCGAAGTAAGCGCGAACGACGCCACGCAAGCGCATCCGCCGGGTCTGCGCTTGCGTGGGCACTTCGCCCGCATTCCCTGGGACAGCTTCGGCTGTCCTTTTTGCATGGCGTGCCTTCATGCAAACTTCAGCGAACAAAGCAGCTTGCGCACGACAAAGCGGCGCAGATGGTGGACACTGGCACTCCAACCATCGCCGCGAAGCCTATTCCATGCGCCACCTGCTGCTGATTACCGCCCTGTCCCTGCCTTGCGCCGCCAATGCGCAAAACGCCCCCACCGCCCTCGAACAAGTCCTGCTCGCCCAGGACCATGACAGCCATGGCGACTTGCACGCCGTCGTCGTGCTGCGCAATGGCGCCATCGTCGCCGAACGCTATTACAACGGCGAGACGGCCGACACCCTGCACGACATCCGCTCGGCCGGCAAGAGCATCACCGCACTGCTGGTGGGTGCGGCCGTGGCGCGCGGCCAGCTGGCGACGACAAAGACGGTGGGAGATTACTGGCCTGAAGTGGCTGGCAGCCCGGCAGGCAAGGTGCTCATCGACGACCTGCTGACCATGCGTTCGGGCCTGGCCGCCTTCGATGAAGACGAGCAGTCGCCAGGCAATGAAGACAAGCTCGATGCGGCGCCCGACCCTGCCGCCTTCGTGCGCGGCGTGCCGTCTGCAACGGCGCCCGGCAGCGCGTACCGCTACAACTCGCTGGGCGCGTATATCGCGGGCAGAGTGGTGGAAAGCGCCAGCGGCGCCGACCTGGAAGATGTCGCCGCCAAGGCGCTGTTCGCGCCGCTGGGCATCACGCGCTGGCGCTGGGGCCGCGACGTGGCCAACCATCCGAAGGGCCAGGGCAATCTGTCGCTGCGCGCACGCGACACGGCAAAAATCGGCCAGATGGTGCTCGACGACGGCGTAGTTGACGGCAAGAGGGTGATCGATACGGCCTGGCTGCACGCAGCGCTGGCGCCGCGCGTGGCCATCGGCGCCGGCGACCGCTATGCCGACAGCTACGGCTATTTCTGGTACGCGAAGACGCAGGACATCGGAGGCCAAAAGATCGCCGTGCATTTCGCCTCGGGCAATGGCGGCAACAAGATCTACGTGATACCTGCGCGCCGCATGGTGGTCAGCATCGCGTCCGGCGCGTATGGCAAGCCCTATGGACAGCGCCGTTCGGAAGACATCCTGAAGGCCATCCTGAAGGCGGGTGCCACGCAGATGTAAGCGTTTGTAATGACCGTCAACGGCAGCGATCCCGGGCGCGTTTTATGCTCAGTGACACGGGAATCATCCCGGCACCAACAGACATACCAGACAAACCACCACTGAGGACTGCACCATGAAAAAAGTAATTGCTACCCTGATCGCCGGCCTGTTCGCAACCGCAGCCTTCGCCCAAACCCCGGCAGCACCTGCAGCCGCTCCTGCAGCCTCGGTTCCTGCCAAAGTGGAAGCGGCCCATACCAAGGCTGTCGTGAAAGCGGACGCCAAGGAAGCGCAAGCCGTCGTCAAAGCGGATGCCAAAGAAGCGAAAGCAGTCGTCGCCGCAAAAACGGAAGTGGCCAGCGCCAAAGCGGAAGCGGCTACCACGAAAGCCAAGGCACATCACAAGGCCAAGAAAACCAAGGCCAAGGCTGACGAAAAGCTGGCATCGGCCACCGCCGAAGCGGCACCAGCAGCAGCCAAGTAATTCCGACACTCTTTACTGACCACACATACCAAGGATTTCATCATGAAAAAAGTTATCGCCACCCTGATCGCCAGCCTGTTCGCCACCGCTGCTTTCGCCCAGGCGCCAGCCGCTCCTGCCGCCACGCCAGCGACGCCTGCCGTCGCAGCCACGCCAGCAGTCAAGGCAGAAGCGCCGGCAGCCGCCGTCAAGCCAGCGGCGCACAAGAAAGCCAAGCATCACAAGGCGAAGAAAGCCGCTCCTGCAGAAAAAGCAGCACCGGCCACACCTGCAGAACCAGCAGTGCCAGCAACGCCAGCCAAGTAATCGCGGCGGCACGAATGAAAAAGACAGGGTTTTCCCTGTCTTTTTTTTCGTCCGTTTTTCGCCCGCCTATTTAGGCATCAGCACCGAGTCGATCACATTGATCACGCCATTCGACTGGTACACGTCGTAGGTGCTGATGTTGGCGCTGTTGCCGCCCTCGTCCGTCACCACGATGTTGTGCATGCCGTTCATGGCGAACATCAGCTTGCCGCCGCTGGCCGTGGGCAAGGTGGCTTTACCGTCATGCATCTTGATTTCCTTGGCCAGCGCCTTGAAGTCGTATTTGCCGGGCACCACGTGATAGGTGAGGATTTTCGTCAGGGTCGCCTTGTTTTCCGGCTTGACCAGGGTCTCGACGGTGCCGGCCGGCAGCTTACCGAAGGCCGCATTCGTCGGCGCGAACACGGTGAATGGGCCCTTGCCTTTCAGGGTATCGACCAGGCCGGCCGCCTTGACGGCGGCGACCAGCGTCGTGTGGTCGGCCGAATTGACGGCGTTGTCGACGATGTCCTTGGACGGATACATGCTCTGGCCACCGACCATGGTCGTCATGTTGGCGGCAAACGTGGCGCTGGCGGACAGCATGGAAGTGATGAACAGTGCTGCGGGAACGAAGGTGCGCATGATGGTATCTCCTGGATGACTGCGTTTGCGTGATTGCAGGAGTATTTACGCGGTGGGTCGGGGATTGGATTCAATTTATTATTTTAGTCTGGCATTGATTGAGGACGCGGGTGGTGTCGGCTTACGCGCTATGCGCTAAGCCGACCTACCGCGCTACGGGCCAAGCCGGCCTGCGCAAGCCATAAAAAAACGGCGCCGTGCCAAGCACGACGCCGTTTTCGACAGGCTTATCGCCGCGGACCGGAAACTAGTTGGCCGCCACTTGCGGCTCCGTCTCGCCCCAGCCGCCGCCCAGGGAGCGGATCAGCGCCACCGTGGTGACGGCGCGGTTGCCGCGCAATTGCACGGCGTTGCGCTCGATGGCCGCCAGGTTGCGCTGCGCGTCGAGCAGGTCCAGGTAGCTGGAACGGCCAGCGTCGTACAGCTTTTGCGCCAGGTCGGCCGAGCGGCGCGCCGAGACGACGGCTTCGTCGATCTGCTGCGTCTGGCCCGACAGGATGCGCAGGCCGGCCAGGTTGTCTTCTACCTCGGCGAAGGCTACCAGCACGCTCTGGCGATACGTCGCCACCGACTCTTCCAGTTGCGCTTCGCTGCGGCTCACGGCAGCTTTATTACGGCCACCGTCGATGATCGGCATCGACATCAGGGCGCCCAGCAGCCAGGAGCGGCTGCTCCACTTGAAGATGTCCGAGAAGGTATCGGAGGCACCGCCGCCGGAGGCGTTCAGGGTCAAGGCCGGGAACATGGCCGATTTCGCCACGCCGATGCGCGCATTCGACGCTTCCATGGTGCGCTGCGCCGACGCGATGTCGGGACGGCGCTCCAGCAAGGAGGACGGCATGCCGGCCGGGATCACGGGCAGGAAGCCGCTATCCTGCAGCGGGTTGACGGTCGCCGTGAAGCTGGCGGCCGGTTTGCCCAGCAGGACGGCCAGCGCATGTTCGCTGGTGGCGCGCTGGCGCTGCAGGCCGATGGCTTCGGCGCGCACGGTCGACAGCTCCGTGCGGGCACGCGACAGGTCGAACTCGCCGATGTCGCCCAGGTCGTAGCGGCGCTGGTTCACATGCACGCTTTCTTCGCGCAGGCGCACCGTCTGTTCCAGGGTCGCCAGTTCGGCGTCCGTGGCGCGCAGCTGGAAGTAGGTCTGCGCCACGTCGGCCTGCAAGGACAGCAGCACCGAGCGGTACGTCGCTTCCACGGCCAGCGCATCGCTGCGCGAGGCGCTGACGTTCGACGCCACGCGGCCGAACAGATCGACTTCGTAGCTGGCCGTCAGGTTGGCCTGGTAGACATTCGTGGCCGCCACCGGCGCGCCGTTCGGCAAGCCGAGCGACACGGCGGAAGCGCGGTTGCGCTGGCCGCCCACGTTCACGCCTACTTGCGGGATGCGGTCCGCTTCGGCGATGCCGGCAATCGCCCTCGCCTGCTTGACGCGGGCGGCGGCGACGGCCAGGTTGGCGTTCGCTTGCGTGGCTTCGTTGATCAAGCCAGTCAAAGCCGGATCATTGAAGGCCAGCCACCACTCGCCGCGCGCCTGGCGCTCGGCCGGCACGCCCTGCTTCCAGCGCGTGCCATCGGCCGCCGTCTGCACGGCGGGCAAGGTTTGCGCTTCCTTGAACACGGCCGGCGTCTCGATCTGCGGCTGCTTGAACTCGGGCGCCGCGCAGGCGGCCAGCAGCACGGCTGCGGCCATGGCGGTCAGCACGGGCTTGACGCGCCAGATGATTTCCTTGGTTTTCAATATATATCTCCTTCCAGGTCCAGCGCTGGCGCGGCGACAGGCTTGGCGGCAGCGGCGGCTGGTTTTTTCTCAAAACGCTGCGCCAGGGTGCGCAGCAATACATAGAACACAGGCGTCAGGAACAGGCCGAAGAAGGTCACGCCCAGCATGCCGGCGAAGACCGCCACACCCATGGCATGGCGCATTTCCGAACCGGCGCCGTTCGAGAACACCAGGGGCACCACACCCATGATGAAGGCGATCGACGTCATCAGGATCGGACGCAGACGCAGACGGCACGCTTCCAGCGCCGCTTGCACGACGGTACGGCCATGCTCTTCCAGTTCGCGGGCAAATTCCACGATCAGAATCGCATTCTTCGACGCCAGCCCCACCAGCACGAACAGCGCGATCTGGGTAAACACGTTGTTGTCGCCACCGGTCAGTTTCACGCCGAGCAAAGCACACAGGATCGACATCGGCACGATCAGGATCACGGCCAGCGGCAATGTCCAGCTTTCGTACTGGGCGGCCAGCACCAGGAACACCAGCAGCACGCACAGCGGGAACACATAGATCATCGTATTGCCGGACAAGATGTCCTGGTAGGTCAGCTCCGTCCATTCATACGAAATCCCCTGCGGCAGCACTTCCTTGGCGATGCGTTCCAGCGCGGCTTGCGCCTGGCCGCTCGATACGCCAGGGGCTGCGCCGCCATTGAAGTCGGCTGCGGCATACGCGTTGTAGCGCTGCACGCGGTCCGGGCCATAGCTGTCCTTGACGCGCATCAGCGACGACAGCGGGATCATTTCGCCCTTGTCGTTGCGTACCTTCAGCTGTGCGATATCCTGCGCATGCGAACGGAACGCCGCATCGGCCTGCACGCGCACCTGGTAGGTACGGCCAAACTGGTTGAAGTCATTCACGTACAGCGAACCGAGGTTGATCTGCAAGGTCTGGTAAATCGTTTGCAGCTGCACGCCCATCTGCTTGGCTTTCACGCGGTCGACGTCGGCGAACAGCTGCGGCACGTTGATCTGATAGCCCGAGAATACGCCCGCCAGTTCCGGCGTCTGGTACGCTTTCGCGGCCAGCGCCTGGGTGGCGTTGTACAGCGCGTCGTAACCGAGATTGCCGCGGTCTTCGATCATCATCTTGAAGCCGCCGATGGTACCGAGGCCGTTGACCGGCGGTGGCGGGAAGACCATGATGAAGGCGTCCTGGATACCGCCCAGGCGCTTGTTGATCTCGGCCGCGATGGCGCCGCCCGACAATTCCTTGCTGGTGCGCTCGTCGAACGGTTTCAGGGTGGCGAAGACGATACCGGCGTTCGGCGCATTGGTGAAATCGTTGATCGACAGGCCGGGGAAGGCGATGGTCGATTCGACGCCAGGCACCGACTTGATGACGTCGGACATGCGGCGCACGACATCTTCCGTGCGGTCCAGCGACGCGGCGTCAGGCAATTGCGCAAAGCCCACCAGGTATTGCTTGTCCTGCGCTGGCACGAAACCGGCCGGCACGGACTTGAAGGTGAAGATGGCGGCAACGACCAGCAGCGCATACACACCCAGCGAAGCGCTCTTGCGGCCCAACACGCCTTTTACGCCAGCTTCATAGCGGTGCGAAGCGCGGCCGAAGAAGCGGTTGAACCAGGCGAAGAAGCGGCCGAAGACCATGTCCATGCCGCGCGTCAGCGCGTCTTTCGGCGCATTGTGCGGTTTAAGCAGCGCGGCCGACAGGGCTGGTGCCAGGGTCAGCGAGCTGAAAGCGGAGATCACGGTCGAAATGGCGATGGTCAGCGCGAACTGGCGGTAGAACTCGCCCGACAGACCAGGCACGAAGGCGATCGGCACGAACACGGCGCACAGCACCAGGGCGATGGCAACGATAGGACCGCTGACCTCTTTCATGGCCTGGATGGTGGCGTCGCGCGGCGACAAGCCTTCCTCGATATTGCGCTCGACGTTTTCCACCACCACGATGGCGTCATCGACGACGATACCGATGGCCAGCACGAGGCCGAACAGCGACAGGGTGTTGATCGAGAAGCCAAAGCCCAGCATCACGGCAAAGGTGCCGACGATGGAGACGGGAACGGCCAGCAGCGGAATGATCGATGCGCGCCAGGTTTGCAGGAAGATGATCACCACCAGCACCACCAGGGCAATCGCTTCGAGCAGGGTATGGATCACGGCTTCGATGGACGAACGCACGAACTGCGTCGGGTCGTACTCGATCCGGTATTCCACGCCTTGCGGGAAGTCTTTTTTCAGTTCGTCCATCTTGGAGCGCACGTCGGAAGACAGTTGCAGCGCGTTGGCGTTCGGCGCTTCGAAAATACCCATGCCGACGGCCGGATTATTGTTCAGCAGCGAACGCAGCGAGTAGCTGTTGGCGCCCATTTCCACGCGCGCCACGTCCTTCAGGTGCGTCACGGCGCCATCGGCATTCGTGCGCACGATGATGGCGCCGAATTCCTCGGGCGTCTGCAGACGGCCCTGGGTATTGACGGTCAGCTGGAAGTCCGAGTTCTTCGCTGGCGAGGCGCCGATCACACCGGCGGCCACCTGCACGTTCTGCTCGCGGATCGCGTCGACGACGTCATTGGCCGTCATGCCGCGCGCCGCTACCTTTTGCGGGTCGAGCCAGATGCGCATGGCGTAATCGCCGGCGCCGAAGATCTGGATGTCGCCCATGCCGGGCAAGCGGGCCAGTTGGTCCTTGACGTTCAGCACCGCGTAGTTACGCAGATACATATCGTCATAGCGCTTGTTCGGCGAAACCAGGTGCACCACCATGGTCAGGTTGGGCGAGGACTTGACGGTCGTCACGCCGATCTGGCGCACTTCCTCGGGCAGGCGCGGCAAGGCGCGCTGCACGCGGTTCTGCACCTGCGTTTCGGCCTGCTCGACGTTGGTGCCGATCTTGAAGGTCACGGTCAGCATCATCGCGCCATCGGACGTGTTTTGCGAGGACATGTAGAGCATGTTCTCGACGCCGTTGATCTGCTCTTCGAGCGGCGCGGCCACGGTTTCGGCGATCACTTTCGGGTTGGCGCCCGGGTACTGCGCGCGCACCACCACGGATGGCGGCACGACGTCAGGATATTCGGAGATGGGCAGGCCGAAAATCGACAGCAGCCCGGCCACGAATATGACGATCGACAGCACCGCCGCGAAAATCGGCTTGTCGATGAAAAAGCGGGAAAAGTTCATGTTTATTCCTTGGAAGTCGATGCTGCTTTCGCGGCGATCTTGGCATCTTTTGCTTCAGGTTTTGCAGGAGCGGCAGGCGCGGTCGGATCGAAATCCATGGCCACTATCTGCGGCGTCACCGGGGCGCCCGGGCGCACGCGCTGCAAGCCGTTGACGACGATTTTCTCGCCCGCCTTCAAGCCTTCGCGCACCACGCGCAAGCCGTCCGAAGTCGGGCCCAGCTTGACGGCGCGGTATTCGGCCTTGTTGTCGGCACCCACCACGTAGACGTATTTGCGGCTTTGATCCGTGCCGACGGCGCGGTCGCTGATCAACAGGGCCGTGCTTTGCGCCTGCGGGCCGTTGCCGCCGTCGAGCTGGATGCGCGCGAACAGGCCAGGCACCAGCTGGCGCTCGGCGTTGGCGAAGGTGGCGCGCATGCGTACGCTGCCCGTGGCCGGATCGAGCTGGTTGTCGACGAATTCCAGCTTGCCTTCATGCGGGAAGCCCGTTTCATTGGCCAGGCCGACCTTGACGGTGACGGGCGTGCCCTTTTGCGCCGTGCCGGCTACGCGCAGGTACGTATCTTCATCGCCGTCGAAGCTGGCGTAGATGCGGTCCGTCGACACCACCGAGGTGAGGATGGCGGACGCGTCGATCAGGTTGCCGACGGTGATTTCCGCCTTGCTGACGCGGCCGCTGATCGGCGCCTGCACCTGCGTGTACGACAGGTTCAGTTTCGCCGCTTCATACGCGGCTTGCGCCGAGCGGACATTCGCATCCAGCTCTTTCAGGCCCGACGCCTTTTCATCGAATTCGCGCTGGGCGATGGCTTTTTCAGCCAGCAGCTTTTCAGCGCGCGACAGTTCCAGCTTGGCCAGTTCCGCCTTGGCGCGGGCCGAGGCGGCAGTGCCTTCGGCGCGCGACACTTCGGCCTGGAATGGGCGCGGATCGATGACGAACAGCACGTCGCCCTTTTTCACTTCGCTGCCCGGCTTGAAATTGACGGCCGTGATGAAACCGCCGACTCTCGAGCGGATTTCCACGCGCTCGATCGCTTCCAGGCGGCCCGAGAATTCCTGCGTTTCCGTGATCTGTTTTTCAACGACGGCGGCGGCCGAGATGGGCGGGCCGCCGGCCGCTGGCGCGTCGGGCACCTTGCTATTGGCCGAATCGCAGCCGGCCAGGCTCACGGCCACCAGTCCGGCCAGCGCGAGCGAGGCAGCCAGGGGCTTCAGCAGAGTGGAAAATTGTTGAACGTTTTTCATTTTATTTCCCTGTTTTATGAAAATTTCTAATGGTATGGGCGGCAGGAAGCAACCCAACTGAAAAAGTGAATGGTGGTGCCATGGCGCCCGACGGCGCTCGATCAAAGGTAAACAGGCCGCCAGCTGTTTAAAAGCGGACGGGGACGACAAAGCTGGCTGTGCGAGCGCACAACTCAGGCAAGATGGGAACTACACTCCGTAGTGTAACAACCGAAACTCAAAAAGTAAACTGATTAGTGTAAGTTTTTTTGCGGTGCATCAGATGGCGGCGTCATGACTCGGGCTCCTGCCCCAGTCCGGCGACAAAGCTGGCAATCTCGTTCAAGGCATGCACCTTGCAAGCGCACTCATTACGCGCGCCTGCATCCTGCAGCGGCGCGGCGGGCATGCGCCGCACCGTGGTCTTGATGCCGCAGGCGATCAGCTTGCTGCCGTATTGTTCAGCCTCATCGCGCAATGGGTCATCTTCGCCGGACAGGATGAGCGCCGGCGGCAGGTTCTTCAGGCGGCTCGACTGCAATGGCGACGCATACGGATGGGTACGGTCAGCGGCATTCGGCAGGTAGCCCCGGTAGGCGGCGGCGCATTGGTCAGCCACTTCCGCCAGGTCTGGGCACGTCGGCAAGTTACGCATCGAGCAGGTCGACAGGCCGGGGTCGAGCATCGGCATGATCAGCACCTGGCCCGCGAGGGGCGGTCCGCCCCGGTCGCGCGACATCATGGCGCACACGGCAGCCAGATTGGCGCCCGCTTCGATGCCCGACACCACCATCTGCTTGCCCGTCCAGCCCAGCTTGGACTTGTTCTTTTTTGCCCACAGCAGCACGGCATGCGCGTCTTCCACGGCGGCGGGGAAAGGCCGCACCTTCGCCAACGTATAGTTCGCGGCCAGCACCACGTGGTCGGGGTTGCTCAGCACGAGGCAGCGCAGGAAGTCGTCCGCGTCGTCCAGGTCGCCGTCAACAAAGCCGCCGCCATGGAAGAAGACGATCAGGCTCGACTGCTTGGCACCCGGCACGCCGGCCGTGTAGACACGCGCGGCGAGCGCATCCTGCGCGCCCTGCACCTGGATGTCGCGTATCTTCAGCGCCTGGCCAGGAGCCAGTTCGGCCACGGTGCCGGCAACGCTCATTGCGCCACCACCGGCTGCACCGCAGCATCGAGTACCGTGTCGTTCAGGCACAACAGGGCGATGCCGCCCACTTCATGGGTCAGGGCGCTATAAGCACTGGCTTCGCTTTGCGCCGCCAGTGAATACGCATCCGTCGATACCATCGCGGCCAGAGCGAGCGCAACCGCAACCAAGGCGGGTACTGCAAAGTGTCCATTCCGATAAGCCATGATGTTTCTCCTGTTGTCCTGCCTGCGGCATCACATTTATGCTGCAGTACAACAACTATAGACTTGATCTACAATCTGATAAAGAGTGCAATGACGAATTGATTGTTCAGGATTCTGAATAATCACGGATAAAGTGACAGGAATTCAAGTGAACAAGCTGCAAGCAATGGAAGTTTTCATCCAAGTCGTCGATGCGGGCGGCTTTACGCGCGCGGCGGAAAACATGCAGCTGCCGAAAGCCACCGTGTCGACCCTGATCCAGTCGCTGGAAGCAAGCCTGTCGGTCAAGTTGCTCAACCGCACGACGCGCCACGTCAGCATCACGTCCGACGGGGCCGCCTATTACGAACGCTGCGTGCGCATCCTGTCCGACGTGCGCGAGGCCGAAGAATCGCTGTCGCGCACGCGATTGAGTCCCAGCGGACGACTGCGCGTGGATGCGCCCACGGCCCTGGCGAGCGAACTGATCATCCCTGCCCTGCCCGATTTTTTTGCCCGCTACCCGGACATTTCGCTGGAACTCGGTTGCAGCGACCGTCCCGTCGACCTGATCGAAGAAGGCGTCGACTGCGCCGTGCGCGGCGGCGAACTGGGCGACCTGAACCTGATCGCGCGCCGGGTCGGCGTGCTGCACTTCATGACATGCGCCTCGCCCGGCTACCTGGCGCACCACGGCACGCCGCTGCATCCGAACGACTTGCCCCGGCACCGCGGCGTGAATTTTTTCTCCGCCAAGACGGGCAAAACGTTTGACTGGGATTTCACGCGTGCCGGCGAACGCATCCAGATCGCCATGCCCAGCCATATCGCCCTGAACGATTCGAATGCCTACTCGGCCGCAGGCCTGGCGGGCCTGGGCATCGTGCAAATGACGCATTTCATGCTTGCGCCGCTGATAGAACAGGGCAAAATGGTGGAATTGCTCAGTGAATGGGAATCCGACCCGCTGCCCATCCACGTGATCTATCCGCCCAACCGCCATCTGTCCGCCAAGGTGCGCGTGTTTGTCGAATGGGTCGCCGACATGTTTACCAACCACCCGGCCACGCAGCTCAAGGGCAAGAACGCCAGCCCGAGCCCGCGCGCCACCCTGACCGAGGCCCAGCCATGACCGCAGCAAGCACATCGCCCCACCGCATCGTCTTTCTCGACCGCGACAGCCTGATCGCCACCGTGCGCCCACCCGCCTTCGCGCACAGCTGGGAAGAACATGCGCACACCAGGGGCAGCGAACAGACGGTGTCCCGCCTGCAAGGCGCCACCATCGCCATCACGAACAAAGTGCCGCTGCGCGCGGCCGAGCTGGCGCAGCTGCCCAAGCTCCAGATGATCGCCGTGGCCGCCACCGGCACGGATATTGTCGACCTGGCCGCCTGCCGCGAGCGGGGCATCGTCGTGGCGAATATCCGCGACTATGCGCGCGCCACCGTACCCGAACACACCTTGGCCCTGATGCTGGCCCTGCGCCGCCAGCTGCTTGCCTACCGCGCCGACGTGGAAGCGGGCCTGTGGCAGGCATCGGACCGCTTCTGCCTGTTCGGCCACCCGATCCGCGACCTGGCCGGCAGCCGTTTGGGTTTGCTCGGCTACGGCGCGCTGGGCAAGTCCGTGGCGCAGCTGGGGCGCGCCTTCGGCATGCAGGTGCAAGTCCACAACCGCTCGCCTGTCGAGGACGACGGCGTGACGCAAGTGACGTTCGACGAGCTGCTGGCCACGTCCGACGTGCTCAGCCTGCACCTGCCTTTGACGGACAAGACGCGCAACATCATCGGCGCGCAAGAACTGGCGTGCATGCAGCCGACGTCGCTGTTGATCAACACGGCGCGTGGCGGCCTTGTCGATGAAGCGGCGCTGGCTGAAGCATTGAAAAACGGCGTGATCGCCGGCGCCGGCTTCGACGTGTTATCGAAGGAGCCGCCGCTGCCCGACAATCCGCTGTTGAATTTACGCCTGCCCAACTTCATCCTCACGCCGCACACGGCGTGGGCCAGTGGCGAAGCCATGCAAAAGCTGGCGGACATCCTGATCGGCAACGTGGAAGCGTTCGAACGGGGCGCGCCCACGAACGTGGTGGCATGAGCGTATTGCACGAACTCGATGAACTGCTGTGCGGCGACGACGAGGAATACGACCGCCTCGACCTGTTTCACGAAGCGGACGAGCTGATCGGGCAACTGCGGGCGGCCGACGTGCCCGCACTGCTTGCCCTGTGGCAAGCGCGCAGCCTGTGCTGGAGGCAGCGTTTCACGCAAGCGAGCAGGTCCATCGGCGGCGACGTGCTGCGCGCCCTGCTGGCCGGTTTGCTGCAGGTCAAAGAGGCCCCACACGGCGTGTTCGAACTGATGAACCGCCTGCCGCCCGTGGCCGACACTTCTGCGCTCAGCGACGCGCTGCTCGATTACGCCGAGCAAGCCTGGCATGCGCAGGGGCCGGCAAGACACCGGCAAATCCAGATCAGTTGCTGGAGTTGCGGACTGTCGGGCCGGCTGCTGAAACGGCTGGGGTTTTCCTCCTGGAAGGAAGCGGGACTGTAGTTCTTACGATGCCACCGGCGTCTCGAAGGAAAATCCCGGCGCATACGCGTGATAGCCGTCGAAATCGCCCTTGCCGATGCTGGCTCCCTGGCTGCGGGCAATCGCATACGCCATGCTGAAGTGGAAATAGAAATTCGGCAGGATATACAAATTGAGGTATTCGTCGGCCGGCAGCGCGATGTCGGCAAAGCCGGCGCGGTCGCGGCAGATGCGCCCGGGCGGCCCGTCAAAACGTTCGGCGGGAATATCCTGGAGGTAGCGCATGGTCTGTGCGATCTGCTCCTGCAGGCTGGCGGCGGCGCTGAAATCGGCCACATCCAGTCCCGCCAGCGGGCAGCAGCCACGTAGGGAAAAGCTCACGGCCGCGCGCACTTGCTGAGCAAACGGCAGCATGTCCGGGTGCAAACGCGCCGCCAGCATCGACGGCGCGGTGCCGGTCTTGTCGAGCATGGCGGAAAGCTGCGCCAGCGAGCGGCAAAATATGGTGACGGGGTGGATGTTCATCATTTCCTTGTGCAAGATTCAATATGACAAGAGTGTGCCACAGGCAACCGCGTCCCCGTCACCTTAACGCCGGTGCTTGCTGAAAAATTCCCAGATGACGTCATTCGCGTCGACGGCGCGCGTGGTCTTGCCGATGGGCAGGCCGATATTGAAGGCATCGGCGCCAGGCCACGTGTGGCCGCCATCCTTGACGGTGAGCAAGGCAACGCTGGCGCCGCCAGCCCCCTGCTCCAGCCAGCTTACTTGCGTCGTATCGCCAGCCGGGCCAGGAATCAGGCGCGGCTGCGGCGTGGCGCCATCGATGCCGTTGTGCTTGCGCCAGTAATCAAAGGTGCCCTGCGCCGACAGGTAGCCGGCGGCCTTGCCTTCGTACAGCACGACCTTGTCAGCCGTCCCCTGTATCAACAGCATGCCGACCTTGCCGCGCTGTTGATGGTGCCGCACCACGGGTTCCGGCATGGGCGCGCCCACCGAGGCGACGGCGGCGAACTGCTGCGGCAGCTCGGCCGCCAGGCGCAGGGCAAAGAAACCGCCGCGCGACAGGCCCGTCGCATAGATCCGTTTGTCATCGATGCGGTAATCCTGCTTGAGTTTACTCAGCATGGCTTGCGTGAAACCGACGTCATCCGTGCCCGCCAGGTAATCCATGCCGAAGCCCACGTTCCAATCCTGCTTGATGCCTTGCGGATACACGACGATGAATTGGTGCCGCTCGGCCGTCTTGTTCATTTGTGTGTACAGCATTTGTTCCGCCATGCTCATGCCGCCGCCATGGAAATTGAAGACGACGGGAAAGGCTTGCTGCGGCGCGCTTTGGTAAGACGGCGGCGTGTAGACGATGTAGCGGCGCTTGTCTTCCTTGTAGACGAGGCTGCTCACCTGGGCCGGCGCGGATGTGCACACACAGGACAGGATCAACAGGCTGATGGCGATTTTCATGGGCTTCCCTTAAAGTCAAAGAGCAGCCAGCATAAGCAGGGGCAGGTGAAATCGCGGTGAAATCCGCTGACTTTATTAAGCCTGGGTGGGAACGATCGCGACACGGTACTGCGTCGCGCCGGGGTGGAAAGCAATGTCCCAGCGCATCGCTTGCGCCAGGCGCAGCAGCAGGTTCTGGCCATGCGCGAAACCGTGGACGCGCCGTGGCTGCCCCGCCTGCACGGTATTGACGATGTTCAGGTGGCCTTGCGCAAACGCAATGCTGATGCGGCAATCGGGGCCGCCATGAAACAGCGCATTCGCCAGGCAATTATTGATGAGCAACATGACCAGCTGCCCGTTGCCGGCCACGTCCAGCCGCCCGGGCAAGTCCAGGGTCAGCAGGCTGGCGTCCCACGGATGTTCGTCGAGCAGGCGCAGCAGGCATTGCTCCATGCAGCCGCGCAACTCCACCACGTCGCCGGGCAGTTGCTCTGCCCGTGCCAGCGCGAACAGCACGTCGATGGTAGCGCGCATCTCGTCCGAGGATTGCCGCAGCTGCGCCTGCTCTTGCCTGCCCAGGGGCCGCGCCTCGGCCAGCGCCAGCGTGTTGTGCATCAAGGTCAGCGGCGTGCGCAGTTCATGGCTGACGTCGCGGGCGAAGGCCTGTTCGCGCTGCAACACCGCCTGCAGTTCGGCAAACGTGGTTTCCAGGCGGTGCGCCAGGAAACCGATCTCGTCGGGGCGATCGCGCTCGCTGAAATGGACGGTGCTGCCGGGCGCCAGCTGGCGCGCTTCCTGGGCCAGGCGCTGCAGGGGCAGCACGAGGCGCCGCGCCAGCCAGTACGCCAGCAGCAAGGCCAGGGCGATCAGCGCCAGCGCCACGCCCAGCACGACACCGCCCACCTCCCGCGCCAGGCGCTGCACCACCAGCACGGGCGCCACGTCGGCCAGCAGATAGCTGCGCTGCGGCTGGCCAGCGGCGACGAGGTCCAGCGCCAGCACGTGGTAATGCTGGCCCGTCGTGGTAAACACTTCCCCGCGCGGGGCTGACGGCAGCACTTGCTCGCGCACCACTTGAGGCAAATCATGGTAGCTGGCGTATGTCTTGATGAGGTCGCTACCAGACGGCGTAAGCTCACCGTGCTGGCGCAAATGCTGGCTGACCACCACCGCTTCGCGCTCGAGCAGGCGCTGCACCAGCATGTCTTCCGTCACGTAGGCGATCACCAGCGCCAGGCCCGTGTAGCACAGGCACAGCAACACGGTGAAACCGGCCAGGGCCGCGAACAGGCGCTGCCGGATCGATTTGCTCATGATGACGCCGCGGAACCGAAGGCAAGGCGGTAGCCCAGCTGCGGTATGGTCACCAGCACGCCCGCCGCGCCAGCAAGCTCAAGCTGCTTGCGCAACGCGTAGATGTGCGATTTGAGCGCGTCGCTATCGGGCGGCTGGCTGCCCCACAGATGCTGCAGCAAGGCCGAACGTGACACGGCGTGCGGATGCTCGCGGCACAGCAGCAGCAGGATTTTAAAACCCGTCTGCGTCAGCGGCAGCGCCACGTCACCGAGCCGGGCGCGCCCTTCGCGCGTCTGCAAGGTAAAGGGGCCCACGCGCATTTCCTGATGCACGTGCAGCTGCTGCCGGCGCGCCAGCGCTTCGCAGCGCAAGGCCACTTCGCGCAAGTCGAACGGTTTGCTCAGGTAATCGTCGGCGCCGTCGCGAAAGCCGCGTGCTTTGTCTTCATACGCATCGCGCGCCGTCAGCATCAAGATCGGCACATTGCTGGGTGCCCCCGCCTTGATGGCGCGGCACACTTGCAAGCCATCGATGTCGGGCAGGTTCAGGTCCAGCAGCACCACGTCATAGTTGTTGCGCGTGGCCAATTGCACGGCCAGCGCACCCGTGCCCGCATGGTCGGTCTGCCAGCCCAGGCCGTCGAGGAAGTCGAGCACCTGGCGCGCGATGGCCAGGTGGTCTTCCACCAGCAGTATGCTCAGGGGCAAGCGATTCATGGAGTGTGGGCAATGCGCGCATACAGCCAGAAATTGCCGGACCTACCGCGAATTTGCCGGTAGCAGCGCAGATAGCCTTCGCGCTCGAAACCGCAGCGCTCGAGTAGGCGGATCGAACGTTCATTGCTCTCCAGCACAGTTGCCTGGATGCGCAGGAAGCCCAGGCGCTGGAAGCCCCAGTCCATGACCGACGCGGCGATGGACGTGGCCACGCCCTGCCCCCATACGGCAGGAGACAGATCGTAGGCGATTTCGGCCGTGCGGTGCTGCGGGGAAATGGCATTGAAGCCGATCGTGCCCACCAGCTGGCCGCCCTCGCGCAGCACGATGGCCAGGCGGATGGACGACGCTGGCTGGGCCGAGGCGTAATCATCGAAATTGGCCTGCAGATCGTCGGCGCAACGCAAGTCCCAGCTCGTGTGTTCCACGACAACAGGATCGGCCAGATACACATACCAGGCGGGCGCGTCGCTACGTTCCAGCTGGCGCAACGTCACCAGTGGATGGGCTGAAACGGGTAAATCGGCAGCTTTCATTGCTTGGCATCCTCCTCAATCCAGCGGGCAATCAGCGGCCAGCCAGGACATGAAATCATCGGCAGCCAGTTCGAAATCGTCGCGCTGCATGGAACCGTGCCCGACCAGGTACACGGCGCGGTAGCCATCATCGAGGGCCAGCATGACGGCGCGCCCGCCGCTGTCGTCGCCGATGGTGATGTAGCCGGGGCAGGATTGCAGCGTGTCATATGTTTCGTTACGCTCCACCAAACTTTCTGCGCCATACAGCAATACCTGCTCGCCACGGAGACCTTCCTGCCAGTCCAGGAGAAAGCGCAGGTAGTACGCTGGCAAGGCGCAGCCCAGCCAGCGCTCGAGCGCTTCGGTTTCCTGCTGGCTCACGCGGCGCCTTTGCGCCGTGCCTCCCACGTACGCCGCAGCAAGCCGTACAGGGCCGTATCGCTGACGTGGCCGCCGACGATCCAGCGTTCGGGCAAGAAACCTTCCTTGCTGAAACCCTGGCGTTCCAGGGCGCTGGCCGAAGCCGTATTGAGCGGATCGATATCGGCTTCCAGGCGGTTCAGGTCGCGCTCGATGAACGCGTATTCCAGCAGCGCCGACAAGGCTTCCTGCATATAGCCCTTGCCCCAATGCGGGCGCGCCAGCGCGTAGCCGATTTCGGCACGGCGGTTCTGGCGGTGTTCGGAAAACAGGCTGCAGCTACCCATATATTCGCCCGTCGCCTTCAGCGTGACGGCGAAGCGGAAGAATTCCTCGCTCTCGAAAGCGGCGATGTCCTCGGCAAGCTTGCGCGCGGCGATGCTGGCATCCTGCCATGGCGGCTCGCTGAAATAGCGCATCACTTCGGGATCGGCATGCATGGCGAAGAAGTCCGCTTCATCTGATGGTTGCGGCTTGCGCAGGATCAGGCGTTCAGTGGTGATGGTTTTCGTGTAGGCCATGCGACTCCAATCAAAGGTTCAAGGGGCAATGCTTATTATTCCATGCAACTATAACGAAGTGGCAATTTTGTGACGGTGCTTTTAATGTAGTATGGCAATATTTCCACCATATCATTGATGCAACTTCATGATCCGCTTATGCACGCAACAAAAGAAGCAGCAGATACCGATGCCATCCCGGCGCAGCCCGAGGTCTTGAGCAAGCACAAGCGGCCAGTGATCGTCTGGGCCAGCATCGCCTTCTTTTGCATGTGCGCCATGCTGCTTGGCATGACCATCTGGATCGTCTGGTCTTCGCGCGAAGTGCGCTTGCACGAGGCGAGGGCGACGACGGAACACATGGCGCGCACCCTGGCGACCCAAGCGTACATGGAGCTGGAAGTCGCCGATGTGATGCTGGAAGATATCGTCGAGCACATCCGCAACGAAGGCAATAATGACGCTACCGGCGAGCGGCTGCAATCGCATCTGCAGCAGCTGTCGAAAAATATCGTGGAAATTGCCGGCGTCTTCATTTTTGACAGCCGCGGAGACTGGCTGGCCAGCTCGTCCGGCACCGGACAGGACGGCAACAATGCGGACCGCGACTACTTTACTTATCACAAGACGCATGCGCAGCTAGGCAGCCGCATCAGCGCGCCCGTGCGCAGCAAATCCAGCGGGCAATGGGTGTTGCCCGTGTCGCGCCGGGTGGAATTGGCGGACGGCTCCTTTGCGGGCGTGGTGCTGGTCACCCTCGGGCTCGCCTCCTTCGAACGCATCTACGATAGCCTCAACCTTGGCAATACGGGCACGGCCTTTTTTGCCCTCGACGACGGCACCTTGATCTACCGCCGGCCATTCCAGCCCGGCGTCATCGGCATGGATATTTCGTCGGGTGCAGTCCTGCGCGCCTACCGAGAAAAAGGGCCTGTCGGCACGGCCATGATGACGGCGAAGGTGGACGAAATCGAACGGCTGTACAGCTATCGCCACCTGCAGCGCTTTCCCGTCATCGTGGCGGCGGGGCTATCGGAGGAAGATATTTTCGCCGAATGGCAACGCTTGAGCATGCAAATCGTGCTGGCGTCGCTGGCGGCAGGCGCGGCGCTGATCTACCTGTTCCGCAAGCTGATGCGGCAGATTGCCGTACGCGACCGTATCGAAGCCAGCCTGCGCGTGGCCACAACGCAGTTGCAACACGCGAATGCGGACCTGGCGGCGCGGGCGTCGCAGGATGGCTTGACGGGGCTGGCCAACCGCCGCTGTTTCGACGAGACCTTGGCACATGAACTCAAGCGCGCCCAGCGCAGCGGGCACGCGGTATCGCTGATCATGCTCGACGTGGATTTCTTCAAGAAATTCAACGATCAGTATGGCCACGTGGCGGGCGACGAGTGCCTGCAGGCAGTTGCTGGCGCCGTGGCGCGCAGCGTCGGCCGGGCCGAAGACCTGGCGGCCCGTTACGGTGGCGAAGAGTTCGCCGTCATCATGCCCGGCACGGGCGCGGCGGGCGCCCTGGAAGTCGCGCAAGCCATCCGGGCGGCCGTGGAAGGTTTGCAGATTCCCCACGCGGCCAGCGCGAACGGCGTCGTGACCGTCAGCCTGGGCGCGGCCACGCTCCAGCCCGGCCAAGACCGCCCCACGGATAGCAGCGAGCTGATACGCGAGGCCGATGCCTTGCTGTACCAGTCGAAAAACACGGGCCGCAACCGCGTCAGCGGCGGCGTACCAGCGGCATGAGGCCGCTTATGTCCGGGAAAAGAATCGCCCTCACCATGCCGCTGTCCCTCATCGCACTGGCCATCTGGCTGGGCTTGAGCATGGGCGGCCGCTGGCTGGAAGCCGCCGGCTACGCCTTGCCGGGCGCAGCCGTCACCGGCCGTATCGGCCTGTCGTGGGCGCTGGCCGCACTGTTCGCGCTGGCGCTGCTGCTGGCGTCGCGACAGCGCCGCGAAGCGGGCTTGTGCGCGCCGCAGCCATGGAAAACGCTGTGGCTCGTCTGGCCGCCCCTGCTGTATGCGCTGCTGATGCTGTTGCTGGCCTGGGCCGGCGGCTGGCCGCAGCCGCGCGTGCTGCTGATCGTGGCGTGCAATGCGGCGCTGGTGGCCATCTCGGAAGAACTGATGTTCCGCGCCATCTTGTTGCAGGGCATGCTGGACCGCTACGCCGTCTGGCCAGCCGTCCTGATTTCTTCGGCGCTGTTCGGCCTGGCCCATACGGCCAACGGTCTGGCCACGGGCGACGTCAGCGGCGCCTTGTGGCAAGCCGTGGCCGCCACCTTGCAGGGTGTCGGCTATGCGGCCATCCGCCTGCGCACCCGTTCGATATGGCCGATGGTGCTCGTGCATGGGCTATGGGATTACGCGCTGGTAACGGCCACCTTGCCGAACCCGGCGGAAGACGGCGCGTCTATCCTACCATACGTCTCCCTGCTGGCCGTGCTGCCCTTGTGCCTGTACGGCGTCTACCTGCTGCGCCCTAGCCAGCGCGCGGCCATATCGCAACCGCAGCCATAATGTCGCGACAAGCTTTTCCATCCATTGGCCAAGAAAATGGCCGCGCATAAGGCAGGCTTGACAGCGCGGCCCATCGCATGGCATCGTTCAACCATGCAATCGCCACTCCCTCCCCTGCCCTCCATTATTGCCGCCATTCCAACGATGGTGGCTTAGCAGCAGTGAGATTGCCAAAGCCGCCTGAGAGGCGGCTTTGATGTGCAGTCACTGGTCAAACCGTCTCGCAGGCTTCATTTCTTTTTTAGCGAGCGACCATGACTTCCAGCACCAACGCCTCCCCCACCCTGCACCTCGTCTGCGGCAAGATCGCGTCCGGAAAATCCACTCTGACAACCCGGCTGGCCAGCGCGCCACAGACCGTGCGCATCAGCGAAGACAGCCTGCTGACGCAGCTGTATCCCGGCCAGATCGCCAGCCTGGCCGACTACGTGGCCTGCGCTGCGCGGCTGCGTGCGGCCATCGCTCCTTTGGCCCTGCAGATGCTGCAGGCGGGCGTGTCCGTCGTGCTCGATTTCCCCGCCAATACGCCGGCCAGCCGCGCCTGGATGCGCGAGCTGTTCCAGCAGGCGGACGTGGCGCACGTGCTGCACTATCTGGACGTGCCGGACGAAGAATGCAAGGCGCGCTTGCGCCAGCGCAATGAAAGCGGGTTGCACCCGTTTTCCACCAGCGACGCTGATTTTGACGCCATCACGCGCCACTTCGTGCCGCCCGATGCTTCGGAAGGTTTTTACATCGTTCAAACAAGCCGTTAATGTTTCCTGGCTGGCTGTCGGCAAGAGCTTGTGTACTTTCGACCAGGATGCTTTTTTTGACATGTCTTCGTTTCGGCTGATACTCTGCATGTCTCACAATAAGAAACAGGACAGCACTCCGTGAAAATAATGAAGTTCGCCGGCAGCGGCCTGGCCATTCTGCTTGCCTTGCTGGCTGGATCCGCACAGGCGCAATATGCGCCGGTCGATGCCGCGCGGACAAAGAACGAGGCAGCGGCCAAATTGATGCTTGAGTCCTTGAAACAGACCAGGTATTGGATCGTTCCCAATCCACAAGCCATCTCGCGCTATGAGTTCCAGGAATTGGACGAGGACGGGAATCCCGCTGGAAAAAAGTTTGTCGTCACGGAAACGACGAGTTTCACCGTGCATAGCTATGTAGATAAAGACTTCCGGCACTATGCGCGGATCGTCTTCGAAGATGACAAGGACGCGGCGCTGGAGCTCTCCTTCTATCTATTCGAGTCCAGGCCGGGACCGCTGACGCTATTTCGCAATGTCTACGATCCGGCCAAACGCTCGCGGTTGGATTTTGTCGAGTATCTTTTCACCTCGCCACCCAAAGATATCGAGATAGCAGAGGCCAAAGAAGGCATCCTGGAAATTATCTTCGAGACCGCCCTGCGAGCAAAAGGCGACGTCAACATTGGCATGAGCGCGAAGCAGGTACGCGCCTCCGGCTGGGGAAAACCTGTCAGCATGCACAAAAAATCCGATGCGGCCGGCGCGCACGAAGAGTGGCTATACGAAAGCAGGCGTTCCTTGCTTTTCACAAATGGCAGACTGGCCTCCATCCGGCGCTGATACGTGACAGCACGGCCAGGCAATTGCCGCCCCACTGGCCTTAAAACGTGCCCGGCAGCAGGATCTTTTTATCCACCTGCTGCAAGTCGCGCAAGCCGCAAAAGGCCATCGTCAGGTCCAGCTCGTTGCGGATGATGTCCAGGCATTTGGTCACGCCCGGCCCGCCCATGGCGCCCAGGCCGTATAAAAACGGGCGGCCGATGTACACGCCTTTCGCGCCCAGGGCCACGGCCTTGATCACGTCCTGGCCCGAGCGGATGCCGCCGTCCATGTGCACTTCGATCTGGCTGCCGACGGCGTCGACGATGGCGGGCAAGGCTTCGATCGACGATTGCGCACCATCGAGCTGGCGCCCGCCGTGGTTCGAGACGATCAGCGCGTCGGCGCCGCTTTCGACGGCCAGACGCGCGTCTTCCGGATCCATGATGCCCTTGATGATCAGTTTGCCACCCCAGCGCTGCTTGATCCATTCCACGTCCGCCCACGACAGGCTCAGGTCGAACTGCTGCTGCGTCCATGCCGACAGCGACGACATGTCGGACACGGACGTGGCGTGGCCGACGATGTTGCCAAAACCGCGCCGCTTCGTGCCCAGCATGCCTGCCACCCAGCGCGGCTTGGTGGCCATGTTGATGATGTTCGGAATCGTCAGCTTCGGCGGCGCCGACAGGCCGTTGCGCAAGTCCTTGTGGCGCTGGCCCAGCACCTGCAAGTCCAGGGTCAATACGAGCGCGCCGCATTTCGCCGCCTTGGCGCGGTCGATCAGGCGGTTGATGAATTCACGGTCCTTCATCACGTATAGCTGGAACCAGAACGGCTTTGTCGTGTTCGCCGCCACGTCCTCGATCGAGCAGATGCTCATCGTCGAGAGGGTGAACGGCACGCCGAAGCGCTCGGCCGCCTGGGCCGCGAGGATTTCGCCATCGGCATGCTGCATGCCCGTCAAGCCCGTGGGCGACAGGGCTACCGGCATCGACACGTGCTGGCCCACCATGGTCGAAGCCAGGCTGCGGTTTTCCAGGTTGACGGCCACGCGCTGGCGGAATTTGATCTTGGCGAAATCGCTGTTGTTGGCGCGGTACGTCGACTCCGTCCAGGAGCCGGAATCGGCGTAGTCGTAAAACATGCGCGGCACCCGTTTCTGGGCCAGCACGCGCAAGTCTTCGATGCTGGTGATGATACTCATGCGTTTCCTCGGTCGATGGCAAGTCAAGCCATGATCGTGCATTTGCCTGCAATTGTCTATCCAGCAGGCAATGCCGCCACACTTACCAGTCGCGCGCGCCGAGAATTTTCTCGCCCAGTTCAGTCAACTGCGCTTGTGGATAGCGCCGGCTTTCCTTTTCCTCGGGGTCGCCGGGAAACGCATAGCCCTGCGGCGCGCTGCGCTCGCGCCAGCTTTGCACCCTCCAGTCGCGCAGGGACTGATTGTCTTCCTGGGCCGGCGTAAAGGAAATGTATTGGGCCAGGCGCACCTGGTCCGTCGACGTGTTCGGGCGGATGCCGTGCGCCAGCAGGCTGTTGAAGATAAGTAACTCGCCTTTCTTCATGGCGATGAATTCCATCGGGTACGGCACGGTCGCCAGGTCCGGCTGCCATGGATTGCGGTCAAGCGGCACGGTCTTGCGCCACGCCAGCAGGTTGTTGAACAGTTCCGGATAGCATTGAAAACCGCCGCTCTCGGGCGACGTATCGGACAGGGCCAGCACGCCTTGCACGTTGACGGGCAGCGGGTCGAGCGTGGTGTCGGCATCCCAGTGGATGAAGCCGCCAAACTTGCGCTTGCCATTGTTCGGCGTGTTCAGGTTGGCGCGGTCGATGGTTACCCACAGGTCTTCGCGGTCCCAGATGTCGACAAAGGCGTCATAGACGCGCTGGGTCTGGCGGTTGTCCCACAGGGTCTGGTTGTGATACGCCTCGACCATGCCGGAACCGTTGAGTTCCTTCATCGCGTGGTCGCGCAACTGGTCCCGGTTCCAGGTGGCCGGGTCGTTCTCATCGAGTCCCTGGAATTCCCACAGAAAGTCCGTTGTGCGGCGCACCTGCTCGGGCGATACGGCATCCTTGACGATGACGTAGCCGTAGGTTTGCCAGTGCAAGAAGTCGCTGTCGGACAGCACGCGCAGCGGCAGCTGTTTCTGGATGTCGCGCAACTGGGTTTGTTCCGTGTAGGCCACGGACGGGTTGCCGGGCCGGTCTTCGCCGTACTGCGGGTTTACATACTGAACCTGGTCTTGCATCGCTGTCTCCTGTATTGGTGTGAGACAGATTGTGCGACGGAAGATTAGAGGGAAATGCGTGCGGAGCGACCAATACTGATACTATCCTGATCATCCATAGCTAATAAACGTCACGATGACGCCTTTATTCGAACAAGTCACGATCCCGACGGGCCACTCCTGGGGCTTGCTGTGGCGCGAACTCGATGCCATTCCCTTCATCTGGCATTACCACCCGCAATTCGAGCTGACCCTGACCGTGAATGCGCGGGGGCAGCGCTACATCGGCGACCATCTGGGCGACTTCGAACCGGGCGACCTGGTGCTGCTTGGGCCGAATTTGCCGCACACGTGGTCGGCCAGCGAGCGCATCGACAGCGCGCAACCGATGCTGGCCGTCGTCGTGTGGTTTTCGCTCGAGTGGGTGGAGCAGCTGGTGGCCTGTTTTCCGGAGTTGCACGGCGTGCGGCAGCTGGCGGCCCGTGCCGGCCCGGCCCTGCATTTTTCAGCGGACGCGAGCACGCGCTGCGCCCATCAACTGCTGCAACTGAATGCCCTGCCCGTGCCGCAGCGCCTGCCGCTGCTGCTCGACGTGCTGCTGGACCTGGCGGCCGATAGCGCCGCGCGGCCGCTGGCCTCGCAAGCGCAGGCGCCGGTGCATGCCGATGGGCAGCAAAAGCGCATGGCCATCGTGTTTGACTTCATGCACGCACATTTCCGGGAAGAGATCGCACTGGAAACCTTGGCACAGCGGGCGGCCCTGTCGCTGGGCGCGTTTCACCGCTGCTTCAAGCGCCACGCGCATTGCACGCCGGGCGAGTATCTGGCGCGGCTGCGCATCGGGCGCGCCTGCCAACAGCTGATCGAAAGCAATCTCGCCATTGCCGTCATCGCGCAAGAGGCGGGCTACCGCAACCTCGCGCATTTCAACCGCCAGTTCCGCGCCGCCAAGCACGTCACGCCGCGCGCGTTTCGCCTGCAATACCGGCACGGCGCCAAAGACTTGGCGTAAATCCGTTCGGAAACGAAAAAGGGGATCAGATTTTACAATCTGACCCCCAATATTCTGGTGCGGCTGGCAGGAATTGAACCCACGACCCCTTGGTTCGTAGCCAAGTACTCTATCCAGCTGAGCTACAGCCGCCTAAGACAAGATTATAGCAGGGCTTTGCAGAATGGCAAAGGGCGCCGTGCGGATATTTCACAATTGCCCAGGCCGCCAGCATGGTCGCTGCGAAGGCGCCGTGATGACGAAAAAAAACCCGGAAAGCGAACTTTCCGGGTTTTTTCACTACTGCTGATACTGGTGCGGCTGGCAGGAATTGAACCCACGACCCCTTGGTTCGTAGCCAAGT
>NZ_LRIB01000047.1:0-241271 GCF_001758715.1 Janthinobacterium sp. HH104 | reverse complement strand
GAACACGTGGCCTCTCCCTTACCAAGGGAGTGCTCTACCACTGAGCTACAAGGGCTGTAATTTGTTGCATGCGATGCATCAAGCATCTGAACGGAAACTGGAGCGGGTGAAGGGAATCGAACCCTCGTCGTAAGCTTGGAAGGCTTCTGCTCTACCATTGAGCTACACCCGCGAGGTATCGTTCACTTTTCTTCACTTGCTTTTTGCTACTACCCAGTTTTCCTTGCAAAAACTTGGTGGAGGGGGCTGGATTCGAACCAGCGTACTCATAGAGAACAGATTTACAGTCTGTCGCCTTTAACCACTCGGCCACCCCTCCGCGGGAACCGCAGAGTATGAAGCATCTACTCACAACTGTCAACCTTATTTACTGATGCCTGACTGCTGCATTTGCGTATAAAGAAGAAGTTGGCTGCTTCGGGGCGTGATTATAAGCTCCCGATTTGAGAATGTGCAAGGGTTGGCGCGAAAAAGTCGACTTTTTTCGCATTTTTTTTACCATCCCTGCCCGCAAGCCGCATTTTTCCGTCATTCGCCCCGCATTTTCCTGTTTACCTGGCGTCCGGCGGATGCATCCAGGAGTTGCCTAGGGGCTTATATTTACGCAACAACTGCTGATGCAGGCCCGACAGCACAGGCAATTTGGGGTTGCGCGGGTCCAAACGGCGCACGCCGGCGATAAACGTCAGCGCCTGCTGGCCCATGCGTTCATCCCAGCCCTCGTGCTCCAGGCATTTCAGCACGGCCACGGCCGCATTGAAGACTACTTGCGGATTATCGGGCAGGCGCGTGACGGCCTCGCCCATCAGGTCGACGGCGCCGCGGAAATCGCCCTCTCCCGCGCGGGCGGCGCCGGCCGCCACCATGTCGGCCACTTCCTGGCGGCTTTGCCGCGCCAGCGCCTTGGCCAGCTCTTCGCGTCCCGCCTGTTCGAACACGGCCATGGCGCGCGTCATGGCGGCGCTGTCGGGCGCGTTGCGCATGACTTCGCGCATCACCTCGGCCGCGCCATCCTCGCGCCCATGCGCCAGGCAGTGGCGCGCCAGTTCGGTTTTCAGCATGTTCGAGCCGCCCACGCTGTGGCGGTTGGCGGCCAGCGCCGCGTCCAGCGATTGCTGCAGGCGCTCTTCGTTGCCCGTATGCGCATGCAGCATGGCGCTGCACAGGGCGCTGCACAGTTCCGCATTCTTTTGCCCGCCCATCGACTTGTCGAGGTCGCGGATCACGGCGCCCGCCTGCAGCGGGTCGCCCTTGCGCACCAGGGTCTGCACGAGCCGCACATGGTCTTCCGGATCGCGGAATTCCGAATACTTGGCCTTGCTGACCACCAATTTGAGGGATTTTTCCGCCATCTCGATATCGTCGGCCGCCAGGGCCGCCTCGCCCAGGCGGCGCAAGCGGCGCACGGCGTGCGGCGACAGGGCCACCGCTTCGCTCAGGGCCGCCTGCGCCAGTTCCGGCTTGCCTTGCGCCAAGTGCGTGCGCGCCAGCCAGTCATAGGCGTCGAGAAAACGCTTGTTGTTTTCCAGCAGTCCTTCCAGGGTGCCCTGCGCCGCTTCGTATTCGCCCAGCAGGAACTGCGTCTTGGCCTGTCCCAGGCGCGCCCAGCCGATGGACTTGCTCTCGTACAAGGCTGCGTAGATCGGCTCGGCGTCGCCCGCCTCGCCCAGCAGCAAATGCAATTCCGCGCGCAGGCGCAGGAAATCCGTGGCGTAGCGCGGATACAGGCTGGCACCCTCGGCGCAGGCGGCGATCGCCGCGCGCTCGTTGCCCACGTCGATCAGTTCATACACGGGCACGAAGGCATTGCGCTTGTCCAGCGCGCGGCCGATGCGCTCGAGCATGTTGTCAGCGGTGAATGGCTTGAGGATGTAATCGGTGGGCAACAGCTCGACGGCACTGACCACCTTGGCAAAGCTGCCTTCGCCCGTGACCATGAAGAACATGGTCGATGCGTGCATCAACTTGTGGTGGCGCAAGTCTTCCAGCATCTGCTGGCCATCCTGCCCGCCGTCGAGGTCGTATTCGCACAGGATCAGATCATACGATTTGCTGCCCAGCATGCGGATCGCCTGACCCGAGCTGGCCGCGTCGTCGATCTTCGCCAGGCCGCACAGGTTGAGCATATTGTGCAGGCTGGCGCGCATGCCCGGATGCGGTTCGATGATCAGTGCGCTGAGGCCCTTGAGTTCTTTCATGTCGTGATGTCCGAAAACTCCGCGGCGCGCCACACTGGTGCGTGGCGCCGGCCAGCATGAGGCTGCCGAGTATATGACGGCGTCGCGCGCAAGGGAATGGCGGCGTGCCGAAAAGCGCCAACGAAGTTGCTGCTCAAGCGGTGGCGTGCTCCGGATGCCACAGTTGCGGCTCGTTGTCGATCAGGTCCAGCAGCGCCGCCACCACTTCCGGATCGAACTGGCTGCCGCTGCGCTGTTCGATGTATTCGCGCACCTGCGGATACGGCCACGGCTCCTTGTAGGGCCGCTCATGCAGCAAGGCATCGAAGACGTCGACCACGGCAACGATGCGCGCAGCCACGGGGATGTCGCGCCCTTTCAGGCCATTCGGGTAGCCGGCGCCATCGAAGTGTTCGTGGTGGCCGCCGGCGATCTGCGCGCCATAGGTCAGGTAGCTGACGCCGTCGACCATGTTGGCGGCCCGCTCGAGGATGGTGCGCCCGACGCTGGCATGCAGCTGCATCTGCGTGCGCTCCTCGTCCGTATGCTTGCCTGGTTTCAATAGCACGGCGTCCGGCGTGGCCACCTTGCCCACGTCGTGCAGGATGCTGGCCAGGCCGATCATGTCGAGCAGCTGCGGGCTGAGCTCGTCGGCATACGCGCCGCGCTGCTGCATGCGCTGGGCGATGGCGTCGGACAAGAGCTGCACGCGCCGCACGTGGCCGCCCGTGTCGCTGTCGCGGAACTCGGCCAAGTCGGCCAGCGCCACGACGGTCGCTTCCTGCGCCTTGCGCAGCTGGCCGAACATGTACAGGTTGTCGAAGGCGGCCGCGATGCGCTGGCAAAACACTTCCAGCAGATCGCGCTGGATCTGCGCCAGCGGCCACGGCGGCGTAACGGAGATGGCCAGTTCGCGGTTGCCTTCCGTATGGATGAACAGCACATTGGCAGGATGCTCGAACTGGCTGCGCTTTTCCGCGAACGCCTTGTCGATGGTGGGCGTGAGCGCGTGATCCGCCGGCATCGCTTCGGATTCGGCCAGCACGGCATATGTGCCCGTGGCGGCCACCACCTCGGGCCGTCCGGCGCCTCCCTGCATCAGGCACAGCACGCCATCGGCGCCCACGTCGAGGATGGCGCTGACCTGGTTCAGCACACCGGAAGCGAATTCGCGCAGCGAATGGATCTGGTACAGATTGGTGGCGCCGGCGAGGATCTTGCCCAGGCCGATGCGGCTGCGTTCGAGCATCATCAGGCTCTCGTAGGCGCGCAGGGCCGAAATGACGGTCGTAAACAGCTTTTGCGTCGTCAGTTCCGTCTTGGCCTTGTAATCGTTGATATCGTATTCGATGATGACGCGCTGCTCGGGCGCCTGGCCCGGCTGGCCCGTGCGCAGCACGACGCGCACGATGGAGTTGTTCAGGTCGGCGCGGATGCGCTTGGCAAGGATCAGGCCCGCGTCATCCGTTTCCATCACCACGTCGAGCAGCACCAGCGCGATATCGGGCGTGTCGCGCAGGATCTCGTATCCTTCGCGGCCGCTGTAGGCGGAAAACAGTTCCAGTTCGCGGCCCTTGAAACTGACATTGCGCAGCGCCAGCCGTGTGACCGCATGCACATCAACGTCGTCATCGACGATCAGCACACGCCACAGGCGCTGGTCGGGCGCGGCCAGCCCAGAGGGACTGGCCACCGGCTCATCTTCGTCGAGCAGCCAGTTATCATCTGCATCGGCTTTGAGGTCGGTCATGAATACTCCTAAGGGATAAGTTCGATGTGGACGCTGCGTTGACGCATATCAAGCATAATCAGATTAGATGCTGCTTACAACAGGATTCTGCGTACCGCCCTCTCCCGCGGCAGGCGCTGGCGCCGGTATCGAAGCGCCGCTGCGCGGGGCGCCGCCGCAGTTGTCCTGGCCTGGCCCGACGGCCTGGTAGCGCACTTCGTACTTGCCCGCGCTGAGCTGCTCCACCGTCAGCTTGTCATTGCCCAGGATGTACAGGTAGCGCACATTCGAGCGCCGCTCCTGGTCATACAGCTTGACGAAGACGGGCGCCGTGTTGCTGCTGTTATCGATGGTCAAACTCAGTTCGTCGCCCTTGTTGCCGATCGGGAAGCCATCGACATAGCCGGACCGCGCCGGCCAAGGCTCGCCATTCGGCGCCACCAGCGTTGCCGACTCGGCCTGGCTGGCACCATCGCAGACGGGCCGGCTGGCTTTCAGGCTCAGCTGCGCCACGGCCAGCACGCGGATCTCGGGCGCCTTCGCTTGCGCGGGCTCGGCCGCATACGGCTTGCCTACCGCCCAGCTATCGATGGCCACGGCTTCGTTTTTTGCCGGCGGCGTGGCAACGCTATCCGCCGTTGCCGTGTCCGGGTGCGCCTTGCCGCCATCGCGGGCCAGGCCACTCCAGGCCGAGGCCAGCGCGGCCGGCACGGGTTGCGAGGTGTCGAGCATCAGCAAGGCGCCCAGCCAGCCCAGCAGCAGGCAGACAAGCAAACTCAGCCACCAGCGCCAGTTGCGCCAGATGGGCTGCAGGCCGCGCTGCGCCTTGCCCTTTGGCGGCGGCACATCCTGCGCCCAGGCGTGCTCATGCGATTGCGCATGGCCTTTCGCGCGGCCATCGCGGGTCTTGCCTTCTTCGTGGTGGGTGCTTTCCAGCCATTCGATTTCCCACTCCTCGGCGGCGATCCACTCGTCGTGTTCCTTGCGGCGTTGTGGATCGGACAAGGTGCCATAGGCGCTGTTGAGGATCGCCATGATGCGGGCGGCCTTCTCGTCGCCGGGATTCTTGTCTGGATGGTATTTCTGGCTGAGGGCTTTGTACGCGGCACGTATGACTTCCTGCGGCGCCAGGCGCGCCACTTTCAGGTTGTCATAGTGTGTATGTATCTTTCCCATCGTTCTATCTTGAAATCGGTGCGCGGCGACGGGTTCTTGCAGGATGGAACCGTGCTGTGTCGGTCATCATATACGATATGACAAGATAATAACCACCGGCGGACAGGAAATTGCAGGGCGGTACGGCCCTGCCTTGATATTGCCGGCGCTTACAGGCGGTGACTGCGGTCACTGGACAACAGCGCTTCCGGCAACTCCACGCGATGCCCCACCACCAGCACCTTGAACAATTCCCCCATCTCGGCCGGCGACACCAGCTTTTGTACGGCGCTGGCCTGCGGCAAGTACGTCTTGACCTGCTCGGGATCGGTGCGCAGCAGCAAGTCGCCGATACCGGAGCCCAGCAGGAAGGATGCCTGGTTCATGTAGGCGAGCACGTCGAGGCCCGCATCCTGCGCCGCCACCGCCATGGCCGTAAAATCCACGTGGGCCGTGATGTCCTGCAAGCCGGGCAGATAAAACGGTTCAGCATGGGCGTGATGGCGGTAATGGCACATCAAGGTGCCCGTGGCGCGCAAGTCCAGGTAATACTCGTGTGCAGGAAAACCGTAATCGAACAGCACGGCCGCGCCGCCCTGGCCATTCGTCAGCATCTGCGCCAGCGAGCGCATGAAACCGCAGGCGACGCCATGAATCTCGCTGACATAGCCGACCGGCAAATCATCGGCGCCGGGCACCTGGGCGGCGATCTGCGCGGCCACGTCGGCGCCGGCCGGGCGCTCGACAAACACGAACTGGCCATCGGCAATGCTGACGTCGAGTTCGCACCAGCCGGCCGGTGTCTTGCTGATCAGGTTGACGGGCATGGCGTCGAGCACTTCATTGCCGAACACGGCGCCGTCGAAACTTTCGGGAAAGCCGTCGAGCCACACCACTTGCGGGAAGGCGGCCAGCGCCAACTCCTGGCGCGCGCGCAATTCGCCGGACAATTCGACGATCGCATACTGTTCGATTGCGATGCCGGCCTGCGCCGCTTCCGTCAGGATATCGAAGGCCAGCTTGCCCGTGCCGGCGCCGAATTCGAGGATGCGCGGGGCCGTTTGCGCCATAATAGCGGCTGCCACATGGGCCAGGGTGGCGCCGAACAGGGGCGAAATCTCCGGCGCAGTTGTAAAATCGCCATCTTTACCCAGCTTGGCGGCGCCGCCGCTGTAATAGCCGAGGTCAGGCGCATACAGCGCCAGCTCCATGAAGCGGACAAAGGGAATGGCGCCGTCATTGCGCGCGATTTCGGCGGCAATCTGGTGCTGCAAGGCATGGGACGCGGCCAGCGCGTCGCTATCGGGTGCGGGAAGAGACATTCCCGCATTGTAGCGAATCGGCGGCGCATGCCGCCAGTGTGGCGTCCACCGAATATCTCAACTATAGCAAAGACATGACAGAAGCAACGACAACGCCATTCGACAGCACTCCCCGCGTCGCCCTCGTCACGGGCGCGGCGCGCCGCATCGGCCGCGCCATCGCGCTGGGCCTGGCGCGCGACGACTGGGATATCGCCGTCCATTACCGCGACTCGCGCGAGGAAGCACAAAGCCTGGTGGCGGAAATCATCGCGCTGGGCCGCCGCGCGCAAGCATTCCCCTGCGACCTGGCACAGGAAGAGGCCGTGCGCCAGCTGTTGCCGCAGGCACAGGCGGCGCTGGGGCCAGTGACTTGCGTGGTCAACAACGCATCGTTGTTTGCATACGACAATGCGGGCGATTTTTCCTTCACCGCGCTCGACGCCCACATGCACGCCAACCTGGCCGCTCCCATCCTGCTGGCGCAAGCGTTGTACCAGGCCACCCCAGCAGGCGGCCAAGCCGTGGTCATCAACTTGCTGGATCAAAAACTGTACAATCTCAATCCTGATTTTTTGTCGTACACCCTGTCCAAGGCGGCGCTGCTGTCGGCGACTACCATGCTGGCCCAGGCGCTGGCGCCGAAAGTGCGCGTGGTGGGCATCGCCCCCGGCATCACCATGGTTTCCGGCGAGCAGACGGAAGCGAACTTTGCCAAGGCGCATGAAAACACGCCGCTGGGCCGCTCCAGCACGCCCGAGGATGTGGCCGACTGCGTCTGTTACGTGGCCGGCGCGCGCGCTCTGACGGGCACGACCCTGCTGGTCGATGGCGGCCAGCATCTGATCGGTTTGCCGCGCGACGTCATGTTTTTGACCAAATAATCAGCAGCCCTGCCAAACAACCAGCATTCCAGCATCCCCAAAAAGGTAAAACTATGTCGTCCGCCCTGTACCACCCTCGCCTGGCCGATTGCCGCCGGCTGTTCCTGCGCAATTACGAAGTCCTCATCAACATCGGCGTCTACGACTTCGAGAAAAAGGGCGAGCAGCGCGTCCTCATCAACGTCGACCTGTACATTCCCCTGGCCCTGTCGACGCCCAAGGATGACCAGCTGGAAGAGGTGGTCGACTACGACTTCATGCGCGAAACCATCGCCAAGCGCATGGCGCAAGGCCACGTGCAGCTGCAGGAAAGCCTGGTCGACGACGTGCTCGCCGCCATGCTGGCGCACCCGCGCGTGCGCGCCGCGCGCGTGTCGAGCATGAAACCGGACGTGTATCCCGACTGCGAAGGCGTGGGCGTGGAAGTATTCAAGATCAAGGATGAAGTATGAGCAATATGAACGACACCGCAGTCATGGAAACCGCCGTGGAAATTCCGGCCAACGTGGAAGCGCAGAAACTGGCGCGCAAGAAGGCGGAAAAGATCGCCCTGGAAAACAACAAGCTGCACAAGCGCCTGTGCCGCCTGGTGGGGCAAGCCATAGGCGACTTCAACATGATCGAAGACGGCGACAAGGTGATGGTCTGCCTGTCGGGCGGCAAGGATAGCTATGCGCTGCTGGATATTTTGATGACCTTGCGCGAACGCGCGCCGATCCACTTCGATATCGTCGCCGTCAACCTGGATCAAAAGCAGCCGAACTTCCCGCCGGAAATCCTGCCCGCCTACCTGACGGAACTGGGCGTGGCTTTCCATATCGAAAACCAGGATACCTACAGCATCGTCAAGCGTTTGATCCCGGAAGGCAAGACGACGTGTTCGCTGTGCTCGCGCCTGCGCCGCGGCATCCTGTACCGCGTGGCCGACGAGCTGGGCGCCAACAAGATCGCCCTGGGCCACCACCGCGACGACATCCTGGAAACGTTCTTCCTGAATATGTTCTTCGGCGGCAAACTGAAAGGCATGCCGGCCAAGCTGCAATCGGACGACGGCAAGCACATCGTCATCCGCCCGATGGCGTATGTGAAGGAAGAAGACACGCAGCGCTATGCGGAAGTCAAGGGCTTCCCCATCATCCCGTGCGACCTGTGCGGTTCGCAGGAAAACCTGCAGCGCAAGCAGATCAAGGGCTTGATGCGCGACTGGGACAAGAAATTCCCCGGCCGCGTGGAAAGCATCTTCTCGGCCCTGTCGAACGTGGCGCCATCGCATCTGATGGACCCGAAACTGTTCGGCTTCAAGGACTTGAAGGCGGACGGCGTGGCCAACCCGATGGGCGACATCGCGTTTGACGAGGAGCCATGCTCGACGCCGACGACATTCGGCACGATTCCGCTGCAGCAAGGCTGACCCTGACGCAAGGCGCCATCATGACGATGGCGCCGTTTCTGTATTAACCTGCCTTAAAACTCTTCCCAGTCGTCGCCGGCCAGCGCTTTCGCGGGAGCCGGCGGCTTCGCCTTGACGGCAATACTGCGCGCGGCAACACGCGGCGCCGGCGCAGGACGCGCGGCTGCCGGTTGTAGCGCCGGGCGGCGCAGCAAGCCTGGCTGCTCGCGCAACTTGAACACGCTGACCACTTGCGCCAGGCCATGCGCCTGCTCCTGCAGCGAACCGGCCGCCGCCGCCGCCTCTTCCACCAGCGCCGCATTTTGCTGCGTCACTTGGTCCATCTGGGTAATCGCCTGGTTGACTTGCCCGATGCCGTGCGTCTGCTCCTGGCTCGCGCTGGAAATCTCGCCGATGATGTCGGTCACGCGCTTGACGCTGGACACCACTTCATCCATCGTCGCGCCGGCCTGGTCGACCAGTTTGGCGCCTACGCCCACCTTGCTGACGGAATCGTCGATCAATCCCTTGATTTCCTTGGCCGCCGCTGCCGAACGCTGCGCCAGGTTGCGTACCTCGCCGGCCACGACGGCGAAACCGCGGCCCTGCTCGCCGGCCCGCGCCGCTTCCACGGCCGCGTTGAGCGCCAGGATATTCGTCTGGAAGGCGATGCCGTCGATCACGCTGATAATGTCGACGATCTTGCGCGACGATTCGTTGATCGAACCCATGGTCTCCACCACTTCGGCCACCACCGCGCCGCCGCGGCTGGCGATACCGGCCGCCGCGATGGCCAGCTGGTTGGCCTGGCGCGCATTGTCCGCGTTCTGCCTGACGGTGCTGGTCAGTTCTTCCATCGAGGAGGCGGTTTCTTCCAGCGAACCGGCCTGCTGTTCCGTGCGCGACGACAGGTCCAGGTTGCCGGCGGCGATTTCCGACGAGGCCGTGGCGATGCTGTCCGTGCCGCTGCGCACCTGGCTGACGATGCCGACCAGGTTGTTGTTCATATTGCCCAGGGCCGTCAGCAGCGCCCCCGTTTCATCCTTCGCCGTCGTGGCGACGGTCTGCGTCAGGTCACCGGCGGCCACCGTTTCGGCCAGCGCCAGCGCCTGGCGCAGCGGACGTGTGATGCCCGTCGTCAGCAGCCACGAGCACAACACGCCGAACGCCACGGCAAACAGGGTCAGCAGGCTGATGACGGTGGTGTCATGCACGGCGGAAGCGTCGATCTGCTTGGCCGTCGCATCGATGCTTTCGCGCTGCATGGTCACCAGTTCCTGCAGCAAATCCTGGTAGACCTTGGCGGCCGGGGTGAACGCGGTGTCGAGGATGTGCGCCGCGCCTTCCACGTCGCCATCGGCCTTGGCCTTGACGGCGCCATCGCGCGAGGCGCTGTACACCTTGCGCTGTTCGAGGATCTTGGCGAACAAGGCTTTTTCTTTCTCGCCCGCGACCAGCGGCTCGATCTGCTTGAGCAATTCGGCCGCCTTCTTCACGGACGCGGCGGAGTCTTCCTTGAAATACGGTCCCAGCGCCGGGTCGCTGCTCTTGACGATGGCGGCCGTGCGGCGGATCGAGGCAAAGTTCAAGCCATACCAGTCGGTAATCAGGCGTTCCTTGGTCAGCGGTTCGGCCATCATGGCGCGCGTGGACGTCGCCACTTCATTGAGGCGCCACACGCCTACGGTAGCAATCAGAACGGTCATTGCCAGGATCAGGACAAAGCCGATGCTCAGGCGCTTGCCGATCTTGATATTTGCGATAAAGCCCATGGTGTCTTTTCTCTCAATAAGTGCATCGAAGATATATTTAATTCCATATGGAATTTTTTATCTTGCAGATTATACATTGTTGAAATATATGTAGCTGATTTATTGATTTTGAGAAATGTTTCTGTTAAGTTAAAAGTCTCCTCAGCAATCACAGGCGCGCAGTGCGTGTCCGCCCGTCTGTCTCTCAAAGAAACCTATGAAATTTTCCGCATTCCCCCTGAAACAAATCACTTTCGCCGCCGCCCTCGCCTGCGCCGGCAGCGTCCACAGCGCGGCCTTGCCGCCCGCCATCGCGGCCCAGCTGGCGGCCAATTACCCGGCCGTCGAAAGCCTGTACCTGGACCTGCACCGCCACCCGGAACTGGCGTTCCAGGAAGTCGAGACGGCAAAGAAGCTGGCCGAGAAGGTCAAGGCGCTCGGTTTTGACGTGACTACCGGCGTCGGCGGCACGGGTGTCGTCGCCATCTTGCGCAACGGTCCCGGTCCCGTCGTCATGCTGCGCACGGAGATCGACGCCCTGCCCGTGCTGGAAAAAACCGGCTTGCCGTTTGCCAGCAGCGCAGTGGCCAAGAACGCGGCCGGCGAAACCGTGCCGGTGATGCATGCCTGCGGCCACGACGTGCACATGTCGGCCTGGTATGGCAGCGCCAAGCTGATGGCGGACAACCGCCAGCACTGGAGCGGCACCCTGATGCTGGTGGGCCAGCCGGCCGAAGAGCCGCTGCTGGGCGCGGCCGCAATGCTCAAGGACGGCTTGTTTACGCGCTTCCCGAAACCGGACTACGCGCTGTCCTTTCACGATGAAGCGACGCTGCCATCGGGCACGGTGGGCTACCACGCCGGCTACTTCCGCGCCGCCGCCGACACCATCAGCATCACCGTTTACGGCCAGGGCGGCCACGGCGCCGCGCCGCACGACACGCGCGACCCCGTCGTCATGGCCGCGCGCATCGTGCTGGCATTGCAAACCCTGGTCTCGCGCGAAAACAATCCGATGGATCCCGTCGTCATCACGGTGGGCAGCATCCATGGCGGCACGCAGGCCAACATCGTGCCCGACCAGGTCACCATGCAGCTGACGGTGCGCACCTTCAAGGACGCCGTGCGCAAGCGCGTGCTGGCCAGCATCGCGCGTGAAGTCAAGGGCGAAGCGTTTGCCGCCGGCGCGCCGAAAGAGCCGCTGGTGGAGATTCGCCCCGGCACGGACGCCGTCTACAACGATCCGGACCTGACCCTGCGCATGGTGTCTACCCTGCAAAAATCGCTGGGCGCGGCCAACGTGACGGAAATGCCGGCCAAGATGACGTCGGAAGACTTCGCCAACTACGGCCAGGCCGGCGTAAAAGCCGTACTGCTGCATATCGGCGCAGTGGAGCCGTCCAAGCTGGCCGCGGCCAAGGCCAGCGGCAAACCGCTGGCCGGCCCGCACTCGCCGCAATGGGCGCCCGAGTACCAGCCGACCATCAAGGCGGCGATCACGGCGGAAACGTCGATCCTGCTCGATTTGCTGGGCAAGAAGCAGTAAGCATTGAGTACGCGGGGAAGCCAGCCTTCCCCGCCTGCCTCACCTTGTCCGAAATGCTTTCCTTCATCCTCCTGCTGCAGTAAGCTCGTTGTCTGCCGCCACGCCCGTGCCGGCATCCCTTGCAACCAGACCATGAATGGATACTGTATGCCGACAACCGCGCTCAAACGCCCCGTACTGACCCTGCTGGCCCTCGGCTTTGCCCTCTCCACCGCCTTTGCCTCTCCTGCGCCCATCGACCGCCAGGCCGACCGCTGGGATTTGACGGCGCTGTATCAGAACGACGCCGCGTTCGACGCCGACGCGAAAAAACTGTCGGCCCAGCTGCAGCAGCTGGGCGCCTGCAAGGGGCAGTTGAGCACCTCGCCGGCCCGCCTGAAAAGCTGCCTGGACTTGTACGCCGAGGCGCGCAAGCGCGTCAACACGCTCACTACCTATGCGGCGCAGTATTACGACCAGGATACGGGCGACAGCAAAGGCAACCAGCTGAACCAGCGCGCCGCCCTGCTCGGTAACGACTTCAGCCAGGCGACGACCTTTCTGCAGCCGGAGATCCTCGCCCTGGGCAGCAAGCGCATCGACGCTATGCTGGCGAAGGACAAGGGCTTGCAGCTGTACCGCTTTCAACTGAGTAACATGCTGCGCAGCGCGCCGCATACGCTGGACGCGGCCGGCGAGCAACTGGTGGCGCAATTCGGCCTGGCCACAAGTTCGGCCGCCAGCGTCTACCGCACCCTGGCCAATGCGGAAATCCCGTGGCCCACCGTGAAACTGTCGGACGGCAAGGAAGTGCGCCTCGACCAGGCGGCCTACACGAAATACCGGGGCGACGACCAGCGCGCCGACCGCAAGCTGGTGTTCGACGCCTTCTTCGGCAAATGGAAGGAATATGAACGCACGTTCGGCGAGACCCTGTACGGCCAGCTGAAGACGGACGCCGCGTATGCAAAAGTGCGCCGCTATCCCGACTCGCAAAGCGCGGCGCTCGACGCCGACAATTTGCCGCCGGCCGTCTACCAGACCCTGATCGCGCAAACCAACGCCAACCTGCCCACCTTGCACCGCTACTTCAAGCTGCGCGCGCGCATGCTGGGCGTCAAGGACCTGGCCTACTACGACATCTATGCACCGCTGCTGAAAAGCGACCGCACGTTCCCGCTGACCGAAGGCAAGCAGATGATGCTCGACTCGGCCGCGCCGCTGGGCCCCGACTACGTCAAGGCATTGAGCGCCGCGGTGGAGGCGCGCTGGATGGATGTGTATCCGCGCCCGCGCAAGGTGGCGGGCGCCTACATGAATGGCGACGCGTACGACGTGCATCCGTTCGTGCTGCTCAACTACACGGACAACTACGAAGCCGTCAGCACCCTGACGCACGAATGGGGCCACGCCATGCACTCGGTGCTGGCCAACAAGGCGCAGCCATCGATCTATGCGCCGTACAGCATCTTTGTCGCGGAAATCGCCTCGACGACGAACGAGGCACTGCTGCTCGACGCACGCCTGAAGCAGGCCAAGGATGACGACGAGCGCCTGCTGTACCTGGGCGCGGCGCTGGAAAACCTGCGCGGCACCTTCTTCCGCCAGGCCATGTTCGCCGAATTCGAAGCGGCCATCCACGGCAAGGTAGATAAAGGAGAGTCGCTGACGGGCGAAGAGATCACGGCCATCTACGCCGGCATCCTCAAGCGCTACCACGGCGAAGCGCAAGGCGTCATGACCATCGATCCCGCCTACGCGCTGGAATGGGCCTACGTGCCGCATTTCTATCACGGCTACTATGTGTTCCAGTACGCCACCTCGATCGCGGCGGCGCAGGATTTCGCGCAGCGCATCCTCGACAAGGAACCGGGCGCCTTGGCCGCCTACCTGAAGATGCTCAGTGCGGGCGGCTCGGCCTACCCGTACGAGCTGGTGAAGGCAGCCGGCGTCGACCTGGCTTCGCCGAAACCGTACCAGGCGCTGGTGGCGCGCATGAACGGCATCATGGACCAGATCGAGTCGATTGAAGCAAAGCGGGGGAAGTAAAGCCGGGACGAGACGTAGGTCGGCTTAGCGCAAAGCGCGTAAGCCGACACCACCAATAATGCCAACAAGGTGTCGGATTACGCGGCTTCGCCGCTAATCCGACCTACCGTTTTCCACTTCCGCCGCCGCAAACGCCGCCGCATCGCTCTCGAACATGTCTTCCAGCTCTTCGCGCGCCTGGCGCGTGAGGGACATGACTTTTTGCTGGTCCTGGAAGTGCGGCGCCACTTCCAGCAAGGTCTTCAGGTTATGCCGGCCAAAGATGCCGGCCGCGCGCTGCGCCCGCTCCTCGCTGAAGCCCACCTGGCGCAAGGTCTGCTCGCCCAGCAGCAGGGCCGCGGCAAACGTCTCGCGCTCGATCAGGGTCACGCCCCGCTTCATCAATTCATAGTAATGCGTGACGTTGCGCGCACGCGCCAGTATCGTCAGTTCGGGCAGGCGCAGGCGCACGGCGTCGACCAGGGCCAGACTGTCGTCCACATTGTCGATGGCGATCACCAGCGCCCTGGCCTTCTCGATGCCGGCCGCCACCAATAAATCCACACGCGTTGCGTCGCCATAAAACACCTTGAAGCCGAATTTGCGCAGCAGCTCGATCTGGTCCGGGTCGTGATCGAGCACCGTCACGCCGATCTTGTTCGCCGCCAGCAGACGGCCGATGATCTGGCCGAAGCGGCCGAAGCCGGCGATGACGATGGGATTATCCTGCGCCTCGATATGGTCGTCGGGACGGCGCTTCTTGTCGCCCTGCAGGCGCGGCGCGACGAATTTGTCGTGCGCCAGCAGCAGCAAGGGCGTGGCCACCATCGACAGGGTCACCACCACGACCAGCAGCGCGGCCGTCTCCGGCGCAAACACGTGCGCGGCCTCGGCGGCGGCAAACACGACGAAGGCGAATTCGCCGCCCTGCGACAGCAGCAGCGCAAAGAACAGCTGCTGGCCGCGGGGAATATCGACAAACTTCGACAGCAGGTACAGCAAGGCGATCTTCACCACCAGCAGCCCCGCCACGAGGGCCAGGATCAGCAAGGGCTGGGCGCGCAGCACGCCGAAATCGACGGACATGCCCACGGCGATGAAGAACAGGCCCAGCAGCAGTCCCTTGAACGGTTCCAGGTCGCTGATCAGCTCATGCCGGTATTCGGAATCGGCCAGCAGCACGCCCGCCATGAAGGTGCCCAGTGCCATCGACAGGCCCACCGATTCCATCAGCACGCAGATGGCGATCACCAGCAGCAGGGCGAAGGCCGTGAAGATTTCGCGCAAATCCGTCCGGGCGATGAAGCGCAGGATGGGGTTCACGAGGAAGCGCCCGCCGATCACCAGCGCCGCCAGCACGGCGGCCAGCTTGGCCACGCGCAGCCAGCCCGGTTCGCCGCTATGCGTGACGAGGCCGCCCAGCAGCGGCACCAGCGCGATCATGGGAATGGCGGCGATATCCTGGAACAGCAGAATCGAAAAGCCGGCGGAACCGGCCGGCGTGCTCATTAATTTACGCTCACCCAGGGTGGCCAGCACGATGGCCGTCGACGACAGCGACAGCCCCAGCGCGCCGACCAGCGCCGTGCGCCAGTCCACGCCAAACGCCATGGCCGCGGCGCACAGCCCCGCGCTGACGACGCCCACCTGCGCCCCGCCCCAGCCGAAAATCGGCCGGCGCAGCAGCCACAATCGCTTCGGCTCGAGCTCCAGGCCGATCAGGAACAGCAGCAGCACCACGCCGAATTCGGAAAAGCTGAGGATCACCTCGACATTCTTGATCAGGCCCAGTCCCCACGGTCCGATGACGACGCCAGCCACCAGGTAGCCCAGCACGGCGCCCATGCCCAGGCGCTTGGCCAGCGGCACCATGATGATGGCCGCGACCAGGTAAAACAGTATGTTGATGAGAAAGCTGTGGTGTTCCATGCGGATTCCGGGCTGATGTGTGGATGAAACAACATCATGCCTGAAGTGGCGCGCCAGCGTGAAGTGGCTGCCACGCCACGCCGGCTATTTGCGCGCAGCCACCCGTGCCCGCAGGGCATCGAACATTTTCGGGATGCTGTCACGGCTCATGCTGTCGACGATCCAGCCCAGGCCCATCGGTACCGGGCCGGGGTCCGTGTACACCTGGTACTTGACGGCGGCGCCGCCCGCGTCAAACGGATCCGGCGACAGCTGCCAGTAGCCGCTGGTGTCGGCGATGGTGTCTTCCACCTTCACGCCTTCCATGGGCACCAGCTTCCAGGCCAGGCTGCAGCTGGCGTCGAGCACCTTGGGCGTCATTTTCAGGCGGTACTGCTTGATTTTCCCCATCGGCAGCTTGAGCGTGACGTCGACCAGCGAGGCGCCGCCGTCGGCGGCCGTCACCTTGATCTTGTCCACGTTGGGCATGAACTGCGGATAGGCGGCGAAATCCTGGATGGCCGCGCAGACGGTGGCCACGCTGGCCGGCATGCTGGTCGCGGCGGCAAAGGTCTTGCCGGGCATGCCAGCCTTGCTGACGTCGCGCACCTCGAACGCCGGCGCGGCCGCCAGGGTGGCCAGCGGATAACAGGCGCAGCAGGCGGCCAGGGCGAACAGCAAGGTCTTCATGGTTTTTCCTGCTCGATCTGCGCGCGCAGTGCCGCTACGTCGACGCGTTTGAGGTAGCTTTCGATATTTTTCCACACGGCGTGGTAGCCGTAACCGCCGTTTTTCAGCTCGTCGATCGCCTTCTCGCGCGGCCAGCCCTGGTACAGCATGCGGTACATGGCGGCCATCATGCCCGTGCGGTCGGCGCCGTGCAGGCAATGCAGCAGCACGGGTCCCTGCTGCTCTGCGGCGCGGATACTGCGCATGGTCTCGACCACGTGCTTGTCGCGGATGGCCCAGGTATTGATGGGGATGCGCACGGCGCGGATGCCGCTGCCTTCGAGCACCTGCGTATCGGAGTGGAAGGAGCGCAGGCTGATCACCGTCTTCACGCCCAGCGCCTGCAGCTGGACCACGTCGCTGCTATCGAGCTTGGCGCTGCGGTACAGGACGGGCGTGACCTGGTGCAGGTTCGACACCTGCGGCAGCGGCGTTGCCCACTCGGTATTGCGCTCGGGCGGCAGGGGCGCCTGCGCGCCGGCGGAACCGGCCGCCAGGGCCAGGGACAACAGCAGGAGATACGGCAAGGTCATGACTTCCTCTTGTATGAAAACCACAGCAGTACGCCAGCCAGCAGCAGCGATACCCAGTAGTCGGTCGGTGCCCACCACAGCCAGTGCTTGTGCCAGGCGATATGGGCCGGATTGAAGTGCGCCACGCCATAGGCGGGATTGAGCACGAACCACAGATAATCCTCGATGATCCAGAACAGCATGATGCAGCCGATGGCGCGGCATTCGAGCCGCAGCGACCATTGCGCCAGGAAGATCATGGGGAAATGGAAGAACAAGGCGATGAAGGGAAAGACCCAGGCATGGTAGCCGGTCATCGGCCGCCCGCCCCAGAAGATATCGAGCAGCCAATGGCTTTCGATACGCCAGGTGGGCAAGTTCGCGGCCCAGCCGGCCGCCCCTTCGATCTGGATTTCCACCTGCGCGAAAAATAATCCCAGCAAGGCCACCCAGGCCAGGGTCAGGCCGATCTGCCAGGGTTTTGCCACGGCGCCCGTCAAGCCAGCACCTGCGCCAGTACCTCCAGGGCGGCGCGCGGACGGCCCAGGGCCAGCGCTTTCGCGCGCATGGCTTGCAACTGCTCGGGATGGTCGAGCAACAGGCGCACGCGGTATTCCAGGGTGACGGCGTCGAATGCCTTCAGGGCCACGCCCTGCTCCAGCAGATAGTCGGCATTGCGCTCTTCCTGGCCGGGAATCGGCGAGTTGACGATCATGGGCAAGCCCAGCGCCAGGCATTCGGACGTGGTCAGGCCGCCCGGCTTGGTGATCACCAGGTCGGCGCACGCCATCAGGCGCTCGACTTCACTGGTAAAGCCTTGCGCCAGCAGGCGCCCCGGATACTGGCCGGCCAGCGCCTGCAGCGCCGCCAGCGCGGCGGCGTTTTTCCCCGCCAGTACGATCAGCTGGAAGTCGCCTGGCAGCGCCAGCAGGCGCGCGGCGACCGTTTCCAGGCTGCCCAGGCCCGCTCCGCCGCCCATCAGCAAAATCGTCGTGCGCCTAGGGTCCAGGCCAAACGCCTGCGCGCACTGCACGCGCTCGGGCAGCTGCGCGAACGCGGGCATGATGGGAATGCCCGTCACGTGGATGCGCTCGGCGGGAATGCCTTCGTGGCGCATGCGGAACGCCACTTCGTCGGTGGCGGCGAAATAACCTTCCATCTGCTCGTGCACCCACATGCGGTGCAAGTCGAAATCCGTGACCTGCACCCACACGGGGCAGGACAGCTGGTGCTGGCGCAGGGCGCGCGACAGCAGTTCGGCCGGCAGGAAATGCGTGCAGATGATGGCGTCGGGCTGGAAGGCGGCGATCTGCGTCATCAGCGCGCGCGTGTTGAGGCGCTCGACGGCGCGGCGCAAGCGCTGCATCGAGCTGTCGCGCGGCGCGTCGTGGGTGGCGTGATACAGATAGCCCCACAGTGCGGGCGCCTTGTTGACCAGCTTGATATAGAAATCCGTGTACAGCTTGCGGAAGGCGGGCGTGACGAAATCCATCACGTCCAGATGCAGGGCCAGCGCCGCAGGGCCGCCACCGCCATCGCGCGCCGCATACGCCTCGATGGCTTGCGCCGCGCGCATGTGGCCGGCGCCGGCCGAGACGCTCAGGAGAAGAATTTTTTTTGTCATGGAAAACCGATGCGTGAAACGGGTTGGCGCGGACGCGGAAAATTTATTGGCAGGATAACATTGCTGCAAGCGGTGCGGCTTGATCTGGTCATGCGCGCGTGCAGGCCGGCGCTAGCCAATCACGGGGATGGGCAAGGCCGACACTTTCCAGCTGCCTTTGAGCTTGCGCTCGATCAAGGCCGGCAAGGCGCTAGCGCCGGGCGCGCCTTTTTTGGTGAACGCCACCGGCACCAGCAGATAAATGGTGACCTTGTCATCGTCGGCAATGTCGTCTTCTTCCGGCTCGGGGTTCCAGCGCTTGTCGATGGCCAGCAGCGCATCGACGCCGTCCGGCCAGGCCAGGTCCGCCAGGTACGGATCGTCGCGCCGCAGCAGCTCGCCCGCGGCCAGGCTGGCCTGGTCGAGCGTGCGCCGTCCCAGGCGCGCCAGCAGCGCCACGGGAAAGCGCCATGGGCTGTGCTCGGCGAAGCCGTTGACGGTCAGCGGCCAGCGGGCCGGCAGGCAGATGGCCAGTTCGGTCATCGGCGATTGCCGGAACAGGCCGGTGGTAAACAGCAGCTTGAAATCGCGCTTGCCGCCGATGCAGCTGATGCCCAGCGAAAAGCGCGCGTCGCCGCTGTCCGGGCTGAACACGGCCGGCAGCACCCAGCCGGCGCTGTTGTGCATGAAGGTGCGGATAGCTTCCTGCGGCGACGCGGCCGCCTGCTGCGGCACGTCGAGTATGCTGACGCCGCCGGCGGCGGCCAGCAATTGGGCGATCGCGGGAAAGCCCCAGCCGGTGGCGATATCGACCGGCGCCTGGTTCCAGCGCGTATGCAAACGGTTCGGATTGGCGCCCCGCTGCAGCAGCAATGCGACCACGTCCTCGTGGCCGCCAACGCAGGCGCTGTCCAGCGGCGACAGTATATTGTCGGGCAAGCCATCGACGGCAGCGCCCTGCTCGAGCAGCCAGCGGCAGGTATCGAGGTGGCCATGGCTTGCCGCCGCGTCCAGCGGAGTCAGGTTGCGGTAACCGGGCAGGGGCAGGTCGACGTCCATGCCCAGCGACACGAGCAGCGCGCAGACCTCGCGGCTGCCGCCGGCCGCGGCCAGGTGCAGCAGCGACTCGCCGTCATCCATGTTATAGCGGCGCAAGGTCAACAGCAGCGGCGTGGCCTCGAGCAGGCTGCGCACCTGTTCCACCTGATTCTCGCCGACGGCGTCACAGAGGCGAAAAAACGCCTCGCGGTGCTGGTTAAAGAGTGTCTTGTTGACCATGCATGTTCCCTGCTCGTGGTGGCGGCGCCATCATCGAGCGGAGAATAGCATTTCTTTCGATTAATCTGCGCGATTTGACAACTTCGGTGTGCGCGTCGGCGGCACTGCCAGGCCGGCAGGCGCGGCATCCGTGCGCAGCACCGGATACAGGTTCAGGCGCTCATCCCAGGAAGCATGGCGGCGGGCGAAGAATTCCAGGCGCGCGGCCGGGTTCTTGGCAAACGCGGGATCGCTGGCCAGCTTCTGATGGAACTGCGCCGCCAGCGCCGGGTCGGCCGCCAGTTGCGCGCGCGCCACGTCTTCGGCCACGTATTCTTCCATGTATTCCTTGCGCTCGAAGGCCGTATTGAAACTGCCCCAGGCCAGCAGGGAATCGGGCGCGCGCGGCTCGAGCAGGGCGACGACCAGGCGCGCCTTGGCCTGGCCGACGGGCACGTACAGGTCACCGGCGCCAACCACGCGCTCCTCTTTCTGCCACTCGCCCTGCACGGCCGCAGTCTGGCGTCCCTCGAACGACTGCGCGCCGAATTTCACAGCCGTGGCGCGGAAGGTCTCGACCGGCAGCCTGCCCGGCGCGGTAGCTAATACCTGGTACGACACGCCATGCTGGCGCAGCTTGGCCGCCACCATGGCTGCCTGCGCGGCGGGCACCAGGTAGCCGGCCTTGGGCGCTGCCTGCTGCAGGTCGGGCACGATCTCGTCGCGCAGGGGCACGTTCCAGATCTGCGGCGTGGTTTCGTCGTAGCGCGTCATCAGCGCACCCGACACTTCGGATGGCGTGCGCGTGTAGGCGTAGCCGCGAAACGCGATCATGCGGCTCTTGTCCGTCGTTTTATACGTGAGCGGCAAGGTCGTGCCGGCCAGCTGCGCGGCGCGCGCGTCCGCCTCGAGCGCCGTTTGCCGCCACTGCGCGCCATGCTGCGCCACTTGCGACAGCAGCGAGACGATGGTGTTGCGCGTGATGCGCACGCGGGTCGGATAGTCCTTCCACGAATGGGTTTCCACCAGCATGCCGAAACGGTTGCGCAGCTGGAAATAGCCATGCGAGAAGCGCGGATTCGGCGCCGAATCGACAAAACCCGATTGGGGATTGTCGTTCTCGGCAAACGAAATATAGAACGGTTTCGGATCCGAGCCCTGCTTGGCCAGGTCGGCCAGGACCTGATCGCGCAAGGCCGTGCCGGCCACGCGCAGGGCCGCATCGCCCGCATGCACGGGTTCGACCTGGATCGAGATATCGGGTTCGAACTGGGCGCCGTCGGTGACGTGCAGGTCGACATACGCCAACGGATCCCAGGCGTTCACCAGCGCCAGCATGTGCTGCATCTCGGGCGTATCGGCCTTCATGTATTCGCGGTTCAGATTATAGTTTTGCGCCGTGCTGCGCCAGCCCATTTCCACGGGGCCGCGCTGGTTCGGACGATTCCACTGGCCGAAGCGCTCGTGGCCATCGACGTTAAACACGGGCACGAACAGCAGCACCTGCTTGTCGAGCGCGCCGGGTGCCGCCTTGCCCTCCAATACTTCGCGCAACGCGAGGAAACCCGCATCCTTGCCATCGATTTCGCCCGCATGGATGCCGCCCTGTATCAGCAGCACGGGCAGCTTGCGGCGTGCTGCTTCGGCCGGCGTCAGGGCGCCCGTATTCGAGACGGCCAGCGCCAGCATGGGGCGGTTTTCCGGCGTACGGCCGAACTCCACGCAGCGCACCTGCTTCGGATAGCGCGATTGGAACTGGCGGCACAAGGTTTCCACTTCCGCATAGCGGCCCGTATGCAAAAAGCCCGAGCGTTCGGCCACCGTGGTCAACGGCGAGGCGGCATACGCAGGCAAGGCAAATGTGGACAACAAGGCGGCGGACAGCAGGGCGTGGCGTAGCATGGGTCAAACTCCATCGAGAGAGAACAAGCGGGCAATTATAGGGGTGGTGGCGCGTGTAAAACTGCAGCGGAAAATAAAAAAGCCGGAACAGCGTCAGCTGCTCCGGCCTTGCTCTGGTAAGCGTGGATTATGAGCCAAAGTGGTAGTTGAATTCTACCCAGCCCTGGCGTCCCTGCGGGCTGTAGCTGCCCACCGGGTAGTACGGCCAGCCGCCGCTGTCGTCGCGCTTGATCTTGTCGAACACGTTGTTGACGATCAGCGACAAGGTGGCGCGATCGTTGATGCGGTACACGGTGCTGATATTGGCCAGCGCCGTCGGCGTCAGGTAGCCGGTGCCGGCGGCGTTCGGTATCTTGCTGTAGCGGCTGACCAGCAAAGTGTTCGACCAGTCGCCCGCAGCCCAGTTGACGCTCAGGTTCAGCTTGTCGCGCCAATCCGTATTGTTCAGCGATTTGAGCTCGTCGATTTCTTCGTCGCCGACAAATTGCTGCGATTTATTGCTCAGCACCTTGGCGTAATTGGCCTTGAAGGCAAAGCGGCCATAATCCGCCGTGCGCAGCAAATACTTGACGCTGACGTCGATGCCGCTGCTGCTTTGCTTGGCCGCATTGATCGGATTGACGGTGATGGTCTTGATCTCGCCGGCGCGGTTTAGGGCATTGGCCGCGAAACGCTCGACGCGGCCCAGGGTATCGGCGCAGGTAGGCGAGTTGATGTCGAGCTTGCCCAGGCGGCAATCGGCTTCGTCGCGCAGTATCTTGTCGGCGCTCAAATTCGTCACCAGGTCGTCGATCTTGATGTTCCAGTAATCGACGGAGACGTCGAAATTCGAACTTGGCGACCAGACGGCACCCACGCCGAACGACTTGCCCTTCTCCGACTGCAGATCCTTGCTACCGTTCTGCACATAGTCGGCGCCCGGCGATTTATTCGCGTAGTCGCAGTCCTCGATGGCCTGTCCGGCAGCGCCGCAGCGGTAGTAATCGGTGGTGCTCGAATAGTAACCGGTGCCGCGCGCCTTGTAGATGTAGTTCATGTCCGGTGCGCGGAAGCTGGTGGCGTAATTGGCGCGGAACAGCAGCTCCGGCGCGGGACGCAGTTCCAGGCCGCCGTTGTAGGTGAACTTGCCATCGCTGCGGCCGGCAAAGTTGTAGCGGTCATAGCGGCCAGCCAGGGTACCGGTCAGCTTCTCGTGCAGCGGCAGGTTGATCTCGGCACCCAGCGCATAGCGGGTACGCGTTCCGGCCGTGATATCGGATTTGGTGGCGACGTTGAAGTAACCGTCGTTCAGGCGCGCATCGGGCACATTGCTGAAGCCCTGCTTGCCCAATTCGGCGATGGTGGCGATCTTCGCCACGCCAGCGGGCAGCTGGAACAGGTCGCCATTCGTGGCCAGGCTCAGGGTATTCGTCCAGGCCTTGTCGTCGCTGTCGGAATTGCCCGTGATGCTGTCGAATTCGGCCGCCGTCACGCGGCGCGACAAGCGGGCCGGGTCCGGTGCGTAGATCGGCACGCCGGCGGTGTCGGTACCCAGTTTCGGCCCCAGGAAGAAGCTGTCGATATTGGCCAGCGCGCGCGGCGTATGGCTTTCGCTCTTGTACACCGAGGCGTTGTAGTTCGCTTCATACTGCCAGGAGGATGTGCCGGGAATGCGGCCCTTGGCGCCCAGCGAGATGGCGGTGGCCAGATCGTCCCACTTGCGGTTGTAGCGTTCCACGCCGCCCATTTCCTCGGGCGAGATATAACGCGTCCACGCTTCATAGCGGTTCGTATTCTGGTTGCGGAAATAGCTGCTGCCCGTCGACGACGACGTCCACGTCGGGCCGCGCGTATTGTTCTCGGTCGAGTTCTTGCCGATCAGGAAGTCGGCGAACAGCGTCGTTTCCGGCGACAACTCATAGTTGGCGCTGCCGAACACGTTCTGGCTGCGGTTCTTGGTTTGCGTGGTCCAGTAAGTGGGGCCGACTTTCGGGCTGGCGCAATAGCTGCCGTTCTTCGCCTGGTACTTGACGACGCTGCCGCCGAACAGGTCGCCGAATTGGTTGCAGGTGTCGCCCAGGTCCACGTAGCTGCCCGAGGTGCCCGCCTGTACCACGCGGCGCGAGGCGATATTCGTCGGCGTGCCCGAGCGCGTGGCCATGAAATCGCGCTGCAGGCTCGACAGCGGATCGCGCTGGCTCAGCTCCACGCTGAACAGGGTATGCAGCTTGTCGAAATTGCCGCCGCCCGTCAGCTGCACGCGCTGGTTGCCGGCACCGCCGCGCGAGGTGCCGCCCGCCTTGACGTTGATATCGAAACCTTCCGTCTGCTTTTTCAGGATGACGTTGACCACGCCGGCGATCGCGTCGGAACCATAGATGGCCGAGGCGCCACCGTTGAGGATCTCGATGCGGTCGACTATGCTCGACGGGATATTCGCCAGATTGGTGAAGTTGACCGTGCCTTCGTAGGCGACGGGGAAGTCGGCCAGGCGGCGGCCATTAAGCAGGATCAAGGTGTGGTTCGGGCCCAGGCCGCGCAGGCTGATGGTATTGGCCGACGGCGTGAACGTATTGCCGAAGTCCTCGCCTTGCGTGAAGCCGCTGTTCTGTACCTGGTTGGTCAGCGCATCGAAGACGTTCTTGTACCCTTGCTTGGTGATTTCATCGCCGGTCAGGATGGTGACGGACGATGGTCCTTCCAGGCTGGCGCGGGGAATGCGCGAACCGGTGACCACGACGGCTGGCGGGGTGGCCGCCGGCTGCTGATCCGCTGCGGGCGCTTGCGTTTGCGCGTGCGCCTGCCATGCGGAACCGCCCAGGATGGCCAGTACGGCGACGGTGAGCGGTGGTAACTTGAATTGTATAGGCATCTTTGCGCTTCTCAAGGTTAGGGAGAAGGCGAAAGATATCAAAATGCCAGTAATTGCAGAACGAATGGATTCATCTTTTCATATATCAAAATTGTTATATAGAAAGATTTCTGAGCAGAAAGCCCCCCTTCCTTCACCCAGGAAGGGGGGCACAATGGGACTTTAGCGTTTCAAGACAGCAATTTCCTTGTAGGCCGGGCGCAGCAGCCGCGTGGCCATGTCGGCCGGATTCTCCATCGAACTCAACAGCCTGGTCGCGCCCGTGGCCGGGCTACAGCTGCCGCTGCTGCGGTAACGCAGCGCCGCCGCCAGCATGCCTTCGGCAGGGTCGCCCAGCGGGTTCCGGTAATCGTCGGCCACGTCGCAGGTCGGCGCCATCCCATCGGCGAAGTCGCCAAAGCCCTTGGCGTTGACGCCCTGGAACTGCACGGCGAAATACGTGGTGCCGCAATTGGGCGTGGGATAGAAACCGTAGGGCTTGCCGCACGTCGTGCCGCCGATCAGGTTGACCTGCACGTCCACGCCGCGCAAGCCGTTGATGATGGCTTCGCTGGCCGAGCAGGTATTGCCCGTCGTCAGCAAGGTCACGCGCTTGAGGCCCAGCGAGGGCAGCGGCGTGCCCTTGGGCAGAGGGTTCGGCCCGGCAAAGCCCAGGCTTTGCGCATGGAATGGCACGGGCGCCGCCGGCCGCGTCTTGTCATTGGCCAGCACCTGCTCGAAGGTCTTGCCGGTGGTGACTTGCGGGCCGGCAATCATGTAGGCGAGCTCGCTGGCGACATCGAGGTAGCCGCCGCCGTTGTAGCGCACGTCGAGCACCAGGTCGCTGATGCCGGCCGCCTGGAAGCGGCCCATGGTTTCGGCCAGCTGGCGCTCGGACACGTTGTTGTGGGTGTTGAAGGTCAGGTAGCCCACCTTGCCCGTGGGCGTGTCGATGATGCGCTCGTTTTGCACGGAACTCGTGCTGACATCCACCGCCTGCAGGCTCGCGGAGATGGGCGCGCCATTGCGGCTGAACGCCAGCGTGTGCGTGCCTTGCGCCGAAGGGAACAGGCCCGCGTTGATGATACCCACGCTGGCAGTGTCGGGGGCATTGACGAAATCGACGCCATCGACGGTTTGCAGCGCATCGCCGCGCCGCAAGCCCGCCAGTGCCGCCGGCGAGCCTGGCTCGACGATCGTGACCACGGCCTTGCGCGGCGGAGTGGTGCGCGTCAGCGCCAGCAGCATGCCGTAGCCCAATTCGACGCCATTGAGCGAGGCTTCCCATTCGGCCGTCGTATACGTGAAATGGAACTGGTCCTTCGGCTTGCCGGACGCCGTCGTGGCCGTCGTTTTGAGCACATCGAAATACGCCTTCGCCGTGGCAAAGCTTTGCGGCAGGTAGGTGGTCGGCACTTCGCGGTACCACAGATACGTTTCATCGATCCAGCTGCGCACCCATGTCTGCTCATCGAGCAAAGTGCCCGGCTTGTCGATGCTGCTGCCGCTGCGCGGTGCCTCGCAACGGTTCGCCACCGTGGAGGAAGCGACCAGCGCCGTCGGCCCGGTCGGCCCGGTTGGCGTCACGGGCGGCACGACGGGCGCGCTGTCGCTGCTGCCGCCTCCTCCACCGCCGCCGCAGGCACTCAACACGAATCCGAGGGAAACAACGAGGCAACGCAGGCGCAGGGAATGCATGAGAAACTTTCCAAGAAGAAATTGTCGAAAAATTATAATGCGTTTTGCCAGCAAGCGTTGTTTTCTTTGACACAAAAAAAATGGCGCCCGCAGGCGCCATTGCTACAAGATCATGCGCAAACCGTTACGCCACGGTGGCCGCCACGGGTGCTGCCACGACGGGCGGCAGCGGCGTCGGTGCATTGAAGGCGATCAGCAGACTCGCTTCCTTTTCTTTCGCCGCCTTCAAATGACGCTCCTTCACGTGGCCATAGCCGCGGATGTCTTCCGGTATGCTGGCGATGGCCACGGCTTGCGCCAGCTTGGCCGTCGTCAGTTTCGGCAGCAAGCCGCCCACCGTCGCGCGGTATTCAAGAATCAGCGCGCGCTCCATCTTGCGCTCGGCCGTGTGGCCGAAGATGTCAAACGCCGTGCCGCGCAAGCCCTTGAACTTGGCCAGCACGCCGAACGCCTTCATCATCCACGGGCCGAATTCCTTTTTCACCAGATGGCCCTGGGCATCCGTTTTCGCCATGATCGGCGGCGCCAGGTGGAACTTGAGCTTGATGTCGCCTTCGAACATGGACGCGATCTTTGCCTGGAAGGCGCCGTCCGTGTACAGGCGCGCCACTTCGTACTCGTCCTTGTACGCCATCAGCTTGTAGAAGTAGCGGGCCACGGCTTCCGTCAGGCGCAAGTGCGGGCCATTCAGGGCGCTTTCGGCGGCGCGTACCTGGCCGACGAAATCGATGTACTGCTGCGCATAGGCGCGGTCCTGGTAAGCCGTCAGCAGGGCCACGCGCTTTTCGATCAAGTCGTCGAGCGTGTCGATGCGCTTGAATTCCACCACCTTGGCTGGCGTTGTCATGCGCACCAGGCTGGCCGCGTCATGCGCACCGGCGCGGCCCCAGTTGAAGGCCGCCTTGTTGAACGCCACCGAGACGTTGTTCAAGTCGATGGCCTTCATGATGGCAGCTTCCGACAGCGGCACTTTGCCCTTTTGCCATGCGTAGCCGAGCATGAACATGTTCGTGGCGATCGAGTCGCCCATCAGCGCCGTGGCGATCTGGCCCGCGTCGATGAAGTCCACGTGGTCGCTGCCGCAGGCCTTTTCGATTTCCATGCGCGCGGAAGCGCCGGGGAATTGCCAGTCCGGGTTCTTCACGAAGGCGGCCGTCGACGAGCTGGTCGAGTTGATCATGGCCCAGCTGCGGCCCTCTCCCATGCGCGACAGGGCGTCGCGGCTGGCCGTGACGATCAGGTCGCAGCCGATTACCAGGTCAGCCGCCCCCGTGCCCACGCGCGTCGAGTGGATATCTTCCTGGCGGTCCGCCAGGCGCACGTGCGACATGACGGGGCCGCCCTTTTGCGCCAGGCCGCTCATGTCCAGCACGGAACAGCCCTTGCCTTCCACGTGCGCCGCCATGGCCAGGATCTGGCCGACGGTGACGACACCCGTGCCGCCGATGCCGGTGACGAGGATGCCGAACGGCTCGGCCGTCGAAGGAATCTGCGGTGTCGGCAAGGCCGGCGCGGCTGGCGCATCCTTGTCGGCGGCAGCTGCCTTCTTCGGCTTTTTCAGGCCGCCGCCTTCCACCGTCACGAAACTGGGGCAGAAACCCGTCGTGCACGAGAAATCCTTGTTGCAGGACGACTGGTTGATCTGGCGCTTGCGCCCCAGTTCCGTTTCCAGCGGTTCCACGGACAGGCAGTTCGATTGCACGGAGCAGTCGCCGCAGCCTTCGCAGACGGCTTCGTTGATGACGGCACGCTTGGCCGGGTCCGGGTATTCATTGCGTTTCCGGCGGCGGCGTTTTTCCGAGGCGCAGGTCTGGTCGTAGATCATGGCCGACACGCCGGGCATGTCGCGCAGTTCGCGCTGCACGTCCATCAGTTCCGAACGGTGGCGCACGGTGACGCCTTCCGCCCAGGCGTAATCGTCCGGGTATTTTTCCGGTTCGTCCGTGACGACGATGATGGGGCCGACGCCTTCGGCGGCGATCTGGCGCGAAATGATGGCCGGAGATAATGGACCATCGAATTCCTGGCCGCCCGTCATGGCCACCGCATCGTTGAACAGAATTTTATACGTGATGTTCACCTTGGCCGAGACGGCAGCGCGGATGGCCAGGATGCCCGAGTGGAAATAAGTGCCGTCGCCCAGGTTGGTAAACACGTGCTTTTCATTCGTGAACGGCGCCTGCCCCACCCACGTGACGCCTTCGGCGCCCATGTGGGTAAACGTCGACGTTTCGCGGTCCATCCATAGCACCATGTAGTGGCAGCCGATGCCGGCCAGCGCGCGCGAGCCTTCCGGCACCTTGGTCGAGCTGTTGTGCGGGCAGCCTGAGCAGAAGAACGGCGTGCGGTCTTTCTGCGGATCGGGCTTCACGCTGATCGCTTTCAGCACATTCTCTTTGGCTTCCAGGTAGGCGATGCGTTCCTTCACGCGCTGCTCGACCGGGTGGCCCGCGTAGTAGCGCGAGATGCGGCTGGCAATCGCGCGGGCGATCATGGCCGGGTTCAGCTCATACGTGGCCGGCAGCAGCCAGTCGCCGTGACCGGTGCCCTTCTGGTTGCTCCATTCGCCCGTGTCGTCGAACTTGCCGACCACGCGCGGACGCTCGCCATCCTTCAGGTTGTACAGTTCTTCCTTCAGCGCGTACTCGAGGATTTGCCGCTTTTCTTCCACCACGAGGATTTCATCGAGGCCCTTGGCAAATTCGTGCACACCATCGGCTTCCAGCGGCCAGGTCATGCCGATCTTGTACAGGCGAATGCCGATGTCGGACGCCGTCTGCTCGTCGATGCCGAGGTCGGCCAGCGCCTGGCGCGTGTCCAGGTACGATTTGCCGGCCGTGATGATGCCGATGCGCGCCTTCGGGCTGTCCCAGATGATTTTATTGAGCTTGTTGGCACGCGCATACGCCAGCGCCGCATACCATTTGTAGCTGTTCATGCGCACTTCTTGTTCCAGCACCGTGTCGGGCCAGCGGATGTTCAAGCCACCGGCCGGCATCTCGAAGTCGGTCGGCAAGGTGATCTGCACACGGTCCGGGTCGAAATCGACGGCGGCGCCCGATTCGATGATGTCGGTCACGCATTTCATCGACACCCACAAACCCGTGTAGCGGCTCATGGCCCACGCATGCAAACCATAGTCGATGTATTCCTGCACCGACGACGGATACAGCACGGGGATGCCGCAGGCGTTCAGGATATGGTCGGACTGGTGCGCCGTGGACGAGGATTTGGCCGCATGATCGTCGCCGGCCAGCACCAGCACGCCGCCGTGCTTGGCGGAACCGGCGTTGTTCGCGTGCTTGAACACATCGCCGCAGCGGTCGACGCCGGGGCCCTTGCCGTACCACATGCCGAACACGCCATCGTATTTCGCGTCTTCGAACAGATTCGTTTGCTGCGTGCCCCAGACGGCCGTGGCGGCCAGGTCTTCGTTCAGGCCCGGGTGGAATTTGACGTGGTGTTCATCGAGATATTTCTTGGCCTTGATCGCCGTCATGTCGACGGACGTCACAGGCGAACCGCGGTAACCGGTGATGTAACCGGCCGTATTCAGGCCAGCCTTCAGGTCGCGCTCGCGCTGCAGCATGGGCAGGCGGATCAGCGCTTGCGTGCCCGTCATGAAGGCGCGGCCACGCTCGAGCGTGTATTTGTCGTTCAGGGAAATCTCGGACGCGTGCGCGCCCGGCTCAAGACTCGAGCCCTTGATTGGTGCATTCATTACTTGTCTCCATTATTCTCTGTGCTACGCGTGCAAAGTCGGTTGAACTCACACGTACCGGCCGCGCTTTGTGGGCAATGCCGGTGCGGAAAAATGACTTGTTTGTCGTAGACTACCACAGGAAGGCGCACAGTTCTTTTGCTGCACTGCACTCCTGCGTTCGTACCTTTTGCTGCTTTTTAGTGCTTTTTTTTGCGGCATGTCGGGTTACGCCATTCTGGCTAACCCGACCTACATTACTGGCACCAGTTGTAGGTCGGATTAGCGCAGCGTAATCCGACATCCCGGGTATAAGTCAGCTTACGCCGCGCTCGTATCTTTCAGCACGCCGCGCTTGATCTGGTCCAGCTCGATCGATTCGAACAGGGCGCGGAAATTGCCTTCGCCAAAGCCCTGGTCGCCCTTGCGCTGGATGATCTCGAAGAAGATCGGGCCGATCACCGTCTGCGTGAAGATTTGCAGCAGCAATTCGCGTTCGGTTTCCGTGCTGTGGCCATCGATCAGGATGCGCAGGCGGCGCAGTTCTTCCAGCTGCTCGCCGTGGTTCGGCAGACGGCGGTTGACCAGCTCATAGTAAGTTTCAATCGTGTCCTGGAAATCGATACCAGTATCACGCATGCCTTGCACGGAGCCATAGATATCATCGGTACCCAGCGCGATATGCTGGATGCCTTCGCCGTGGTACTGGTCCAGGTATTCGGCGATCTGCGACTTGTCATCCGACGATTCATTGATCGGGATGCGGATCTTGCCGCATGGCGAAGTCATGGCTTTCGACTTCAGACCCGTATGCTTGCCTTCGATATCGAAGTAGCGCACTTCGCGGAAGTTGAACAGGTTTTCATAGAAACCGGCCCATTCCTTCATGCGGCCACGGTGCACATTGTGCGTCAGGTGGTCAATATAGGTCAGGCCATGGCCGACCGGGTTGGCGACGGCGCCGGGAATGGCGACGAAGTCGACGTCATAGATGCTGATGTCGCCGATGCCGCCTGGCGCCGCGGCATTTTCCTTGTCGGCGCCCTTGCCGCGCCAGCGGTCGACGAAGTACAGCAGCGAATCGCCCACGCCCTTGATGGCGGGGATATTCAGTTCCATCGGACCGGTTTTATTGTCGAAACCCCAGGCGCCCAGTTCCAGCGCGCGGCGGTAGACGAAAGCCGCGTCGTCGACGCGGATGGCGATGGCGCACACGGACGGGCCGTGATGGCGGGCAAAACGCTGCGCGAACGAATCTTGTTCGGCATTGATGATGAAATTGATGTCGCCCTGGCGGTACAGGGTCACATCCTTGTGGCGGTGGCGCGCGATGGCCGTGAAGCCCATGTTCTCGAACAGCTTGCCCAATGCTTTTGGGTCTGGTGCTGCATACTCGACGAACTCGAAACCATCGGTACCCATCGGGTTATCCCAAGGCTGAAATTGCATGATGTCTCCTCCAAGAAGTAGCGCACAGTATAGGCGTGGGTCACGGGCATTAAATGCCAAAGATCTCCCGAACAATCATGATTTGCGCAATAATATTGCGTGAAACACGAACCACCGGAGGAAGCATGAGCAAAATTACGCTGGATAAAACGGACCGCAAGATCCTCGCCGTCCTGCAGGCCGATGGCCGCCTGTCGAACCAGGACGTGGCCGAGCAGGTCAGCCTGTCGCCGTCGCCATGCTTGCGCCGCATCAAACGGCTGGAAGAAGCGGGCGTGATCCGCCAGTACGTGGCCCTGTTGGACCCGGAAAAGATCGGCCTGGGGCTATTGGCCTACGTCAACGTGCGGCTGGAAAAGCACAGCGACGCCTCCGCCCATGCCCACAGCACGGCAAGAGTGCTGGCGCCGAATCTGGTGACGAACACCTCGCCGCGCGCCGACTTCGCCGTAGCCGTCGCGCAATGGCCGGAAGTGGTGGCCTGCTACGCGATGACGGGTGAAATGGATTATCTGTTGCGCGTGCACGTGGAAGACATGGAGCACTTTTCGCGCTTCATGATGGCGACCCTGCTGCGCCACCCGGCCGTGCTGGACGTCAAATCGAGCTTTGCCTTGCAGCGCATCAAGGATACGACGGCCCTGCCCTTATTGTGACGACGGTGACGGCGGTGACGGCGGTCCGGGCTTCTTCTTGCGCCCCGGCAAGCGGTCCCACAATTTGAACGCGGCGCGCGCGTTGGCCTTGAACGTGTAGTCGAACATGGCGAATTGCTCCTGCACGGCTTCCTGCAGCATGCTGCTCGGGTTCGGTGGCAACAGTTTCAGATAGGCATCGGCTTCGCCATAGTCGCGCTGGATTTCCATGCCCGCCTTCTTGGCGATATGCATCATCGTCTTGTTCGACGACAAACAGTGCATGTACAGGGTATCGACATCGTTGTTGCGGCAGTGGATCGCCGCCCGCTCGAACAGTTTTGACCCGACCCCCATGCCGCGCATGGATTTCGATACGGACACGCCAAACTCGGCCACCTGCTCCTTGTCCGTCACGACGCTTTTCGCCGGCGACGTGTCCTTCGGCGCGAACGCCAGATGCCCCACGCCCACCAGCTTGAACAGGCTGTTGTAGACGCCGTAGACCATATCGCGCGAGAAATCCATCTTTTGCACGTACTGGGCGACGAGCTCATCGGGCAAGGCGCTGCCGAAGCGCAGCAACCGGTCGCTTTTCTCCAAATTCAGGAAATGCTTCATCATGCGGCGCCGGTCGCGCTCATGCAATTGCTTGACGAGCACGGTCGGACGCCCGCCGCCGCTGCGGCTGAGCCAGCGGCGAAACGGGTTCTGGAACAATTTGGGCAGGGTCATGGCAGCTCCGTGCCGCTGATCGCGTTCGTGACGGCTTCGACCCGCGCCGCATGGATGAGCTCGGGAATGCGCTTCGGTTCGTATGCGCAGGCTTGTGCCAGCGCGCCCGCATCGACGCCGCGCACGGCCGCCAGCATGGCTTGCAGCCAGGCGGACTGCGGGAACGCCGGATCCTGGGCCTGCACGTCGCAGGCGATGGCGTCCAGCATCTGCACGAAGCGCTGCGGCTTGCGCAGTCCGTCGCAGCGTTCGCACAAGCGCACCAGTTCCTCGGCGCTCAAGGCCAGCGCACCCGCAACGGCAGCCTGCTCGCGCGCCGCCATCACGGCCAGCTCGCGGCAATCGTTGGGCACGCGCAGGCGCTCGCTGAGCGCATTGATCTGCTCAAGCGGCACGGCCAGCATCAGCACGGCAAAGCGCACGCACAGTGCGTGGCCCGCGCCCGCCGCCCTGTCGATCACGCGCAGCAGATGGTCGTTGAGCGCCAATTCCGGCAGGATGCGCGCCAAGGCGCCGCACTCGTGCAACACCGTCAGCATGCGCGACGGCCGCGCTTCCATCAACCCTTTCGCCACTTCCTGCCACACGCGCTCGGCCACCAGGGCGTCGACTTCGCCATCGCCCACCATCCGGCGCATCAGTTCCATGGTGGCGGGCGCCACCGTAAAAGTATCGAAACGGGCGGCAAAGCGGGCCAGGCGCAAGATGCGCACGGGGTCTTCGCCGAACGCATCGGAGACGTGGCGGAACACTTTGTTTTGAATATCGTCAATGCCGCCGAACGGGTCGGTCAGGCTACCGTCCTCGGCCTGCGCGATGGCGTTGATGGTGAGGTCGCGCCGCACCAGGTCGTCTTCCAGGGTGACGTCGGGCGCCGTGTGGAAGACAAAACCCCGGTAGCCGGGGGCAGTCTTGCGCTCCGTGCGGGCCAACGCGTACTCTTCCTGCGTCTTCGGATGCAGGAAGACGGGGAAATCCTTGCCCACGGGCCGGAAGCCCTGGCGCAGCATGTCTTCCGGCGTGGCGCCGACGACGACGTGGTCGTGGTCTTTCACGGGCAAGCCTAGCAGTTGGTCGCGCACCGCGCCACCGACCGTGTAAATCTTCATGATAAACGTCTCTTAATCAGGCAGTTCCGCGTCGTGCTTGGGCGCCGTTTCCGTCTCCGCCAGCGCTTCCGTAATCCAGCGGGCCACGGCCGGGTGCGCCTGCACGCGCTCGCAATACGCGTTCAGGGCCGGCGCCAGGCTGACGCCATATGTGCGGAAACGCATCACGACGGGAGCAAAGTACGCATCGGCGATGGAAAAGTCGCCAAACAGGAACTGGTGGTGGCCAAAGCGAGACAAACACTCTTCCCATATTTCGCTGATGCGGCCGATGTCCGCCTGCGCGGCGGCCGTGCGGCCCCGTCCCGGCAACTTGGCCTTGATATTCATCGACATGTCCGTGCGCAAGCCCGTGAAACCCGAGTGCATTTCCGCGCAGACACAGCGCGCCATGGCGCGCGCGGCCACGTCTTGCGGCCACATGTGTTTGTCAGGGAACTGCTCGGCCAGGTATTCGCAGATGGCCAGGCTGTCCCAGATCGTGATCTCGCCCGCCAGCAGCACGGGAACCCGGCCGCAGGCCGAATACTCGGCGATTTTTGTGGCCGTGTCGCTTTGATCGAGCAAGACGCGCACTTCCTGGAATGGAATGCCGAACGCCGTCATGGCCACCCACGGGCGCATCGACCACGATGAATAATTCTTGTTGCCGATGATGAGGGTCAAACCTGGCTCGCGCGCGGCGGCCAGGGTTTGCGTCAGGCTGGGATCAAGGATGGTCGTTTGCATGGTCGGGCATCTTTAGTTGGATGAGGGCAAGTCGGCCGCAATGGCGCTGTTTTTTGGGCCGACGGTACCCAGGCGCGCTTTCAGCGATTGCGGGCTCTTCTCGAACAGGGCCGCGTAATACGTGGCGTTGGCCATCACGTTTTTCACGTAGCCGCGCGTTTCCGTGTACGGAATGATCTCGGCAAAGATGGCGCCTTCCAGCGGACGCGTCATGGTGGCGCGCCAGATGCGCAAGCGTCCCGGCCCCGCGTTGTAGGCGGCGCTGGCCAGCACTTGCGAACCGTCCAGGCCGCCAAGCACCATGTTCAGGTAATTCGTGCCCAGCAAGACGTTGGTGCGCACATCGCTCAAGGTTTCCGTGACGAAATCGGTGAGGCCGATCTTCTTGGCCACATAACGGGCCGTCGACGGCATCACCTGCATCAGGCCGGACGCGCCCACGTGCGACTGCGCATCCATGATGAAGCGCGATTCCTGGCGGATCAGGCCATATACCCAGGCTTTGTCGAGACCCAGGGTTTGCGTGGCCGGGTGCATGACGTCGTCGTGCGGCGTCGGGTAGCGCTGCGTATAGTCCACTTCCAGGCGCGTGCGGTCCGAGGTGTTGACCATGCGGTCGAGCACATTGTTCTGGCGCGCAAATTCCGCAGCCGCCAGATGCTGGCGGTCCGTCATCGAACGCAATTCCCAGTTCCACTCGCGCGTGCCTTCGAAGCGCAAGCGCATGTTGAAAAATTTCAAGGCGCGCTGCAAACCCGGATTGGCGGCCATGGCGGCGATTTCCGCCGGCGTGATGGGCTGGCCAGGCGGCGGCAGCACCAGGTGGTTGCCCAGCTCTTCATTGGCCAGCAAGCCATAGAAATTCGATTGATCGGCAATCGTGCGGTACAGGGCGTCCGCCTGCGCGTTCTGGCGGCCCGGCGTTTCCGCCTGCTGCGCGCGCGCCAGCCAGTAGACCCAGGTAGGATCGGCGCGCAAGGACGCCGGCATGGCCTGGATGGACGCCTTAACCACGGGCCAGTTGCCTTCACGCAAGGCGATACGCGCCTTCCACTGCATCTGTTCCAGGGTCAATGGCGCGCCATTGGTTTTTTGCCAATACTCGAACGCTTCCGGCGCCAGCGAATACGACGCTTGCAGGGCCAGGCTGGCCCAGCCGATGGCCTGTTCCTGCGGCGTCAGCTGCGCGCTGGCCTTTTGCAAAGCCACGACGCCCAGCTTCAAGGTGCTTTTCGCCATGCGGCCGACAGCCACCAGATACATCTCGTGGTCGGCGCGACTTAGACCCGCGCCCTTGGCCAGCACCAGTGCCGGCAAGTCGATCGCTTGCGCCATCTTCGCGTCGGACGCGCCCAGCAGCAGCGCGATGCGGCGCGCCGGGCCCGTGGCGTTGGTCTGGCCCGCCAGGCGGATCTGCGCCCACAGGTCGTTCGTGTCGAACTGGCCGTTTTGCGCCAATGCCGCGATCAGGCTGCCGCACGCTTCGCCATAGCCGGGCGGCGAGACGAGCAGGTTGCGCGCCTCGGCCGCCACGTTCTGGCCCTTGGCGGCGCGCGACATCAGCGCGTAGCACTTGAGCTGGGTGTCGTCGTCGAGGGCGAATTGCGGATATTGCTCATCGAACACGACCCAGTCCCGCTTGCGGCCCAGCTCCAGCAGCCAGTCGTTGCGGAAACGGTCGGCGATGGCGCTGCCCTTGTAGCGGTTCAGGTAATCGCGGAATTGCGCCTCGGTCAGCAGTTTGATGCGCGGTTTCAGCCGATAATAGTCAACATACGATGGAATCTGGTAATTCGTCAGGCGCCCCGCATAAAAGTCGGCTTTTTCGACGTCATCCTTGCGCGCGGCGTCGCGCAGCAAGAGGAAGGCATCGTCCTCGCTGCGCGTGTCGGGGGCGGCAGGGGATACGGTAGTGGAAACCTGGGCCAGGGCGGCCAGGGGAGACAAGGCCGATGCAACACACAGCATCGTGCCGGCAATCCATTTCAGTGGGGAAATCAATGTACGACTCTCAATCTTAACTTGATGGTGATATGAATAGCGACCCTAGAATAACATGCGATCCGGCTACACGGCCACCCATTGCGCCACAGGAAAAAGCCGGCTTGCGCAAAGCCTTGCTGGCGGCCCGGCGCGCCCTGCCCGACGCCACGCGCGCAGAGTGGGATGCGGCCATCGCGCAGCGCCTGCTGGACTGGTGCGCACAGGAAAACGTCAAGGAACTGGGCGTGTACTGGCCCTTGCACGGCGAGCCGGACTTGCACGGCGCGTACGCGCAGCTGGCCGCGCGCGGCGTGGCGCTCAGTCTGCCCGTGGTGCTGGAAAAACATGCGCCGCTGGCCTTTTCCGCCTGGACGCCGGGCGAACCCATGGTCAAGGATGGCATGGGCGTGGCCGTGCCGGCCCGGCTGCGACTGCGCCCGGCGCCCGCCACCCTGCTCGTGCCCTGCCTGGGTTTTAATGAGCAACGGTACCGGCTCGGCTATGGCGGCGGCTATTACGACCGCACCCTGGCGGCCGTGCCGCGTCCGCGCACGCTCGGTATCGCCTATGCCTGCCTGGCGGCCAGCTTTCCCAACGGCGAATACGACATCGCCCTCGATCACATCGTGACCGAGGGCGATCTGTACTGACAAGTCAGGACGGTTTATTTCACCAGGCGCTGCCACAGTGCGGTCGTGGGCGCCGCCTGGTTCATGCTATAGAAATGCAAGCCTGGCGCGCCGCCTTCCAGCAAACGCTCGCACAAGCCCGTCACCACGTCCAGGCCAAACGCCTTGATGGACGCGCTGTCGTCGCCGAAGCTGGCCAGTTTCAGACGCACCCAGCGTGGAATTTCCGCACCGCACATGTCCGAAAAGCGCATCAGCTGCGTGTAGTTCGTGATCGGCATGATGCCGGCCACGATGGGCACGTTGATGCCCATCTTCTGTGTCTGCTCGACAAACTGGAAATACGCGTCGGCATTGTAGAAGTACTGGGTGATGGCCGCATTCGCGCCAGCCTGCACCTTGCGCGCGAACGCGTTCAGGTCGTCCTGCGGCGAACGGGCTTGCGGGTGCACTTCCGGATAGGCGGCCACTTCGATATGGAAATGGTCGCCCGTCTCGGCGCGGATGAATTCCACCAGTTCGTTGGCGTAGCGAAACTCGCCCGAGGCGCCATAGCCGCTGGGCAAGTCGCCGCGCAAGGCGACGATACGCTTCACGCCTGCCGCCTTGAAGTCGGCCAGCACGGCGCGGATCGATTCGCGCGAGCCACCGACGCACGACAGATGCGGTGCGGCCTGTTCGCCGGCCGCCAGGATCTCGCGCACGGTGTCCAGGGTACCTTGCTGCGTGGTACCGCCTGCGCCAAACGTCACCGAGAAATACTTCGGATGCAATTCAGACAACTTGACACGCGTGGCGCGCAGCTTTTCCGCCCCTTCCGGGGTTTTCGGCGGGAAAAACTCAATACTGAAATTATGCTTTTCCATCGTCATTACTCAAAAGTAAGGTCGACAGGGCCCAGGAAATGACGCTGTACAGCAATGCACCACCCACGGCCGACCAGAAACTGGCGACATGGAAACCATCGATCACCTGCGCCACGAGCCAGAACATGAAGCCGTTGATGATGAAAATGAACAGGCCCAGCGACAAGAACGTCACGGGCAGGGTCAGCAGGATCAGCAAAGGACGGATCAGCGCATTGACCAGCCCCAGCACGGCAGCGGCCAGCAGCGCGGTCCAGCCGCTGCTCATCGTCACCGAGTGCATCAAATAAGGGACGGCAAACAGGGCTGCCGCATTGATAAACCAAATCAGTAGCAAGCGCATTTCTCTAGCCTGTCAAAGAAAGTCAGGCCGGCAACAGCCGGCACAAAAGATATACCGATCAGTCTTGTTGCCTCAGGAACCGTAGCGAGCGGATGCGCGGCGTGGCCGAGAAGCGCAGCTGTGCTTTAGCACAGTGAGCATCGCCGGCCGCGCCCCGCGCCGCGCAGTAGGTTCATGAGGCAACCATCTTAATAACGGTAGTGCTCTGGTTTGTATGGACCTTCCGTGCGCACGCCAATGTAGTCGGCTTGCTCTTGCGTCAGTTCCGTCAGCTGCGCATTCAACTTTTTGAGTTGCAGGCGGGCGACTTTTTCGTCCAAGTGTTTTGGCAGGGTGTATACGCCGACCGGATAGTTGGCCGTGTTCGCGTACAGTTCGATCTGGGCGATCGTCTGGTTGGCGAACGACGAGCTCATCACGTACGACGGGTGGCCCGTGCCGCAACCGAGGTTGACCAGGCGGCCTTCGGCCAGCAGGATGATGCGGCGGCCCGACGGGAAGATGATGTGGTCGACTTGCGGCTTGATGTTTTCCCACTCGTATTGTTTCAGCGAAGCGACGTCGATTTCATTGTCGAAGTGACCAATGTTGCAGACGATGGCCTGGTCTTTCATGCGCGTCAGGTGATCGTGCGTGAGGATGTGATAGTTGCCCGTGCAGGTGACAAAGATGTCGCCGTGTTCGCAGGCGTAATCCATGGTCACGACGCGGTAGCCTTCCATCGCCGCCTGCAGTGCGCAGATCGGATCGACTTCCGTCACCCATACTTGCGCCGACAGGGCGCGCATGGCTTGGGCCGAACCCTTGCCGACATCACCGTAACCGGCGATGACGGCGACTTTACCGGCGATCATCACGTCGGTGGCGCGCTTGATGCCGTCGACCAGGGATTCGCGGCAGCCATACAGGTTGTCGAATTTCGATTTCGTGACGGAATCGTTCACGTTGATCGCAGGGAAAGCCAGCTTGCCTTCCTTGTGCATCTGATACAAACGGTGCACGCCGGTCGTCGTTTCTTCCGTCACGCCGAGGATTTCCGGCAAACGCTTCGAATACCAGGTCGGATCGGCCAGCAAGTGCTTCTTGATCGAGTTGAACAGGCAGATTTCTTCGTCCGAACCGGGGTTGGCCAACACCGACAGGTCGGTTTCCGCGCGCACGCCCAGGTGCAGCAGCAGGGTGGCATCGCCGCCATCGTCGAGGATCATGTTCGAGTAGACCGCCTTGCCGTCCACACTAGGCCATTCGAAGATACGGTGCGTGTATTCCCAGTAGTCGTCGAGCGACTCGCCCTTGACTGCGAACACAGGCGTGCCGGCGGCGGCGATGGCGGCGGCGGCGTGATCTTGCGTCGAGTAAATGTTGCACGATGCCCAACGCACCTGCGCGCCCAGTGCTTCCAGGGTCTGGATCAGCACGGCGGTCTGGATGGTCATGTGGATGGAACCGGTGATGCGCGCGCCTTTCAGAGGCTGCGCTGCCGCGAATTCTTCGCGGATGGCCATCAGGCCAGGCATTTCCGTTTCAGCAATCTTGATTTCTTTGTCGCCCCATGCGGCCAAGGTGATATCGGCGATGGTGTAGTCGTGTTGCGATTTGAGTACGGCGTTCATCACGCCCTCCTTTCAGTTGAAAAAGGTACGTGAGCGCAGTTGCAGGATATTCCGAGCCTGGCGAATTTCTTCGTCGCAACGCTCCTCGGACGGGGGATTTTAACATTGTCAAGGCCGGTACGCCAGCTTGTTCGCCATACATTGCCATGTAACAACACATAAAAAAAGCGCCCGCGGCCAGAAGGCCGGGGCGCTTTTCTTGCAAGTCGAACTAGATTACTTCAGGCCGGCGGCGTCGCGCAGCAGGGCGACCTTGTCCGTACGCTCCCACGTGAATTCCGGCTCTTCGCGGCCGAAATGGCCGTAGGCGGCGCTCTTCTGGTAGATCGGGCGCAGCAGGTCGAGCATTTGCACGATGCCTTTTGGACGCAAATCGAAGTGCGCCAGCACCAGCTTGGCGATTTCCGCGTCGGGAATCACGCCCGTGCCTTCCGTGTAGACGGTGATGTTGATCGGCTTGGCCACGCCGATGGCGTAGCTGACCTGCACCTGGCATTGGCGCGCCAGGCCGGCTGCGACGATGTTTTTCGCCACGTAGCGGGCCGCGTAGGCTGCCGAACGGTCGACTTTGGATGGATCCTTGCCCGAGAACGCGCCGCCGCCGTGCGGGGCTGCGCCGCCGTAGGTGTCGACGATGATCTTGCGGCCGGTCAAGCCGCAATCGCCTTGCGGACCGCCGATGACGAAACGGCCCGTCGGGTTGACGAGGAATTTGGTCTCCGTCAGCCATTCGCGCGGCAGGATCGGCTTGATGATTTCTTCGATGACGGCTTCTTCGATCTGCTTGTGCGAGATTTCCGGCGCATGCTGGGTCGACAGCACGACCGTGTGCACGCCGACGGGGCGGCCATCGACGTAGCGCAGGGTCACTTGCGATTTCGCATCCGGACGCAGCCATGGCAAACGGCCATCCTTGCGCAGCTGCGACTGGCGCTCGACCAGGCGGTGCGCGTAGTGGATGGCGGCAGGCATCAGCTCGGCCGTTTCATCGCAAGCGTAGCCGAACATCAGGCCCTGATCGCCAGCGCCTTGATCCAGGTCAATGCCCGCACCTTCATCGACGCCTTGCGCGATGTCGGGCGACTGCTTGTCATAGGCCACCAGCACGGCGCAACCCTTGTAGTCGATGCCGTATTCCGTGTTGTCGTAGCCGATGCGTTTGATGGTTTCGCGCGCAACTTGAATATAATCAACATTGGCGTGCGTGGTAATCTCGCCAGCCAGCACCACCAGGCCCGTGTTGCACAGGGTTTCGGCAGCCACGCGGGCGGCTGGATCCTGGGTCAGGATGGCGTCAAGGATGGCGTCGGAAATTTGATCGGCAACCTTGTCGGGATGGCCTTCCGAAACGGATTCGGAAGTGAAGAGATAGTCGTTTGACATTGCAAGCTCCTGTTTACTATGTGAATGTTCTGTCGCAGTAAAGAGGATTTTGCCTGCGACGCTTTAGCGATATTTATATTCCGCTTCGCAAGTTGTCTATTAACTCAGCGGTTACTGCATACGTGGTATTTTACGCTTCTTAAAAAATTTTGGCACAGCAACACGCCATTCCTGGAAACCGCTTATACATGTTAGTCCCAATTTTTCGCTTCTTGTCCGTCTTTCCCCTGCCCGTCCTGCATGGCCTGGGCGCTGCGCTCGGCTGGGTGATTTACGCCATTTCGCCGTCCTACCGCCGCCGCATGCGCGAGAACATGCAGGGTGCGGGGTTTTCGCAACACTTGCACACGGCCGTGGCCGAAGCGGGCAAGAGCGTGCTGGAATTACCGTTCATCTGGTGCGCGCCGGCCGAGCGCGTGGCGCGCCATGCGACGGTGGAAAACTGGGAACTGGTGGAAAAAGCGCTGCAGCATGGGCGCGGCATTGTCTTCCTGACACCGCACCTGGGCTGCTTTGAAATCGTCGCCCAGCAAATCGCGCTGCGCACGCCGCTCACCGTGATGTACCGCCCGCCCAAGCGCGCCGCCCTGAAACCGCTGATCGAAGGAGCCCGCGCGCGCGAAAACCTGATGCTGGCGCCGGCCAATATGTCGGGCGTGCGCATCTTTGCCAAATGCCTGAAAAAGGGGCAACCGATCGGCCTGCTGCCCGACCAGGTGCCGCAGGAGGGCGAAGGCGTGTGGGCCGACTTCTTCGGCCGTCCCGCCTACACCATGACCCTGCCGGCCAAGCTGGCGCAGATGGGCGGCGCCGAAGTCATCATCACCTACGCGGAACGCCTGCCGGGCGGGCGCGGTTATGTCGTGCATTTCGTGCCGTTCACCGAATCGCTCGACAGCACCTCGGCCGAGCAGGCGCGCACCATCAATGCGGCCATGGAGCAATTGATCGCGCGCAGCCCGGCGCAATACCTGTGGAGCTACAACCGCTATAAAGTGCCGCGCGGCGCACCGCCGCCCACGCCGGCCACGTCCGATGCCGCCGGGGAGCAGGCATGAGATTGCTGATCGCCTTCATGTGGCTGCTGCACTGGCTGCCTTTACCCATCCTCGGCCGCTTCGGCGTGGCCGTCGGCAGCGTGCTGTTCATCGCCATGCCCACGCGGCGCAAGATCGCCCTGACGAATCTGCGCCTGTGCATGCCGGAATTGACGGAACAACAGCGCGTGGCGCTGGCGCGCCAGCATTTCCAGGCCTATTCGCGTAGCGTGTGGGAACGCAGCATTTTGTGGTGGTCGTCGGAAGCGCGCCTGAACCGTCTGATCAAGAAGGTGCCCGCCTTCCCGGGCCAGCAGATCGCGGCCAAGCCCACCATCCTGCTGTGTCCGCACTTCGTCTGCCTCGACGTGGCCGGCGCCGCCACGGCCATGGAAATTTCCGCCTCATCGATGTACGTGCAGCAAAAGAACGCCGCCTTCGACCAGGCCTTGCGCAACGGCCGCTCGCGCTTCAAGCCGCCCAAGCTGTTTACGCGCCAGGACGGCATCAAGACGATTTTGCGCGCGCTGCGCGACGGCTTGCCGTATTTCATGCTGCCGGACATGGATTTCGGCGAAAAGGATGCGGAATTCGTGCCCTTTTTCGGCGTGCCCGCTGCCACCCTGACGGCCACGGCGCGCCTGGCGCTGGCCGCCAAGGCGCAGGTGATTCCCGTCATCGCCACCTTCCTGCCCAACTACCAGGGCTGGCAAGTGACCTACTATCCGGCGTGGGACGATTATCCGGGCGACGACATCACGGCCGCCACGCGCCGCATGAACGAGTTCATCGAAGAACGCGTGCGCGAAGCGCCGGCCGAGTATTTCTGGACCCATAAACGCTTCAAGACGCGTCCGGAAGGCGAAGCGTCGTTCTATAACCAGCACAAGTGATACGGCAGACCATGAAACTCCACTTTACCAAGATGCATGGCGCCGGCAATGACTTCATCGTCATCGACGCCATCAACCAGGACATAGCCTTCACGCCGGCCCAGTGGCAGCGTTTGGCCGACCGCCGTTTCGGCATCGGCGCCGACCAGATTCTCGTCGTGGAAAAGCCGCGCCTGCCTGGCTGCGACTTCCGCTACCGCATCTATAACAACGATGGCGGCGAAGTCGAGCAATGCGGCAACGGCGCGCGCGCCTTCGTCAAGTTCGTCAGCGAAAAAGGGTTATCCAGCAAGGCCAGCATCCGCGTGGAAACCATGGCCGGCGTCATCGCGCCGCGCCTGGAACTCGACGGCAGCATCACGGTCGACATGGGCGCGCCCGTGCTCGAGCCCGCGCTGGTGCCGTTCGATGCGGCTGGCTTGACGGGCGTGGCCGAAGGCACCGATCTGCTGTGGCCGCTGGACCTGGCCTTGCCGGGCCAAACCTCTCCCGTGCTGGTGTCCGTCGTCTCAATGGGCAATCCGCATGCCGTGCAAGTGGTCGACGATGTCGATGCGCAAAACCTGGAACAATCGGGCCCGCTGATCGAGCACCATCCGCGCTTTCCCCGCAGGGTCAACGCCGGCTACATGCAGGTCGTCAACCGCCAGCACGTGAAACTGCGCGTGTTCGAGCGGGGCGCGGGTGAAACACTGGCGTGCGGCACGGGCGCCTGCGCCGCCGCCGTGGCCGGCATCCGCCGCGGCTTGCTCGACTCCCCCGTGCGCATCAGCGCGCGCGGCGGCGAACTGTCGATCGCCTGGCAAGGTCCCGGCCATCCCGTCCTGATGACGGGCCCGGCCGTAACCGTGTTCGAAGGCACGATCGAGCTGTAATCAACGCTGCATCATGCCGCCAGGAACTGCTGTTCCTGCGTGGCATCGAGCTCGGCCAGGTAGCACTTCAGGCGGTACAGACGCTGCCGGTAATTGCCTTCCGGCCCCGTCACGCTGCAATCGACGCGCTCGAACAGCCGCACCACCTGGTCGAGCAACTGGCGCTCCTGCGCCGTGCGGATCAGCACGAGGCGCCGCTTGCCGCGCCCATGCGTGGCACTGATATCGATCAACAGGCAATGCCCCTGGTCGGCCGCATGGATATCGAGCAGCAGCGCCTCGGCACGCGACAGATGAAAGCAGCGTGCCAGCGCCAGGCGCGCCGCCAGCAGGGGGTGGCTCTGGCCCAGCTGGCGCAAATGTTCATCGGCGTGCATGGCGGCGCACTGGCCCCAGTCGCCGGGCTCGCCTTGCGGCGCGATTTTCGCCAGCGCCGCTTCCGCTTCACTGCTGCCTTGCGCCTGCGCCTGCAGCAGCCAATACGCGGCACGCACATCATTGTTGACACCGTCGCGGCGGTTACGCCACGCATGCATGCCGCATTCGAGCTGCGCCGGGCCATGCCCCAGGTCGGCAGCACGCTCCAGGCAGAAATGGGCTTCGACCACATTGCGCTGGGAAAATTCCGGTTTCGTATAGATGCGCGACAGCACGAACCAGGCTTCGGCCAGTCCCTGCTCGCCCGCCTGCGTCAGCCAGCGCACGGCACGCTTGAAATTGGCCGCGCCATTGCGCGTGGCCAGGCGCCGGCCATGCGCATCCATGCGCGCATAGCCGAGCCCCAGTTCCAACTGCGCCGTGCGGTCGCCGCCATGCGCGGCCAGCTCGCAGCACTGCCAGCCCTCGGCATCGCCGCCAGGCGCCAATGCCTGGGCGCAACGCGACAGCAACAACACCTGCTGCGCGTCGAGGGCGATCGTGCGCGTACCGGCCGCCGCCTGGCGCTGCAGCAGCTCGCGCGCCAGCGGCAAGCCTTGCGACAGGAAGCCCGCATGGTTGCCCTGGCTCCACGCCTGCTCCAGCCAGGCGTGCAGCGGCGCGTCGCCATCGATGGCTTGCTCGCCAGCGGCGCTGGCGTCCTGCCCGGGCGCCGCCGATGATCTTTCTTGCAGGGACAACAACCATTGTGCATCGGGCAAGCCGGCGCGTACGGCGGCGTCCAGCGCCACGCGGGCCTTGGCGCGCAAGGCTTCACTGCTGCTGGCGGCGTTGCCCAGCACCAGTTGCGCCAGCACCAGGCCCGCCTGTACCAGACCCGCATCGAACGCTTGCGCGTAATACGGGATCAGCGCCTTGGCTGCCGGTTGCGCCACTTCGAAAGGCACGTGCGTACCGATCAGCAAGCACGCTTCCTGGCTATCTTCCTGGGCCGCCCGCGCCAGCCAGTGCAAGGCGGTCGGCAAGCTTTGCGGCACCCCCTGCCCAAACAGGTACACCCGTCCCAACGCCAGCTGGCAAGCAACATCGCCAGCACGTGCGCCCTTGATCAATCCTAATGTTTCGCGATTTGCCATCGATTCTCGATATTGAGTCAATGATTCTAATAATAGTGAGCCATCTCCAGACCCATCCTTGCAGGCCATCCCTTAGTGTAACGTCCTTGTGTCGTAAATCCGCCAAAGCGGCCTCAAGAACTTGATTCAACGCAACAATGTCCTGTTCCCAACATGCCAAGATGACACGGCGCCGCGACGGTGGCGATGGGAGAACGCCGGCCATCGGCGCAGGACTGGCAGAAACCGCGCGTTACAAAAATACAACAGGGGTATGCAGTTATGCCGCTTTTCACCAATCTTTTCACGCATATTTGACCAATCCCGCACGTCTTGCGCGCCGACGAATTAAGGTTCATTCATCGAAACGCGACAGTTAGCGCATTTCAATCTGCTCGGATCTCGGACGGAACTCACTTTTAATAGGGAATAAGACATGAAAAAATCACTCGTTGCCCTCGCACTCTTCGGCGCCTTTGCCGCAACCGCACAAGCGCAGTCGTCCGTCCAAATCTACGGCACGATCGATGCAGGCCTGGGCAAAGCGACTGGTTCGACCACCGCCGTCACCAAGCGCGACAACAACAAACTGGGTTTCAAGGGCACGGAAGATCTGGGCAATGGCTTGAAAGCTATTTTCCAACTGGAAATTCGCTATGAATCCGACACCGGCACGCTGGAAAGCAATGGCGCCCGTCCGCTGTTCCAGGGTCAAAGCCGCGTCGGCCTGCAAGGTGACTTCGGTACCGTACGTCTGGGCCGTGGCCTGACCGCGTTCCAGGAAACGAGCACCGGTTTCGAACCATGGTCGGGCATGCCTACGCCAGCCGGTTTCCAGACCGACCTGACCGTCGCCGGCTACACCAGCGATCCGCTGAGCCCAGCTGGCAACTCGCGTAACCGCTTCTCGAATGCCGTGTTCTACAACTCGCCAGTCATCAGCGGCTTCCAGTTCAACGCCACCGTGGCCGCCAAGGAAGCGAACAACAACGCCGCCGTTGCAGCGTCCGTGCGCAACCTGACGACGAATGCCTCCGGTAACTACTTCGTGCCAGGCAATGTGGCGCCGGCATCGAATCCATACTCGGTATCTGTGACGTACTCCTCGCCAGGCTTTGCCGCCATGGCCGCCTACGAGCGCAATGGCCTGCAAGCCAAGCTGTGGTCGGTCGGTGCGTCGGTCAATCCGATTCCTGAGCTGAAAGTCATGCTGTCGATCCAGCACCAGAACGATGAAGAATTCAAGATCGTCAATACCGGCACCAAATCGTGGGTGCTGGGCGCCAACTACGACGTCGGCCCAGGCAAGATCCGCGCTGGCTACGGTCAAAAAACGCCGGATGGCGTAGTCAAAACCAAGCAAGCATCGCTGGGCTATGACTACAATCTGTCGAAACGTACCTACGTGTACGCAGATATTTCGAACAAGAAAGCTGCCAGCACGACCAACTACAACGTTTCGAGCACGACCAACTACATCGGCGTCGGCGTACACCACAACTTCTAATGGCCCGCCTGTCACCCTCCACGGGTGACAGTTGACCAGGAAGACAAGGCGGCATGGGCAACCATGCCGCTTTTTTCATGGGCGTGCGGAAAATGCACGGGCGCCGCGCCCTTTGCGCCTATGCCGCCGCACTCTCGGTTAGAATGAAGCGTTCAACTTTCACTGACAGATATTCTCAATGACCGCCACACTCGATTCCAGCACCGTCGCCCAGTACCTGAGCGAGCACCCGAATTTCTTCGAAGAGCATACCGCCCTGCTCGGTGAGGTCAAGCTGAGCAGCCCGCTGACGGGACGCACCATCTCGCTGCAGGAGCGGCAGATGGAAGTGATGCGCGACAAGTACAAGGCGCTCGAGCTGCGCATGTCCAAGCTGAGCCGCGTGGCCGAGGAAAATGGCGATATCGCCAGCAAGTTCCACGGCTGGAACCAGGCCATGCTGCAAGTGCGCAACGATGCGGACATGCCGCGCGTGCTGGTCGATGCCTTGCAAAGCAATTTCGACGTGCCCTACGTCAGCCTGCGCCTGTGGCAAGTGCTGCCGGAACACGCCGACGGCTGGTTCACGGAAGACGTGACGGCCGACGTGCGCATGTTCGCCAACAGCCTGCAAACGCCGTACTGCGGCAGCAACCGCGATTTCGAAGCCGTGCACTGGTTGCAAGCTGACAAGATCGAATCGACCGTCATGATCGCCCTGCGCGCCCCGAACACCACGGGCACCTTCGGCTTGCTGGTGCTCGGTTCGCCCGACAGCGAACGCTTTACGTCAAGCATGGGCACGGACTTCCTCGTGCATATCGGCGCCACGGCCAGCGCCGCCCTGGCCGCGCTGCGCGCCGGCTCGCCTGCCTGAATACGCCATGAATGAGGCGCGCGGCAAGGCCGAGTGGCTTGACGCCTACCTGGCGCAGCTGGCCACGCAGCGCAAGCTGTCGCCCCATACCTTGGACGCCTACGGGCGCGACTTGCGCGCCTTGCTGGAACTGAGCGGCGATACGCCGTGGACGGCGCTCGCGCACAACGAAGTACGCCGCTACACGGCCAAGCTGCACGCTGGCGGCCTCGATCCGCGCTCAATCGCGCGCAAGCTGTCGTCGTGGCGGGGCTTTTTCAACTGGCTCAGCGGCGAGACCCAGCTCGACGCCAATCCCGTCGACGGCATCCGCGCCCCCAAGCGGGCCAAAACCTTACCCAAAGCCTTGTCGGTGGACGACGCCGTGCGCCTCGTGGCACCCGCGCAACACCAGCAAGGCGCCGCCGAGCCGGAGCAGCTGTGCAACCGCGCCATGTTCGAACTGCTGTATTCGAGCGGCTTGCGCGTGTCCGAACTGACCAGCCTGGACACCCATTACTGCAAGGCCGAGAACGGCCGCGACGCCTCGCTGGGCTGGCTCGACATGGCCAGCTTCGAAGTCATCGTCACGGGCAAGGGCAACAAGATGCGCAAGGTGCCGGTCGGCAAGGCAGCCCTCGTGGCCCTGACCGCCTGGCTGGGCGTGCGTCCGCCGGCGGCCGATGGCAGCGCCGCCCTGTTTCTCAGCACGCGCGCCACGCGCATCTCGCCGCGCGTGCTGCAGTTGCGCCTGAAGGCGCACGCGCTGGCGACGGACATTCCCGCGAATGTGCATCCGCACGTGCTGCGCCACTCGTTCGCTTCGCACGTGCTGCAATCGTCGGGCGACTTGCGCGCCGTGCAGGAAATGCTGGGCCATTCCAGCATCACCTCGACCCAGGTCTACACGGCCCTCGATTTCCAGCACCTGGCGCACGTGTACGACCAGGCGCACCCGCGCGCCAAGGTCAAGTAGGCAGCCGCGCCCGTTGGCCAGGCTGATCCATATCAAGCGGATCGGCGCGCATTTGCAAGCTTTTGCAAAATTCCGGCATAATCGTCCGCATTCTTCCGCTTGCGCGGCGGCACCACCGATTACAGCATAGGCATCTTCATGGCACTGATTCCAACCACCATCCTCACCGGCTTCCTGGGCGCAGGCAAAACCACCTTGCTCAACCGCATACTGCAGGAAGACCATGGCATGCGCATCGCCGTGATCGAAAACGAGTTTGGCCAGGAAAACATCGACAATGAAATCTTGGTGCAGGATAGCAACGAACACATCATCGAGATGAACAACGGCTGCATCTGCTGCACCGTGCGCGGCGACCTGATCGTGGGCTTGACGGAACTGGCGCGCAAGCGCGACGCCGGCCTGCTGGCATTCGACCGCGTCGTCATCGAAACGACGGGCCTGGCCAATCCCGGTCCCGTGGCGCAAACCTTCTTTGTCGACGAGGAAGTGGGCAGCCACTACATGCTCGACGCCATCATCACGGTGGTCGATGCCCGCCATGCAATGAAGCAACTCGATGAATACGAGGAAGCCCAGCGGCAAGTGGGCTTTGCCGACAAGCTGCTGCTGTCGAAAACCGACCTCGTCAGTGAAGACGACGTGGCCGCCCTGACGCGCCGCCTGAAGCGCATCAATCCCCGCGCACCGATCGCCAAGGTCGATTTCGGCCGTGCGCCACTGGCCGAAGTACTCGACATCCGCGGCTTCAACCTGAATGAAAAGCTGGAACTGGACCCGGATTTCCTCGCCACGGAAACGGCGCACGTGCACGATCATGACCATGCGCACGACCACGATCACGCACATGAACATGGCCATGAGCACAAGCATGAGCACGCACATGAGCACACCGAAGCCTGCGCCACCGATTGCGGCCATGCCGACCACCACCACGCGCAGCACAGCGACGATATCGCCGCCTTTGTTTTCAAGAGCACGCAACCGTTCGACAGCGCCAAGCTCGACGAGTTCCTCGGCGGCCTGGTGCAAGTGTATGGCCCGCGCATGCTGCGCTACAAGGGCGTACTGCTGATGCAGGGCGCCGAGCGCAAGGTGGTCTTCCAGGGCGTGCACCAGTTGATGGGCAGCGACCTGGGCGCCAAATGGGGCGACAACGAAGTGCGTGGCAGCAAAATGGTGTTTATTGGCAAAAATCTACCAAAAGACATTTTTATTCGCGGACTCGAACAATGTTTGGTATAAACTAGCCGGGTTTTGCAAAGTATCCGTTGCAAAGCAGAAACAAAAGGGAAAGTTAAGCACGCTTTCCCGCTGTCCGACACCCATCTTGCTGGTATAAACCAACAAGTAGCCGTCTCTGATCGGCTAGTCAACAAATCGGGATGGCAATATAAAGCAAAGCGTGCCAAAATCAGCGACGAAAACGGCCCATGTCGTTAGCCTGTCATGAAATGCTGGCAAACTGCCGCTGGCCGCATGCCAGGCATGCAACCGATCCACCCAACACGCCTGTTGACGCGCGCATAGCGCGACTGGCATAGAGCGGTAAAAAGTTATCAACATGGCACCTTAGCCGGCCGGTAATCCTGGCTTACGCCGGCAAGCCAAGGTCGCACGCAGTACAGCGGGACAGCAATGCCAAGCGGAACCTGTACAGTTGCTCGGTATCGCCGCATCAACTGATCAATTTGAAAACTCTGTCGTATCGAAGGTAAGCGAAGTTATGACCAAAACTAATAAATCGACCCCGGCCGCCAACCAAGACATCCCTCTCATCAGCGAAGATCAAATTCGCGCCATGAGCGAAGATGACTACATGAATCCGGCACAACTGGCATTCTTCAAGGCGCGCCTGCAGCAGCTCGAAAAAGACCTGCTGAAAAACGCCGGCGAAACCACGGAACACTTGCGTGAAACCGTGCTCGTACCGGACCCTGCCGACCGCGCCACGATCGAGGAAGAGCATGCGCTGGAACTGCGCACGCGCGACCGCGAGCGAAAATTGCTGAAGAAAGTACAACAATCGATCGCCAGCATCGACGCCGGCGACTATGGCTGGTGCGAAGAAACGGGCGAGCCTATCGGCATCCCGCGCCTGATCGCCCGTCCGACCGCCACCCTGTCGCTGGAAGCCCAGCAACGGCGCGAACTGAAGCAAAAACTCTACGGCGACTGATCGCCCCTCCCCTTGCGCGGCCGCCCCGGCGGCCCCGTGATGGCGATAAAAAAAGCACACAACCCCGGTTGCGTGCTTTTTTTTCGTCCCGCGCCGACTACACTGAAGCAAGCACGGCAGCGGCAAGTGCCGCTTGCAATTGCCTTTTCCATCCCCACTTTTGAAGCATGGGCGCGCAATCGCATGGCCTTGCACGCATCGGCACGAATCTTTTGAGGTCACTATGGAACAATTTCACGGCACCACCATCCTCTGCGTCCGGCGCGGCAAGCAAGTCGCCCTGGGCGGCGACGGCCAGGTAACGCTCGGCAACATCGTCATGAAGGGCACGGCCCGCAAAGTGCGTAAGTTGTATCAGGGCAAAGTCCTGGTCGGCTTTGCCGGCGGCACCGCCGACGCTTTTACCTTGCTCGACCGCTTTGAAGGCAAGCTGGAAAAACACCAGGGCAATCTGCTGCGCGCCTCCGTCGAACTGGCCAAGGACTGGCGCACCGACCGCGTGCTGCGCCGCCTGGAAGCGATGCTGCTGGTGGCCGACAGCGAGTCGACCCTGGTCATCACGGGCAATGGCGACGTGCTGGAACCGGAAGACGGCATCGGCGCCATCGGCTCGGGCGGCACCTACGCCCAGTCGGCCGCCAAGGCGTTGCAGGAAAACACGGACTTGTCGCCGGCCGACGTGGTCAAGAAATCGCTGACCATCGCCGCCGAGCTGTGCATTTACACGAACATGTCCCACATTATCGAGACGCTCGACTAAGCGTCCCCGAGCACAGAATGGAAAGCCAATTATGATCATGAACATGACCCCGTCGGAAATCGTCACTGAACTCGACAAGCACGTGGTGGGCCAGGCCAAGGCCAAGCGCGCCGTCGCCATCGCCCTGCGCAACCGCTGGCGCCGCCAGCAGGTGGCCGAGCCCCTGCGACATGAAATCACGCCAAAAAATATCCTCATGATCGGCCCCACGGGCGTCGGCAAGACGGAAATCGCGCGCCGCCTGGCCAAGCTGGCCGAGGCGCCGTTCATCAAGATCGAAGCGACCAAGTTTACCGAAGTCGGTTATGTGGGCCGCGATGTCGACACCATCATCCGCGACCTGATCGACATCGGCATCAAGCAGACGCGCGCGCTGGAAATGAAGAAAGTGCGCGCACGCGCCGAAGATGCGGCCGAAGACCGCGTGATCGACATTCTCGTGCCGCCGGCGCGCGACTTCGGCTTCACGCCGAATACGGCCGCGGCCGTGGATGCGGGCGGCAGCGGCGACAGCACGCGCCAGACCTTCCGCAAGCGCTTGCGCCAGGGCGAGCTCGATGACAAGGAAATCGAGATCGAGCTGGCCGAGGCAGGCCCGCAGATGGAAATCATGGCGCCGCCAGGCATGGAAGAAATGACGGAACAGATCAAGTCCATGTTCTCGGGCGTGGGCGCGCAGCGCAAGAAGGCGCGCAAGGTCAAGATCAAGGAAGCCTTGAAACTGCTGGTCGAGGAAGAAGCGGCCAAGCTGCTCAACGAAGATGAGCTGAAACAGAAGGCCATCCAGAACGTCGAGCAGAACGGCATCGTCTTCCTGGACGAGATCGACAAGATCGCCTCGCGTTCGGAGTCGGGCGGCGCCGACGTCTCGCGCGCGGGCGTGCAGCGCGACCTGCTGCCGCTGGTCGAGGGCACGACCGTCAACACCAAGTACGGCATGATACGCACGGACCACATCCTGTTCATCGCCTCGGGCGCGTTCCACCTGTCGAAGCCGTCGGACCTGATCCCGGAACTGCAAGGGCGCTTCCCCATCCGCGTGGAGCTGGAATCGCTGTCGATCTCGGACTTCGAGCGCATCTTGACGAGCACCGACGCCTGCCTGACGATGCAGTACGAAGCCTTGCTTGCGACGGAAAACCTGAAACTGCAGTTCGCGCCGGAAGGCATCACGCGCCTGGCGGAAATCGCCTATTCGGTTAACGAGCGCACGGAAAACATCGGCGCGCGCCGCCTGCACACGGTGATGGAAAAGCTGCTGGAAGAAGTGTCGTTTACGGCCAGCGAAGGCAGCAGCAGTTCGGAAAACCTGCTGGTGATCGATGCCGCGTACGTCAATGAACGCCTGGAAGCGCTGTCGGTCAACGAGGACCTGTCGCGCTACGTGCTGTAAGAAAGAGGGGGGAAACCGATGGCAAACAAGGCATTGGCGACGCGGCAGAAAATGCAGTTCCGCGTCGAGCCCTCGCAAAAACCGCGCAACCCGGTCGCCACTGCAGCCCTGCAGCGCGCCGCCGGAGCGCACGTGAAAACCGTATCAGGCCAGCGCCAGCAGGAAAAACGCCTGCTGGCGAAACTGCTGTTGAAAGTAGAAACGGACAAATAGGCCGCCCGCGGACACCCCTTTTTACAGGGCGTCCGCCATCAGGCCACTCTCTGCCGCGGCATCATCCCCTTAGAAACGGTAGGACGCGCCCAGCGAAAACATGTCGACCTTGGTCGTTTGCTTGCTGTTGTACTTGACGGGCACGCGGTCCCAGTCGAGGTGCAGCGACCAGTTCTTGTTCAGCGCATACGCCGCGCCAAGGCCGTAGGTCAGGCCGATCTTGCTCTTCTTGTCCGAACCGCCGCCCAGATAATCGACCTTGCCCTGCGTGTAGGCCGCACCAGCGCGGCCGCTCAATGTAAACGCGTCAAACTGGTAGCCGAGCACGCCCTGCATGCCGAGGCCCGAGAACTTGCCGCGGCCAGCGCGCTTGCCCGCGTCCGTGTCGAAGCCGGACTTGACCTCGCCACCCATGTACCCCACCAGTTCAATCGAAGGCACGGCCACGCCGCCCTGAAACGGCAGCGCGTCGAAACTGTAACCCACGTAGGCCTTGCCATTGCGCTTGCTGCTTTTGTCGCAATCGCTTTGTCCGGCGATGCAATCGAGGCCGCTACTGGCGCGAAAGCCATAGCTGGCGCCCGCATAGATGGGACCCGGTGCAGCTTCGGCTGCGTTGGCATGCAGGGGAGCGATGGTGGCCAGCGCCAGCAGCGCTGCGGGGAAACGGAAAGATGGGAACATGGATAACCTCTACAAGTGGATGGATTGCCTGGTTGTAGCGCGCTGCGCGAGCCACAAGCGGGAGTGTCATCGCTTTTGCCAAAAAGTACTATCACCTTGTGCAAAGTGCCATTAACGGCTACATTCGGTACCGTCACCCGCTACCAAACTTGTAAAAAAGGATATCCCGTGAGTTCACCTGAACTGGTTTTGCGCGTGCTGCGCACCCAACTGCGCGCCGCCGGCATCACGTACAAGGTATTGGCCGAACGCATCGGCATGAGCGAGTCGAGCGTCAAGCGCATGTTTGGCCAGCACGACATGTCGCTGTCGCGCCTGGCCCTGATCTGCAAGGCCTCGGGCATCGCCATGGAAGACGTGCTGCGCGGCGCGGCCGACATCACGCCGCATGCCGACACGCTCACCCTGGTGCAGGAAAAATCGCTGGTGGCGCATCCGCGCCTGCTGCTGGTGGCGATCTGCTGCCTCGGCCACTGGAGCCTGGAGCAGGTGGTGGAAACGTATGCGCTGACGCAGGCCGAATGCATCGGCTGCCTGGCCGAACTGGATCGACTGGGCTTGATCGAACTCAAGCCGCTGAACCGCTACAGCCTGCGCGTCTCGAACGCCTTCCACTGGCTGGCCGACGGCCCGGTGCAGCAGTACTTCCGCGAACACGTGGTGGCCGATTACTTCAGCGGGCATTTCGACGGCGCCGGCGAGACCCTGATGTGCATTCCGGCGCGCCTGTCGCTGTCGAGTGCGCAGGAGCTGGTGCAGAAGATCCGCCAGCTGGCCGAGGAACTGGCGCGGTTGCACCAGAACGATCGGCGCCTGGCACCCGCCGAGCGCGATGGCTTTACCCTGCTGCTGGGTTTCCGCTCATGGGAATTTGCCGCCTTCACGGCCCTGCGCCGCAGCTCGGCGTCGGCCGCCCCGGCGACTCCCTACCAGACCGGTCCCAGGAACAGATAAAACGTGCTCTCGCCGCCCTTCGATGCGCCCGAGGCCACGTACACGGGACCGAAGCGCGTATCGACGGAAATGAAGGCGCTGCTCGCTTGCGTGAACTTGGTCGATTTCCAGCGCTCGCTCTGATCGAAGCCGCCGCCCATCTCCAGCGAAAAGCCGGCCCGCACGGCGCCGCCCAGGGTGCTGGGCAGGGAACCGATGCGGCGCGCCATCACGAAGCGCGCCAGGGCCACGCTGCGTCCCGTCACCGACTCGAACTGCGTGCCGGACAGGCGCAGGAAGCCGCCCAGGCTGAGCGGCGCCTCGCCGCGCTGCGCGCGCGCCCATTCGCCATACACATGGCCGGCCCAGTTGCCGCGGCTAAAAGCCTGCATGCCGGTGATGGAAGAGCGGCCCAGGGCCGCTTCGCCCGACCCCGTGCTCGAATCGCGCGTCCAGGTGGCGTCCACCAGCATGCCGCGCGTGGGGAAACCCGGTGAATCGAGCGTATCGATGCGGAGCTGCACAAACTGCGTGGTGCCCAGTGCGCGCGATTCCGGCAGCGTAGGATCGGCCGGAATCGCCAGCCTGCCCTTGACCTCCGTGCGCGTGACGCCAAACCGCAGATCGCCCCAGGTACCGAACTGGCGTCCCAGTACCAGCGCCGCCGTCTGGCCGTTATATGTCACGCGGGAGCTGCGCCGGCCCTTGTCGAACAAATCCATCGCCGACGAGCTGTACTGCAGTTCCGGCGCTATATACCACGGGTTGCCGGCCCCCAGCGGCTGCCAGAACTGCACGCCATAACCGCGCTCATTGCCGATCTGCGCCATGCTGCGCAATTCGCCGCCCCAGCTGTTCAGGTTCGAGCGCACGTGCAGCAATTTCAGGGCAAAGGTATTGCTGTCCCTGAAATCGCTGGCCATTTCCAGGCCCACGCGCAGCCGGTTGCTGGCCCATGGCGCTTCGACCGCCTTGATGTTGACCGTGCGCTGGTCGCCCGCGTCGACCACTTCCGTCTCCACGCGCGCCACGTCGCCACGGCCATACAGCCTGGCTGCCGCCTTCAGCACATCTTCCTGACTGACCGGCTGCCCTTCCACCAGGCCCGATTGGGCCTGCAGGATGCGCGGATTGATATCGCCTTCGCTCTCCACCGCCAGGCGCGTGAGCGGCAGGGCCACGTCCAGCAGGGCCGGCGCCGCCAGGCGCAGCTGCTCGCGCGCCGCATACTGCTCCGGCGGCAGGGCCAGCGGCGCCAGGCGGGCGGCCAAGGCCTGCGCCGCCTGTTCGCCGGCGCGCATGGCGCGCGCATAGTTTTCAAAGTCGAGGAAACTGACGCCCGTCAGGTCGGGCGCCACGAGGATATCCTGCGATTGCAGCTCCTTGAGCGAGCGCTGCACGTTCTGCTCCGTGAGGATCTGCAGCATCTGCTGCGCCACGCCGATGGCGCTGCCCAGCTCTTTTTCCGGCGCCAGCGGCGTACCCACGTTGACGGCGATGATGACGTCCGCGCCCATGGCGCGCGCCATGTCGACGGGCAGGTTGCGCACCAGGCCCCCATCGACCACCAGCCGGTTATTCACGCGCACGGGCGCGAACACGCCCGGCACGGCCAGCGAGGCGCGCATCGACAGGAACAAAGGGGTGTCGACCAGTTCCACCAGTTCGCCATTGACCAGGTCCGACGCCACCGAGCGGAAGGGCAAGGGCAGCTGGCTGGCTGGCCGGTCGCGCATGCCGGCCGGCAGCAGCCGGTTCAGGGCCATTTCCAGCGCCGCATTGCTGGCCGCCGCCGGCGGCGTGGAAATGCCGTTGCGGCTGGTGCCAAACTCGATGCGCGACGGCAGCAGCAAATCTTCCTCGCGGCGGCGGAACGCCAGTTCGTCGCGCGGCGGCCGGTCGGCCACCACGCGCGCCCAGTTCGTGTCGCGCGCCATCTTTTCCAGGTCCGCCACGGAAGCGCCGGCCGCATACGCGCCGCCGACCACGCCGCCCATGCTGGTGCCCACCACCATGTCGATCGGCACGTGCAACTCCTGCAGCACTTTCAAGACGCCGATATGCGCGAGGCCGCGCGCGCCGCCGCCCGACAGCACGAGAGCGATGCGCGGGCGGGCCGGCGCGGGGGCAGGAATGGCCACGGTGGAACCAGGGGAAGGCGTGACGGCGGGAACGTCGGCTGCGGCGCCGGCTTGCGGCAAGGCGCACAGCGCCGCCACGCAGCCCGCCAGGACGGCACGGATCGAGAACATGAAGACTCCAGTCGCGATGGCGGCACGGCGCCATCGGCAAAATACGATAAGAACGGCGTTAATTCGACGGCGGCGTGCTGGTGGTGGTCACCTGCGGCGCGGCCGGCATGACGGTAGCGGGACGCTGCTGCTCCATCGGCAGCGGCGGCGGCACCAGATTCGATGCCGGCGCCGGGGCCGGTGCCGGCGTTGGGGTGGCGGACACTGGCCCCGGCAAGGCCAGCGCCTTGTCGTCGGCCACCAGGTCGATGCGCTTGCTCACGCCGCCATCGCGCAGCAGCACGTGGCGCGCATGCACTTCCAGCACCGTCACGCCGGGCACCACCTCGGCGCCTTCCGGCAAGGCCACGGACGGCTTGCCATCGGTCGAGATGATGGCCACGCTGCCGCGGCCATTGCGGGCGGCCACCACACCCTTGAGCTGGTAATTGCTGGCCGTGGCCACGCTGACCTGGCCGCCGAACAGCGAGGCGCCCGCCTCCACGCTGGCATCCTGCACCACCGGTACGGCCGGTGGATTGATGGGGCGCTGCGGCGCCTTGAACAGCTGCATGGCCCAATAGGCCAGCGAGACGGACAGCGCCACGACGGCGAGCAAACTTGTAAATTGAGGCAAACGCTTCATGGCTTCCTTGGGTTTCTTATCTGACGAGCTGATTGATTTCGATAATCGGCATCAGCACGGCCAGCACGATCAGCAGCACCACCACGCCCATGGCCAGGATCAGGGCCGGCTCCAGCAGGCCGGCGATGGTGAGCGTGCGGCGTTCCAGGTCCTGCTCCTGCGCGCTGGCGGCGCGTTCCAGCATGGCCGGCAGCTCGCCCGTGATTTCGCCCGCGCGTATCATGTGGATCAGCATCGGTGGAAAATGCTTTTGCGCCGACAGCGCGCGCGCCAGGCTGACGCCCTCGCGCACGGCGCCGCTGGCCTCCTGCACCAGTTCCTGCATCGCCACGTTGGTCAAGGTGTCGCGGCTCGTGTCGAGCGCACGCAGGATCGGCACGCCGGACCCCGTGGTGATGGCCAGGGTGCTGGCAAAGCGCGCCGTGTTCAGGCTGCGTTCGAACTTGCCGTACAGGGGCGCCGTCAGCAGCCAGGTATGCCAGCGCCGTTTCAGGGCCGGCTGCTGCAGTGCGCGGCGCCAGGCGAACCAGGCACCGATCAGGGCAATGGCCACGACGATGCCATAGTTGCGCACGAAGTCCGACAGCGCCAGCATGATCACGGTGAGCATGGGCAGCTTCTGCTTGGTATTGGCGAAAACAGAGACGATCTGCGGCACCACGTAGGTAAGCAGGAAGATCACGATGGAAAACGCCACCACCGTGACGATGGCCGGATACGTAAAGGCCAGCTTGACCTTCTGCACCAGCGCATTGCGCCGCTCGATATAGTCGGCCAGGCGCGAGAGCACGCGCGACAAATGGCCGATCTGCTCGCCCGACGCCACCAGCGCCCGATAGATCTCGGCGAAATCGCGCGGATGGCGCGCCAGCACGTCGGAAAACGCGGCGCCGCCGATCACTTCCGAACGGATCGAGGCGATCAGGTCGCGCAGATAGGGCCGCTCGGCCTGTTCCAGCAGCGCGGAAAACGCCTGCTCCAGCGGCAGGCCCGCTTCGAGCAAACTGGCCAGCTGGCGCGTAAACAGGGCCAGCTCGGTGCTGGACAAACGCTCGCCGAAGCCGCGCCGCTTGGTCACGCCGGCGGCGTCGACCTGCGCGGCGATCGGCTCGACGGCCAGCGGCACCAGGCCTTGCACGCGCAGCTCGGCGCGCGCGGAACGGGGACTGTCGGCATTGAGCACGCCCTTGCGGGTGGCGCCCTGGGCGTCGACGGCTTCATAGCGGAATGCGGGCATGGTGGCGGGCCTAGTCTTTGGTCACGCGCAGCAATTCTGCCTGCGTGGTGGTGCCGTCGCGCAGCCAGCGTTCTCCGTCGTCGCGCATGCTCAGCATGCCGTCCTGCAGGGCCACCGTGCGCACTTCCGCCTCCGACGCGCGGTTGTGGATCTGCGCGCGGATCTGCTCCGTCGTGCGCAGCAATTCGTACACGCCCACGCGGCCCTGGTAGCCCGTCTGGCCGCAATGCTCGCAGCCGACCGCCTGCCAATACTGGCCGTCGAAGGTCTTGCAGGAGCCGCACAATTTGCGCACCAGGCGCTGCGCCAGCACGCCCAGGAGCGACGACGACAGCAGGAACGGCTCGATGCCCATGTCGAGCAAGCGCGTGACGGCCGCCGAGGCGTCGTTCGTGTGCAAAGTCGCCAGCACCAGATGGCCCGTCAGCGATGCCTGCACGGCGATCTGCGCCGTTTCCAGGTCGCGGATCTCGCCGATCATGATCACGTCCGGATCTTGCCGCAGAATCGCCCGCAGCGCCTTGGCAAACGTCATGTCGATGCGCGGGTTGACCTGCGTCTGGCCGACACCGGCCAGGTCGTACTCGATCGGGTCTTCCACCGTCAGGATATTCGTGGTGGTGGCGTTGAGCATCGACAGCGCTGCATATAAGGTCGTCGTCTTGCCCGAACCGGTGGGGCCCGTGACGAGCACGATGCCGTGCGGCTGCGTGATCAGGCCATCGAACTGCGCCAGCATGGGCGCGCTCATGCCCAGGTGCTGCAGGTCGAGGCGGCCCGCTTCCTTGTCCAGCAAACGCAATACGGCCCGTTCGCCATGCCCCGTGGGCAGGGTCGAGACGCGCACGTCGACGGGTTTGCCGCCCACGCGCAGGGTGATGCGGCCGTCCTGCGGCAAGCGTTTTTCCGCGATGTCGAGCTGCGCCATGATCTTGATGCGCGAAATCAGCGAGCCATGGATGGCTTTACGGGGACGCACGACGTCGCGCAGGCTGCCGTCGATGCGGAAACGCACGACGGACGTCTGCTCGAACGGCTCGATGTGGATGTCGGACGCGCCTTCGCGCAGCGCCTGCGTGAGCAGCGCGTTGATCATACGGATGACGGGCGCGTCGTCGGACGATTCAAGCAAGTCCTCGATGGCCGGCACGTCCTGCAGCAGCTTGGTGAGATCGAGGTCGGCGTCGAATTCATCGGCCATCTGCGACGCGTCGCCGCCGCCGCCCGCGTAGGCGCCGGCAATGGCCGCATCGAGTTCGCCGCGCGGCAAGACCGTCAGCTGGATCTGGCCGAAACGGCGCGACACTTCGGCAATGGCCGCCGGCGCCGTCGATGCGGCCACCAGCACTTCGACGGGGGCGCCGTCGACGGCGCCCGGCCGGGCCAGCAAGCCGAAATCGCGCGCGTAGGCGTAGGGAAGCAGATTGCTCATGACTGCCCCATCACTTCTGCTGTTGCGGCAATTGCTGCTGCTGGTATTGCTGCAGCAGCGGCTGCGGCGGCGTGGCCGCGTTGGCCGGCGCGCCTGGCGGCGGCGTCGGTGCCGGCGGCACGGGACGCGTCACCATGCTGCCGCCCACGGGCTGGCCATCCTGCAAGGCAGGCAGTACCGGCGTGCCCAGGTCTTTCAGCATCAGGTTGCCCGTGGCCGGCACGGCGGCCGTCTCGGCCGAACGCATGTAGTCATAGCGGTCGGCCGCCAGACTGCCGCTCTGCTCCTTGTTACGCACGATGACGGGGCGCAGGAAGATCATCAGATTGGTTTTCTTGCGCTCGCGCGTCTGGTACTTGAACAGGTTGCCGATCAGGGGGATGTCGCCCAGGCCGCGTACTTTTTCCGCGTTGTCGCCCGTGCTGTCCTCGATCAGGCCGCCGAGCACGATGATCTGGCCATCGTCGGCCAGCACATTGTTTTCGATCACGCGGTTGTTGATGGTGATGCCGCTGACGGCGGCCGCCGTGGATTTGTCCACGCTCGACGTCTCGTGATAGATGCCCAGCTTGATCGTGCCGCCCTCGGAAATCTGCGGACGCACCTTCAGGGTCAGGCCCACTTCCTTGCGGTCGATGGTCTGGAACGGATTCGTGTTGGTGCCGGCCGTGCTCGTGTACTGGCCCGTCAGGATAGGCACGTTCTGGCCCACCTTGATGGTCGCCAGTTCATTGTCCAGGGTGATCAGGTTCGGCGTCGACAGGATGTTGGCATTGCCGTCCGATTCCAGCGCATGCGCCACGGCGCCCAGGCCCAGCGCGCCGTTGATCTGCTTGAAGATGCCGACCGTCAGGCCGCCCGTCGGCAAGACCTTGCCGCCGCCCGTGGCGATGGCGGCGATGTTGTTGCTGGTGCCCGAAGCGAACGATTGCAACGCGCCCACGCGGTAGTTGCTGCCGCTGTCGCCGGAAAGCCCCAGCCACTGCACGCCGAATTCCGAGGCCTTGGACGACGTCACTTCGACGATCAGCGCCTCGATGTAGACCTGCGCGCGGCGCACGTCGAGCTGGTCGATCACGGCGCGCAGGTTGCGGTAGACGGCTTCGTTGCAGGTCAGGATCAGGGTATTCGTCGATGCGTCGGCCTGGATGAAGCCAGCCGCGCCGCCCGACGACAGCTGCTGCGGCCCGTTGTTCAGCGATGCGCCGCCCGTGGTGCCGCTTTGCGTATTGCCGCCCAGGCCAGTGCTGTTCATGCCGCTGTTGTTCTGGTTGATCTGGTTATTCGTGGCGGCGTTGCTGGTATTGCCCTGCTGCGCCGACGCGGCCGTGCCGTCCGACGTCACCACCGAGCGCAGGGTCTGCGCCAGCTTCGTGGCGTCCGCGTTTTTCAGGTACACCACGTGCACGTTGCCCAGCTGCGTGGTGGGCTGGTCCAGCTTCGAGATCAGCGACTTGGCCAGGTTGGCGCGCGCCGCCGATGGCGCGCGCAGCACCAGCGAATTGGTGCGCGGGTCGGCCAGCACGGACACCTTGCCCGCGTCGGCCCCTGCGGCGCCGCCCGCATTGCCGCCTTCCATCAACTTGTTCACCATCGAGGCCAGGTCGGACGCGATGGCATAGCGCACGGGGATCACGTCCAGGTCAGTCGACGCGGGCACGTCCAGCGCGGCGATGATCTTCGCCAGGCGCTTGAGGTTATCCGCGTAATCGGTGATCACCAGCGAGTTGTTGCCCGGGTTGGCGTTGATCGTGTTGTTCGGCGAGATCAAGGGGCGCAGCACGGCCAGCAGGTTGGCCGACGATTCGTAGTTCAGGTAAAACACCTGGGTGGCGATCTGGTCGCCCTTCACCTGGCTGGCGCCATTGCCCACCTGGGTCGGCACGGATTGCAGCTTGGCGTCCGCTTCCGGCACCACTTTCGCATAGCCGTCGCCGGAGACCACCGCATAGCCTTGCAGGCGCAGCGCGGAGGCCAGCAGCCCGAACGCCTGCGTCTTGCTGATCGATTTTTCCGACACCAGGGTGATCGTGCCCTTGACGCGCGGGTCGATGACGAAATTGATGTTGGTGTAATGGCCCACCGCCTTGATCACCGATTCGATGTCGGCGCCGACGAAATTGAGCGCCGCTTCATCGCCGGGCGCGGCCCATACGGGTGCCGGCATGCCGGCCACGGAACAGCACAGCAAGGCGGCGGCCGACAGGCGGCGCAGCGAGAAGGAGGAGGTAATGGGGCTCACGGATGGTTTTTTCATTGTCTGAACTCTAAGGCGATGATGTTTTTTTCGCTATTGCTACGGCGCTGTCCCAGCAAATTCAACAAACTCGCCAAGGTCTCTTCATATCCTGCTGCGGCCTGGGCCTGGCCGGAAAACTGCATGCGCCCCTGTTGCAGGCTGCCGCTGCCGTCAAGCAGCAGCGGTCCCTTGATGGAGCGCAGTGTCAATGTCGCCTGCTGCCCCTGCCAATCGAAATCGAGCTCGTAGCTGCCCAGCGGACGCAAGGACGACAGGCGCGACGCCATGTCCGTCATCTGCAAGGTGGTGCGGCCGACGGCGGAAAACTGCCGCTGCTCCAGGGCCAGCTGCAGGGTGCTCCACGACAGGCGCATGCTGCCCGTCGGCGCCACGGTATTCAATGGTGCGCCCAGGCCGCCGAGGCCATCTGCCGGCAGCAGCAGGGCCGCCGGGCTCACTTGCCAGTGCGACCACGAGCCGCGCAGGTTCACCGGCTGCGACAGCGCCTGCGGGTTCTGCAGTTCCACGTCCGCCGATCCCCACAGCACCGAGGGCGAAATGCGCCAGCTGAAACGCCCCGGCAGCAGCGGCGTCACGGCGCCATTCGCGCTGGCCGCCCCGCCGATAAAGGCCGAGCCGCGCCACAGGGTACCTTGCGCGTCGCCCAAGGTCAAACGTCCGCCCGTCTGCTTTTCCACGATGCCAGCGACCCAGCTGGCCGGGAAAAACACCAGCAGGGTGACGCAGACGCTGACGATGATGGCCAGCAGCCAGCCAAGCAGGCGCATCATCGTGCCGCGCCCGGGCTCTGGTGCAGGGTCAGGCTGGCGTCGACCAAGCCCGCCTTGCCCTGCGCCGTGATCTTCGCTTCCTGCACGGCCACGCGGCCTTCGCGGCGCAAGCCATCGAGCCACAGCATGACGCTGACGAACGGCACGCCGGTCAATTGCACGCGCGCGTACTCTCCCGTCAGCGACAGCGATTGCGGCGCCAGGCCGCGCGCTTTCAGCGAAGCGTCGAGGCTTTCACGGGCCATGGGAGCCACCTGCACGGGTGCCTGGCGCGCCAGCTCGCCCGCTTCACGGGCCAGCGCCTGCAATTGGGCCGCGTTCTGGCGCAGCTCGGGCAAGCTCTTTTGCAAGGCGATGCGGCCCGTCCAGGCGGGCTCGAAAAACACCGCGTAGACGAGAGCCAGCCCCGCCACCACGCCGCCGATGGCCAGCAGCTTGCGCTCCTGCTGCGTACGCTCCGTCCAGAACGCCTGCAGGTTCTGTTCCTGGCAAGTCAGCGCGGCGCGGACCTTGTTCAATGCTGCACTCATGCTTTTGCTCCCGTGGCCGGCGTGATCTTCCACACGCCCGGCGCCGTTTCATTCAAGGCCAGCTTGCGCGCGGCCAGGCCATCGCGCACCTGCGCCTGGGCGCTGGCGTCGACCATGTCCGGTTTCAGCGTGACGATCAGGCTGCGCTCGCGGTATTCCAGCGACGCCACCACGCCGCGCCCGGCCAGGCCACCCAGCGCCTCGCCCAGGGCCGCGCTCATGCTCGTGAAATCATCCATGCTGGCTTGCCCGCTTTGCAGGCGGGCGGCGGCGATATTGCGCCGCATCTGTTCCGCTTCCAGCCCATACACGGGCACTTCGTTCGGATACGCGGCCTTGAAGGTTTGCTGCATCGAGGTGCGCACGGTGGCGGCTTCGCGCTTCAAGCGCATCCATTCGATATTCATGCCGGCCAGGTTGACCGCCACCGTCAGCAGCGCCAGGCGGATGGGCCAGCGCCAGCGGCGCCAGTCGGCCGCCGCCCCCGTCGCCGTGCCCAGGGCGCCGGCCAGATCCAGCCCCGCGCCCTTGGCGCCGGCGATCCAGTGCGCCCAGTGATCCAGCTCCACCGTCACGCCATCCATGCTAGCGGCCAGCTGTTGATACTGCGCCAGCTCGGCCTGCGCCACATAGACCGTCAGCGGCACGTCGCCGGCAAACGCGCGCGTCGTCAGCAGTGCCTGCTGCGGCTGGGCCGGCAATACGAGGCCCAGGCCCTCTTGCGGCGCCTGGCGCAAGGCCAGTTCCAGGCCATCGCCGCTGGCCTGCAGGGCGGCCGTCACGCTGCCCGGCTGCAAGGGCAGGCACAGCTGCGATGGCAGCAGCGCCACCTTGCGCGCGCCCTGGGCCAGCAAGGCTTTCACGAGGACCTCGGCCCAGGCGCGCTGCGCCACGGCCACCGTGCGCATGCCGGACGCGTCGGGCGCGCCGGCAGCCAGCAGGCAATCCTGGGCGTCGCCAAGGATGTGTTCTTCCACCAGGCCCGGCAGGGCCGCACGCAAGCGGGCGCCAGCCAGCGGCGGGGTTTTCAGGCGCAGCAGGGTCACGTCGGCCGCCGCCAGCAGCAGCACCACCCGCTGCGCGCCGGCGATCAGCTGGCCCAGGCTGCCCAGCGGCGCGCTGCCCTGCTGCAGCAGGGCGCCGCCGTCGCCAGCCAGCACGAAGGAGCAGGCGGGCGCGCTGTCGGTGGACGCCTTGGCCGGGTGACGGATATACAATATTGTCAAAGTGACTCGCTTTCAGCTGTTAATTTTCCCGCAACCAGACCAGGCTGGTGGTGCGCTGCGGATTCGGCTCGCGCCACACCAGTGCCTGCGCATCGAGCGCGGCGCGGTCCAGGCGCACGCGGATCACGGTGAGGAAGTACTGACTTTTTACATCGATCTCCACGCCGTCGATCGGTTTCTTGCCATTGATATTATTCTGGAAATTTAGCCTATCGACAAACTTTTTACGCGGGTTGCTCAAGGTCAGGGCGCTGGCCTCGGACACGGACATGTCGGTGACGGCCGACAGCACCTCGGCCGGTGCCGTATTCACGTTCACCGCAGTCGGTTTCGGCAGCACGATGATAAAGTCGCGCAGTTTCTCGATCATCTGCGGCGTATAGCCGGGCACGGCCAGCAAATCCTCGACCTGCGTGAACGCCACCGGTTCGCTGCTGCCGCCCGATGCGGGCGTGGCGGAGGGCGTCTTGCCGTCGGCGCCGCTGTCGGCAGTGCGCGGTTTCGGCCGCGCGCGCAGCACGGCATCGGCCGTCGCCTGCGCCAGGGAACTATCGAGCTGCAAGTTGGACAGCAGCCGCTGGTAGGCCTGCACGTTGGGCTGGCTGACAATCCCCGTGGCGGCGGCCAGGTTGGTGATATTGAAACGCGCCTGCGCATCGAGCGCGCGGCCCGAGACGGTGGCGTCGAATTTTTCCGTATCGACCTTTTCGCGGTCCACATAATCGTCAAGCCGCGCTTCCTCGATGGGCGTGGCCCAGACGCCGTCAAGCGCCGTCAGCGTGACATTATCCTGGCGCAGCCAGAAACGGGCAAAGTCGACCATGCCGCGCATGGCCCACTGCGTCTGCAGGCGCAAACGCTGGTTTTCCATCGAGCGCACCTGCACCTGCTGCTGCCAGAACAGGCTGGCAACGACGGTAATCGCCAGCGCCGTCAGCAGCAGGGCCGTGATGACGGCCACGCCGCGCTGGCGCGAGGGACGTGTAAAAGTCCTCATCCCGGCCCCAGTAAAAAGACTTTGGACAGGCCCGCGTCCTGGCCCGGCATCTGCAAGGTCACTTCCAGGCCCGGCACTTGCGTGGAAATGGCGGCGCCCGCCGTCAGCACGTTCCAGGCGCCATTGCTCCAGCCGCGCATGACCATGCTGTCGACGCCGCGCATCAGGGCCACGTCGGCGCTCGAGGTATCGGTATCGTCGCGCGCCGCCTGCCACAGGGTGTCGAGCACGGCCAGATCGCGCGTGCCGTTCGACTCGCGCCGCGTCAGCACGCCGCCGCGCAGGCGGTAAGTGACCACTTGCAACTGCTGCGGCTCCTGTTCCGACGCGGCCAGGCGCACCAGGGTCAGGCGGTCGGTCTCGGCTGTCAAGTTGGTACGGCCATTGAGCAGGCTGGCATTCTGGCCGGCGCCGGCCAGGTGGTCGCAATCGCTCTGCATCTGGGCAAACGCCAGCTGCATGCCGCGCGCCTGCTCGAGCTGGCTGGTCAGCACTTCGCGCGAGCGCATGATGCTGTCCAGGCCGCGCCAGCCCAGCACGGCGACCATGGCCAGGATGCCGATCGCCACGAGCAGCTCGATCAGGGTAAAACCGCCGGCAGGGACAGTGCGGCGCGCCATCAGTCGTTGAACGCCAACAACACCAGGCGCACGATGCGCCGGGCCGGATATTGCACGTCGTACACGTTGACGCGCACTTGCCGGATGCGGGGATTCGGCGTGGCCACCACTTCCTCTTCACAGATCAGTTTCAGATCGCCCTGTGGACAGTCGACCGTGCGCTTGCCCGTCTGCGGGAAGGTCTTCGCCAGGCGCAGGCGCACCAAATGGTTTTCCGCCGACCAGGTAGCCATCATGGCGCTGCGCAAGCCATCGCTGTTCTGCGTCAGGCTGCCGACGGCGCGCAAGGAGGCGCCCAGGGCCGTGCCGACGATGACGAGGGCGACCAGGACTTCCAGCAAAGTGAAACCGCGCTGGCGGCGGCGGAATGGGAACCGCATCATTGCTCGACCGTGAAGTGGCCGATGCCGTCGGCGCGGATGGCCACGCTGCGCTCGCCGCTGGCCAGGGTCAGCACGAAAGGCTTGTCGACCGGTTCGCGGCCGAAGATGATGCGCAGCGGCTGGGCCACGCTGCTCGATGGCTGCACGCTGAGCAGCATGGGCGTGTTGGCAAACGCCCGCTCGCGCAGCAAATCGTCCTGCGTCACCGGTTGCCACAGCTTTTCATTGAGAACCAGGAAACGGTATTGATTTTCGTCCGCCTCGAACGCCACCTGCCGGCTGCGCACGATGGCTTCATCGCGCGCCAGCTGCAGCAGCAGGGCGATGCGCTCGGCTTCCTTTTGCAGCGCCTGCTGGCCATTCGGCATGGCGTTCAGCGAGACCAGGCCCAGGGTGACGCCGATGATGACCATCACCACCAGCAGCTCGATCAGCGTGAAGCCGCTGGCGCGTGGCCGGTGCAGTGCGCGGCCGGTGGTCATGGCAGGCATGCAATGGAAAACTTACAGTTCCCAGGAACCGATATCGGCGTCGTCGCCGCTACCGCCGGGCTGGCCGTCGGCGCCCAGCGAGATCAGATCAACTTCGCCTTTCACGCCTGGCGACAGGAACTGGTACGGGTTGCCCCATGGATCCTTCGGCATCTTTTCCAGGTAGCCGCCCGCTTTCCAGCCATTCGCGGCCGGTCCCGTGGTCGGTTTTTCGATCAGCGCCTGCAAGCCCTGCTCGGTGGTCGGGTAGCGCTGGTTATCCAGGCGATACAGTTTCAACGCTTGCATCACGGTGGCGATGTCGACTTTCGCCGCCGCCACTTTCGACTCGCCCGTGCGGGCGATCAGCTTGGGCACCACCAGCGACGCGAGGATGCCCATGATCACCACCACGACCATGATTTCGATCAAAGTGAAGCCGCGCGCGCGGCGCTGGCGTATCGGATGGTTTGCTGCGTTTTGCATAAGAAAGAGAGAAGAAGGTGAGTAATGAGAGCAGAGTATAAAGCGGAAATATGACAAAGCCTGTCATATAGGGAAAAATTTCTGCGGGGGCTGTCAGGCCGGCAAGACCACTTTGCCGCAAACGGCGCAGCCGGGGTCGCGCGCGACGCGCATGCTGCTCCATTCCATGTGCAAACCGTCGAGCAGCAGCAGCCGTCCGGCCAGCGATTCGCCCGCACCCATGATCAGTTTCAGCGCCTCGGCAGCCTGCATGGCGCCCACCACGCCGACCAGCGGCGCGAACACGCCCATGGTCGAGCACGCCTCGTCCGTGAACTGCTGCTCCTGCGGAAACAGGCAGGAATAGCAAGGCTGGGTGCCCGTGCGCGGGTCGAACACGCTCACTTGCCCGTCGAAACGGATCACGGCGCCCGACACCAGCGGCACCCTGGCCGCCACGCAGGCGCGGTTGACGGCGTGGCGCGTGGCGAAGTTGTCGGTGCAGTCGAGCACCACCGTGGACGACAAGACCAGTTCGGCCAGGCGCGCGCCGTCGAGGCGCTCCTGCAAGGCCACTATTTCAATCTCGGGATTGATGCCGGTCAGGGTTTCGCGCGCCGACAGCACTTTCGGCTGGCCCACGCGGGCCGTCGTGTGGGCGATCTGGCGCTGCAGATTGGTCAGGTCGACCGTGTCGTCATCGACCAGGGTCAGCTTGCCGACACCGCTGGCGGCCAGGTACATGGCCGCCGGCGAGCCGAGCCCGCCCGCGCCGATCACCAGCACATGCGCATCGAGCAAGGCTTGCTGGCCTTCGATGCCGATCTGATCAAGCAGGATGTGGCGCGAGTAGCGCAGCAGTTGATTGTCGTTCACGGAGTCAGACCCGCCGGGACTCGGCGTCCCCGTCTGCCCCCCAGCTTTTGCATTGGGTTAAGCATCAAGGCTTCCGCACAGGAATCTTCTTGTCATCGGCCTTGATGTCGGAAGCGATTTCCGGCTTGGCGCCGATCTTTTCAACCTTGGCGTCCACCTTGGCCAGCTGCACCGGCAAGCCCTGGAAGTGGTTCAAGGCTTGTTGCAGCTGGAAATCGTCCTTGGCGCCGTATTCGAGCGGCTTGCGCTTTTTCGCCGTGGCGATCAGGCGCTGCTCTTCTTCCAATTGATCCTGCATGCCTTCCATCGTCGGCTTGGCCACTTCCGGCTTGCCATCGTTGCTGCTCAAGTGTTTTTCCAGGTCCGCCTCGCGCACGCGCAGGCTGTTCCAGCCGTCGCCCTCGGCCGTTTCATCGACCAGCAAGTCGGGCACGATGCCGCGCGCCTGGATGGCACGGCCTTTCGGCGTGTAGTAGCGGGCCGTCGTCAGCTTGACGGCCGTGTCGGCCGTGATCTGGCGCAAGGTTTGCACGGAGCCCTTGCCGAACGTCTGCGTGCCGATGACGGTGGCGCGCTGGTAATCCTGCAAGGCGCCGGCGACGATTTCCGAGGCGGACGCGGAGCCGGCATTGACCAGCACCACCAGCGGCACGGTTTTCAGCGCGGCCGGCAGCTTGGCCAGCGGATCGGCCTTGGCACCGGGCGGCGCATAGAACTCGCGGCGGCCGTAAAACACCTGTTTCGACTCGGGCAACTGGCCCTTGGTCGAGACAATCACGGAATTGCCGGGCAAAAATGCTGTCGCCACGCCGATGGCGCCCGGCACGACACCGCCGGGATCGTTGCGCAAGTCCAGCACCAGGCCCTTGAGCTTGGGGTCTTGCGCATACAGCGCGTTGATCTTTTTGACCATGTCGTCGACGGTCGGTTCCTGGAACTGGGCGATACGCAGCCAGGCATAGCCGGGCGCGACCATCTTGGCCTTCACGCTTTGCACGCGGATTTCCTCGCGCACGATGGGGAAGACCAGCGGCTTGCTTTCGCCCTTGCGCGACATCGTCAGCACCAGCTTGCTGCCGGGCTGGCCGCGCATCTTCTTGATGACCTCTTCCAGCTGCAAGCCCTTCAGCGGAATGTTGTCGAGACGGGTGATCAGGTCGCCCGCCTGGATGCCGGCCTTGGCGGCCGGGCTGTCCTCGATGGGCGAGACGACTTTCACGTAGCCGTCTTCCATGCTCACTTCGATGCCGATGCCGACGAACTTGCCCTGCACGCTTTCGCGCATTTCCTTGAAGGCATTTTTATCGAGATAGACGGAGTGCGGGTCCAGCGACGAGACCATGCCGGAAATGGCTTCCGTCAAGAGTTTCTTGTCTTCCACCTTCTCGACGTAATCGGACTTGATCAGGCCGAAGACGTCGGACAACTGGCGCAGCTCGTCGAGCGGCAGCGGGGCATTCGTGATCTTCTGCGCCACGGCCGGGAACTGCAGCGACATGCCGATGCCGGCCAGTACGCCCAGACCGATCAGGCCGATACTTTTGACTTTGATACCCATGTATTCTTCGCAATCTACAAATTCGCTGCCGCAGCAATGGTGGGAACTTAAAACTTCACCCAGGTGGCGGGATCGAAGGCGCGGCCCTGATGACGCAATTCAAAGTATAGCCCTGATTCCTCGTTGCCGCCGCTGTTGCCCGCGCTGGCAATGGCATCGCCACCCTTGACGGCGTCGCCCACCCGTTTCAGCAAGGATTGATTATTGCCATAAATACTCATGTACTGGCCGCCATGGTCGACGATGATCAAATTGCCGAAACCGCGCAGCCAGTCGGAAAACACGACCCGGCCACCGGCGATGGCGTGGACTTCGCTTCCTTCGCCCGTACGGATGAACACGCCCTTCCAGCTGGGACCGTCACCACGCTTGCTGCCGAAGCGGGCGGCGATCTTGCCCGCCACAGGCGCGCGCAGCTGCCCTTTCAGGCTGGCAAAGGCGCCGGCCGGCGCGGCCGGGCCCAGGCTCGGGCGTTCCGGCTCCGGTTCCGGCTTCGGTTCCGGTTTTGGTGTCACCTTGGCCACTTGCGGCGGCTCGTCGTCGTCGATCGGCTCCAGTTTCACGGGTGGCGGAGGCGGCGTCTGCGGCTTGATCTTGCCCGATTTGTTTTGTTGCTCTTTCGCAATGCGTTCGCGTTCGGCCTGCGCCTGGGCCGCCTTGGCGCGCGCGGCGAGCAGGCGTTCGCGTTTTTCCGCCGCGATCTTGGCGTCGGCGGCCGCCTTGGCGGCGGCGCGTTGCTCGGCCAGCAATTGCTGGCGTTTCTTTTCAGCCGCGGCGGCCGCGGCCTGCTCTTCGATCAGTTTGGCCAGCTTGTCGACCAGGTTGCCCATGCGCTGTTCGTCGCGCTCGACATTGCCCACTTCCTTGCGCTGCGCCACCAGGCGCTGCGACAGGGTCGTCAGCAAGGCGGCGCGGCGCGCCTTCTCCTGCACCAGCAGGGCCTTCTGGTCGCGCTCTTCCTGCGCAATTTCTTCCAGTTCATCCTTGGCGTTCTGCACGTCCGCCTGGTTTTTCTCCACGGCCAGCAAGTTGGCGCGCAAGGCTTCCAGCAGGCGCGCCTGCGCCTGCGAGACATACGCCATCAATTGCAAGTCGCGGTTGATGCGGTTGGGGTTGTCGCCCGACAAGAGCAGCTTGATGCGGTCTTCGTTGCCGGCGACATATTGTTCACGCAGCAACTTTGACAACTGCGTCTTTTGTTTCTCGACGGTGGCCGTCAATTGCTCGTGCTCGTGCCCCAGCGCATTGAGTTTCACGCCCGTCTCGCTTTGTTCCTGCGCCAGGTCGCGCAAGGCGCGGTTGGCGTTGGAAATGGCTTCTTCCGACTCGGCCAGGGTATCGGCCGCGTCATCCTTGGCGCTTTCCGTGCGGCTGATGTCGCGCTTGAGCGCCGTCAGCTTTTGTTGCAATCCAGCACGTTGTGCTTCCGCGGCCGCCTTCTGCTTGCTGCGTTCGGTGGGCTTGGCGCCCTGCGCGGCGCCGCTGGAAAGCAGCAGCGCCAGGCACAGCATGGCACCGGCGCGCCACGCCGGCAGGGGTCGTTCAGCAGAGGGGGCGATGGCTGTGCCGCGGAAGAAAGACGACAAGTTACTTGGCCTTCCCTTGATTCGCCACGGCTGCTTGCGCTGCCGCGATCGCTGCCGGGTCGCCCAGGTAGTAGTGACGGATCGGTTTCAGGTCGGCGTCCAGTTCATACACGAGCGGCTGGCCGTTCGGAATGTTCAGGCCGACGATGTCGCTGTCGCTGATGCCATCTAACATCTTGATCAGCGCGCGCAGGCTGTTGCCATGGGCCGAAATGATGATCTTTTTGCCAGCGCGGATGGCCGGGGCGATTTCCTCATCCCAGGCCGGCATCACGCGCGCCACGGTGTCCTTCAGGCATTCGGTCAGCGGAATCGACGCTTTCGGCAAGCCGGCGTAGCGCGGATCGTTGAACGAAGCGCGGTCATCGTCTTCCGCCAGCGGCGGCGGCGGCGTGTCGTAGCTGCGGCGCCACACGAGGACTTGCTCGTCGCCATACTTGGCGGCCGTCTCGCCCTTGTCCAGGCCTTGCAGGGCGCCATAGTGGCGCTCGTTCAAGCGCCAGTCGTTCTTGATCGGCAGATACATCATGTCCATCTCGTCGAGCGCCAGCCACAGGGTGCGGATGGCGCGCTTCAGGACGGAAGTGTAGGCCACGTCGAACGTAAAACCTTCCTGCTTGAGGATCTGGCCGGCGGCCTTGGCTTCGTTGACGCCCTTTTCCGTCAGATCGACGTCGGTCCAGCCGGTGAAGCGGTTATCGAGGTTCCAGGTGGACTCGCCGTGACGCATGAAAACGATTTTGTACATAGTTCTATCTTCTCAAGGGGTTCAAATCAAAAAAGCAAAACGTAAAAAGACCTCGTCCAGCTTCTATTTTATAATGCGCGGATTGACTTAAACCATTGGACCCTACGTGAAATTCATTATCGACCACATTTTTCTGTTTGCCATCGTCATTATTTCCGGCGGCGCCCTCCTCTGGCCACTGCTGTCGATGCGCGGCAAGCGCGCGACCGTGCTGGAAGTCACGCAACTGATCAACCGTGGCAAGAGCGTCATCGTCGACGTGCGCAGTGCGGAAGAATTCGCCACGGGCCACTTGCCTGAAGCAAAAAATATTCCGCTGCCGGAACTGTCAAAACGCCTGGGCGAGCTGGAAAAATTCAAAACGCGCCCCATTGTAGTGGTTTGCCAGAAAGGTTCGCGTTCGGCAACCGCCGTCGGCCTGCTGGGCAAAGCTGGTTTCGCTGAGGCAACGAGCCTGGAAGGCGGCCTCGACGAATGGAAAAAGCAAGGTTTGCCATTGAAAACCTTGTCGCTGGCGAAGTAAGCCGGCACTTAACTGGAAGGAATCATCATGACTGTCCCCGTAATTGTGTATAGCACCGCCGTGTGCCCGTATTGCGTGCGCGCCGAGCGCCTGCTGGAATCGAAGGGCGTCGCCGTGCAAAAGATCCGCGTCGACCTCGACCCGGAAGAGCGCATCAAGATGATGGAACGCACGGGCCGCCGCACGGTGCCGCAGATCTATGTGGGCGACACGCACGTGGGCGGATTCGACGATTTGTATGCGCTCGATCAAGCTGGCAAGCTCGACCCCTTGTTAAATGGCACGGCAGCCTGATATAAAGCTGGTTCGAGAAATTGCTTGGTTTTTTGTCGTATTGTTTTGATACAATTGCCCTCGCACCTGATCTGGCCGCGCCTATCCGGCGCGGTTTACATACCGCAAGCACCATATTTGAACGGTGTGCCGTTCTTGTCCTTTACAACGAAAGCGTTCCATGTCTGACGAAAACCTGCAACCAGTCTTCCAAATCCAACGCGTCTACCTGAAAGACATGTCGCTGGAACAACCAAATTCCCCAGCTATTTTCCTGGAACAAGAAGCACCAGCGATCGAAGTCGCTCTGGACGTGGGCGCTGCGCCTCTGGCCGACGGCATCTTCGAAGCCACCGTGACCATCACCGTCACCGCCAAAGTCGGCGATAAAGTCGCTTTCCTGGTTGAAGGCAAGCAAGCTGGTATCTTCGAAGCACGCAACATTCCTGCCGATCAACTCGATCCGCTGCTGGGAATCGGCTGCCCGAACATCATCTACCCTTACCTGCGCGCCAACATCGCCGACGTGATCACCCGTGCCGGCTTCCCGCCAGTGCACCTGGCCGAGATCAACTTCGAAGTGTTCTACCAACAACGTCTGCAAGCTATTGCTGACGCCGCTGCAGCTGCCCCGGCAGCCGACGCGACGACGCACTAAGCTTCAAGCAAGACCCCGCCAGCCGTCAAGGCTGGCCTGACACGGCGGCCTGGCCGCCGTGTTTCGTTAAGGTTCAAAATATCATGTTGAAAAGTGCGCTCTTGAGCAAGTTCCGCTGGATAGCCGGCGCCGTGCTGCTGCTGGCGACCGCCGCCAGTCACGCCGTCGATTTCAAAACGGTGGGCGCAGCCCCCGTGATCCTGTACGACGCGCCATCCTCGAAGGGCGGCAAGCTGTACGTGGCGCCACGCGGCATGCCGCTGGAAGTCGTGCTCAGCTACGGCGAATGGGTCAAGGTACGCGACGCCAGCGGCGAAATGGCCTGGACGGAAGCCAAGGGCCTGTCGGCCAAGCGCAACGTCGTGGCGCGCGCCGCGAACCTCAAGGTGCGCGCCAGCCCCGACGACACGGCCTCCGCCATCCTCCTCGTCGACAAGGGCGTGCTGCTGGAAATGAGCGAGCAAGCGAGTTCCGGCTGGGTCAAGGTGCGCCACAAGGATGGCCAGAGCGGCTACGTCAAGACCAGCGAAGTGTGGGGCCTGTAAGCACCGCGTCCGTTCCCCCTGCCCCGTTGAGGTTGCATGCAAGTTTCTCCTGAAGTCATTCCCGATAGTATTCCCGCCGCCCGCAAGATCACCCTCCTGGGCGCTGGCGCCTGGGGCACGGCCGTGGCCATGGCGCTGGCCGGCCGCCACGACGTGCTGCTGTGGGGCCGCAATGGCGACGCCATGGCCGCCATGGCCGCCAGCGGCGAAAACAGTTATTTGCCCGGCTTCCCATTACCGCCGCAACTGCGCATCAGCGCCGATTTCGACGCCGCCGTCGCGCATGCCAGTGGCGAACACGGCCTCTTGATCGCCGCCTGCCCCGTGGCGGGCTTGCGGCCCATGCTGCATCAGCTGAAAGACAAAGCCATCGGCAACCTCGTGTGGCTCTGCAAAGGGTTTGAAGGCGGCACCGGCATGCTGCCGCACCAGATCGTGCAGGAAGTGCTGGGTGACACCATCCCCGGCGGCGCCCTGTCCGGCCCTTCGTTCGCGCAGGAAGTGGCACGCGGCTTGCCGTGCGCGCTGACCATCGCTTCGCACAGCGCGGCCTTGCGTGGCGCCGTCGTCTCGGCCCTGCATGGCGGCACCATCCGCGTGTATGCAAGCGACGACCTGGTAGGCGTGGAAGTGGGCGGCGCCGTCAAGAACGTGCTGGCCATTGCCACGGGCGTGGCCGACGGCCTGGGTCTGGGCCTGAATGCGCGCGCCGCGCTGATCACGCGTGGCCTGGCGGAAATCACGCGCCTGGGCACGGCCCTCGGTGGCCAGACGGAAACGTTCATGGGCTTGACGGGCATGGGCGATTTGATTTTGACCTGCACGGGCGACCTGTCGCGCAACCGCCGAGTCGGCCTGGGCTTGGCGCAAGGCAAGGCGCTGGATACCATCGTGGCTGAACTTGGTCATGTGGCCGAAGGCGTGCCGTGTGCCAAGGCCGTGCGCGAACTGGCGCGCCGCATGGGCGTCGACATGCCGATCACCAATGCGGTGGCCGGCGTACTGTTCGATGGGGATTTGCCGCACGTGATGGTGCAGCAGTTGCTGTCGCGCGATCCGCGCGCCGAGGCGGCCTAAGGCGAAACCTAGCGCCCCGCCTTGGCCATCAAGATCGTCAGCAGCAACAGACTGTCTTCGCGCGCTTCCAGGGCGTGCGCCTGGCCGCCAAGCAGGTACAGCATCTGCCCCGGTCCCAGCACTTGCACGCCGCCATGCGCTTCCACCGCCACCTGCCCTTGCAGGCACAGCAAGGTGATTTCACCGAGCACATGATGCTCGGGCATGGTCTTGCCTTTGGGCATGCACATGCGGATCAATTCCAGCTCATCCGTCTTGGCCAGCGCAATGGCGGAAAACTGCGACAGGTCGTCGCCGTCCCTGCGCAGCACGTCGATCACCTGTCCTGAACTTGCATGCTCCAATGCCATCATGTGCTCCTTCAGCAATTATTCGGCGACTTCCTCCGGCTCTTTCGCGCCACGCATCCACTCGACCAGCGGCCACGCATCCTTCAAGCCTTCCGCCAGGGTCGGCAGCAGTTGCTCGGGGGCGTTGACGGGCAGCGGCACTTCGGTCCAGACGAAAAAGCTCTTCAGCTTGATGAATTCGATATGTTCGGCGTCCGCGTCAAACCCCTTTGGCGGGCGCTGCAGCTTGCCCTCGTTCTGGATGGTGCCGAAGCGGGCCTTCAAGCGCTTATTTTTCAGCACTTTGGAAAAACCTGGCGCGTCGTTGACCATGTGCTCGCGCAGTGCCTTCAGGCGGCCTGGTGGCGGCATGTATTCGCCGGCGCCGAACAGCAGGTTGCCCTGGCCGTCGATCTGCAGATAATACGTGGGACCGCCCGCCTTGCTGGGGCGGCGCATGTCGTTCGGTGCGATGGCGGCCGAAAAACGCGTTTTATACGGACTTTTATCATGGGCAAAGCGCACGTCGCGGTTGATGCGGAACATGGCCTTCTTCGGATTGCAGTATTTCACGGCCGGGTCGAACTTGCCCAGCTCTCCGATCAGGCTGGTGACCAGCGCCAGGAATTCCTCGCGCAGGATGTCGTAGCGGGGCTTGTTCATCACAAACCAGGGACGGTTGTTGTTGTCGCTCAGTTCACGTAAAAATTGGGTCAAATCACGCACATGCATGTGTCAAATTCCGATCAGCAACTATTTGGAAAGCTCTTTCGGGATGGGGCGCTTGCCCACCATCACGTCGAGTGCCGCTTCGCGATTCTTGCGCAGCACCGTCATTTTAGCTTTTTCGCCGGGCGGCAGTTGGGCGATCAGATTCAGCATTTCCGTCGTGTCGCCGACGGGCTTGCCTTGTACCGTCAGCAGGATGTCGCCGGGCACGATGCCCGCCTTGTCGGCAGGGCCGTTGCGCACCACGCCGGCGATGATGGCGCCGCTCGTGCGCTGCAAGTTGAAGCTTTGCGCCAGTTCGGGCGTGATGTCCTGCGTTTCCACGCCGATCCATCCGCGCACCACGTGGCCATCCTTGATGATGGCTTCCATCACCGTCTTGGCCGTCGAGACGGGAATGGCGAAGCCGATGCCGACGGAGCCGCCGCTTTGCGAGTAAATCGCCGTATTGATGCCGATCAGATTGCCGCGCGTATCGACCAGGGCGCCGCCCGAGTTGCCGAAGTTAATCGCCGCATCCGTCTGGATGAAGTTTTCAAAGCTGTTGATGTGCAGGTTGTTGCGGCCCAGGGCGGAGATGATGCCCATGGTCACCGTCTGGCCCACGCCGAACGGATTGCCGATGGCCAGCACCACGTCGCCCACGCGCGCCAGTTCCGACTGGCCCAGCACGATGACGGGCAACTTGTCGAGGTCGATCTTGATGACGGCCAGGTCCGTTTCCGGATCGAGGCCCACCACCTTGGCCGGCGCCTTGCGGCCATCGGTGAGCACCACTTCGATTTCATCGGCGCCTTCGACCACGTGGTTGTTGGTCAGCACATAGCCTTCATGGCTGACGATGACGCCGGAGCCGAGGCTGTTTTTCAAGTCGTCGTCATCCCCGTCGTCCGGGTCGCGGTCGCCGAAGAAACGTTTGAAGAAGGGGTCGCGCGCCAGCGGATGGGCGCCGCGCTTGGGGACTTGCAAGGTGAGGATGTTGACGACGGCGGGCATGGCGCGCGCCGCCGCGTCGCGGTAGGAGCCGGGCGCCAGGCTGCTCGACGCCGTTTCCACCACGGGCACCGGTTTCGCGGGAGAGCCCAACTGCTGTACCCGGCTGGCCGGGCGCAGCGCGCCGTACACAAAGTACAGCGCCAACGCGATCGTCACGGTTTGCGCAAACAATAACCAGAATCGTCGCATACAGTTCTCTGCCCAGGTCAGCCGGCCCGTGCCGGAACGACTTATTTTGCCAGATCGTTGCTATTCTGTCCGTTCTTCTGCAGCGAGTCGCGGATTTCACGCAGCAGCACGATGTCTTCCGGCGTGGCCGGTGCTGGCGCCGGCGCGACCGGTTCGCTGCGGCGGGCCTTGTTCATCAGGCGTACCATCTGGAAGATGATGAAGGCGAGAATGACGAAATTGAGCAGAATGGTCAGGAAGTTACCGTAGGCCAGCACGGCGCCCGCCTTTTTCGCTTCCACCAGGGTCAGGGTCGTGGCTTGGCCATTCAGGGGCAGGTAGTAATTGGCGAAATCGAGGCCGCCGAAAATGCGGCCGATGGGCGGCATGATCACGTCTTGCACCAGCGAATCGACAATCTTGCCGAAGGCACCACCGATAATGACACCGACCGCCAGATCGACGACGTTACCCTTCATTGCAAATTCTTTAAATTCTTGCATCATTGCCATGAATTTCTCCTTCGGATAGATATAAAAACATGCCGATCATACTATTGATTCCTGGGGACACCAACTTGTGGTTGCCGGCAGGACCAATTCCGGCACAGCCATGCGCATCTAGTTCGAAAGAACTAGCCACCTCCTGCAAAAGTATATAAATTATGGTACAAGCAACGTTTTTGTTTTATTCGTTGTTTGCTTCACTTATAATTTGCGGTTGCCAGAAGTGGGTTTTTCACTTCCGGATAATCAACAAGAAACTGGCACGGGCTGCGCCATTGGCCGAAGTTCCGCAGGGATGTTGCCACGTTACCGTACAAAGATGCGGATCGCGGCAATCAGTGGGATAGAGCTTCGGCGACGGGTTTTTCGCGGCTGCCACTCATAATAAAGATTCGCATTTTGACTGATTGGGGTTTGCATGAGTAACGAAAAGCAGGTCGATTCAGGCCGTCGCGGCTTGCTCGTCGCCACGTGCGCGGCGGGCAGTGTAGTTGGATTGGCAACCGCGGGAGCCTTGGTAAGCACCTTCCAGCCGTCGGAGCGCGCGAAAGCGGCTGGCGCGCCGGTCGAAGTAGACATCACCACCTTGCAACCCGGCGAAATGCGCACCGTCGAATGGCGCGGCAAGCCGGTCTGGATCCTGAAGCGCACGCCGGAAATGATCGCGTCCCTGAAAAAGACCGACGGCAAAGTCGCTGATGCCAATTCCCAACGCAATCCCGCCGAATTCACGCCTGAATACTGCATGAACGAGGCACGCTCGATCAAGCCTGAAATTCTCGTCGCCGTCGGCATCTGCACCCACCTGGGCTGCTCCCCTTCCTCGAAATTTGCCCCCGGCCCGCAACCGTCGCTGCCCGATGACTGGGAAGGCGGCTTCCTGTGCCCTTGCCACGGCTCCACCTTCGACATGGCTGGCCGCGTGTTCAAGAACAAGCCGGCGCCGGACAACCTGCAAGTGCCGCGTCATATGTATCTGAGCGACACCAAATTGCTGATAGGTAAAGACGAGAAAGGCGAGGCTTGATCATGGCTGCTTTCAAAGAGACGAAATTCCCGGCAGACGCTCCCGTCGCCGAAAAAGCGCTGGGCTGGGTCGATGACCGCTTTCCCCTGACCAAGCTGTGGAACGACCAATGGGGCAAGTACTACGCCCCGAAAAACTTCAATTTCTGGTACATCTTCGGCTCGCTGGCCATGCTGGTGCTGGTCTTGCAGATCGTCACCGGCATCTTCCTGACCATGCACTACAAACCGGATGCGGCCCTGGCCTTCAATTCCGTCGAGTACATCATGCGCGAAGTGCCGTGGGGCTGGCTGGTGCGCTACATGCACTCGACGGGCGCCTCGGCCTTCTTCATCATCGTCTACCTGCACATGACGCGCGGCCTGCTGTACGGCTCGTACCGCAAGCCACGTGAGCTGATCTGGCTGTTCGGTTTCGCCATCTTCCTGTGCCTGATGGCCGAAGCGTTCTTCGGCTACCTGCTGCCATGGGGCCAGATGTCGTACTGGGGCGCCCAAGTGATCGTCAACCTGTTTGGCGCCATCCCGCTGATCGGCCCTGACCTGTCGCTGTGGATCCGCGGCGACTACGTCGTCTCCGACGCGACCCTGAACCGCTTCTTCGCCTTCCACGTGATCGCCATCCCGCTGGTACTGCTGGGCTTGGTTGCAGCGCACTTGATCGCCCTGCATGAAGTCGGCTCGAGCAATCCGGACGGCATCGAAGTGAAAGAAAACCTGGGCGCCGATGGCCACCCGGTCGATTCGATTCCTTCGCATCCTTACTACACCGTGCATGACCTGTTCGGCGTATCGATCTTCCTCGTCATTTTCAGCGCCGTCGTCTTTTTCGCGCCGGAAATGGGCGGTTACTTCCTGGAATACAACAACTTCCTGCCAGGCGACTCGCTGAAGACCCCGCTGCACATCGCGCCAACCTGGTACTTCACGCCGTTCTACTCGGTGCTGCGCGCCACCACGGCCGACTTCATGTACGTGCTGATGGGTGTCGTGGCTGCCTACGTGGTGTTCATCTGGCTCAAGTCGCGCCTGTCGACGATGGTCAAGTCGGTCATCGCCGGCATCGCCATCGTCGCCATCATCGGCATGCTGCCGCAGGTGCTGGATGCGAAATTCTGGGGCGTGGTGTTCTTCGGCGGCTCCGTCGTGATCCTGGCGTTCCTGCCATGGTTAGATCATTCGCCGGTGAAATCGATCCGCTACCGTCCGACCTGGCATAAATACATCTATGCCATCTTCGGCCTGTCATTCCTGATCCTCGGCTACCTCGGGACCCAGGCGCCAACGGATACCAAGACCATCGTGTCGCAAGTGTGCACCCTGATTTACTTCAGCTTCTTCCTGCTGATGCCATGGTGGAGTGCCATGGGCAAGTTCAAGACCGTGCCGTCGCGTGTGACGTTCCACCCGCACTAAGCCGCTCTCACGCCACGCTCAAAGGACATACATCATATGAAGATTGCAAAAAAACTGCTCGCCATCCTGGCACTCGTGCCCGCCATGGCTCTCGCCAGCGAAGGCGGCTTTCCGCTGGACAAGGCACCTGACCGCCAGACCAACATGGCAGCGCTGCAGCATGGCGCCAAATTGTTCGTCAACTATTGCTTGAATTGCCACTCTGCCGTGTCGATGCGCTACAACCGCCTGCGCGACCTGGGCTTGACGGAAGACCAGATCAAGCAGAACTTGTTGTTCACCAGTGATAAAGTGGGCGACCTGATGACGACAAGCCTGGCAGCGCAGGACGCCAAGGCCTTCTTTGGCGTCGTACCGCCGGATTTGTCGGTAATTTCGCGCGCGAAATCATCTTCCGCTGGCACAGGCGGCGACTACCTGTATACTTACCTGCGTACGTTCTATAAAGACGACACTCGTCCGACCGGCTGGAACAACATGGTCGTGCCGAATGTTGCCATGCCGCATGTATTATGGGAATTGCAAGGTGTCCAGACTGCCAAGTTCGTGGAAGAGAATGATCCGCACGAAGCTGGCAAGAAGATCCACAAATTTACCGGCTTCGAGCAGGTCAAGCCAGGTACGTTGAACAAGATCGAGTATGACAATGCGGTAGCCGACCTGGTCGGCTACATGGAGTGGATGGCCGAACCGGCACAGCAAACACGCAAGCGCCTGGGCGTGTGGGTGCTGCTGTTCCTGTCGGTCTTTGCTCTGCTGGCATGGCGCCTTAACGCGTCGTTCTGGAAGGAAGTCAAATAAGTGAGGCGCCGGCCATAGGCCGGTTTATGCCTGTTTCTGCGTTGTCCGCATGAGTGGACAAGCGACCTGGGGTGAGCCGTTCGCGGCTTCACCCCCTTTGTTTCTAAGGAACTATAAAAAATGATGGTTCTCTATTCGGGTACAACCTGCCCATTTTCGCAACGCTGCCGCCTGGTTCTGTTTGAAAAAGGCATGGACTTCGAAGTGCGCGACGTCGACCTGTTCAACAAACCGGAAGACATTTCGACCATGAACCCGTATGGCCAAGTGCCTATCCTGGTCGAGCGCGAACTGATCCTGTATGAATCGAACATCATCAACGAGTACATCGATGAGCGCTTCCCGCATCCGCAACTGATGCCGGCCGATCCGCTGATGCGTGCCCGCGCGCGCCTGATGCTGTTCAATTTCGAAAAAGAACTGTTTGTGCACGTGCACGTGCTGGAAAGCGAACGCGCCAAGAGCAACGACAAGGCCCACGACAAGGCACGCGCGGAAATCCGCGACCGCCTGACGACCCTGGCGCCACTGTTCCTGAAAAACAAGTACATGCTGGGCGACGAATTCTCGATGCTCGACGTGGCTGTCGCGCCGCTGCTGTGGCGCCTGGACCACTACGGCATCGAACTGTCGAAGACGGCCGCACCGCTGATGAAATATGCCGAACGCATCTTCTCGCGTCCAGCGTATATCGAAGCACTCACTCCGTCTGAGAAAGTGATGCGCCGTTAAAAGATATTCCCGGCAAGCCGCGCTTGCCGGGATCTCTTGCGTCAGCAGCCAGTCTTTTGAATTACCGGTGCGCCACCCTGTCATTGACAGGGGCGCTCCCGCCTCACAGTGCCTACCATGTCTGAAATCTCAACCAAACCTTATATGCTGCGCGCCATCTACGAGTGGTGCACCGACAGCGGCTACACGCCTTATCTCGCGGTCAAAGTCGATTCGCGCACCACGGTACCGATGGAATATGTGAAAAAGGGCGAAATCGTGCTCAACATCAGCTTCGGCGCCACCAGCGGCCTGAAGATGGACAACGACGCCATCCGCTTCCACGCCCGCTTTGGCGGCGTCTCGCGCGAAATCTACGTGCCGGTCGACAACGTGATGGCCATCTACGCCAACGAAAACGGCCAGGGCATGGCCTTCGAGCCCGTGCTCGGCAACGACGACCCCGACGCGCAACCGACGGACAGCCCGGCCTCCGCCGACGTCCCGCCGCCAGTGCTCGCCCCCACCGCCAGCGCCCCGACCCTGTCGTCCGTGCCAACCAGCTCTCCCGAACAACGCGACAACGCCACACCAGGCGACGACGAGCCACCAAAAAAAGGCGGCCGCCCGACCCTGACACGCATTAAATAGCGTATAATTCGCAACGCGCAGTTTTTGCCGACTTAGCTCATTTGGTAGAGCAGTTGATTTGTAATCATCAGGTGGCCAGTTCGAAACCGGCAGTCGGCACCAGAATTCAGTAGGAAATCAAAGGGTTACCCGCTTCGGCTGGTAGCCCTTTTTGTTTCCGGCTTAGGTGTCGTTTCCATCTAACCCTTGAATAGCTTGCTTTGTCTAATCCGTGTGCAGCGGTTTATGTACGGATCGTCCTTTCGACAAATAAGGCAGTGTCAATTGCTGAGCTCTCCTAATCGATCAGCAACATCAGAAAGACAAATCAGTAGCGATTGCCGCTCATTCTCTGGCATCGTTGCGGCGAATGCGATAACTGTATCGACAGTTTCATTCTTGTAGCGATTCGCAAACTGCATACGTTCGCCACTTGTAATTGCCAAAATTGCGCTGACTGTTAGGCTAAGGTCGGTAGCCTCAAGAATGTATCCAGGTGTCTCAGCAGCAATGATGTGCAGTGGAGATATTGCCTTTCCTTCGGCCTCTTTGGCAATCCAGAACTTGATTGGTGCAGGCAGGACAGCATTCGTATTAGGTTTTCCCTTAACGAGACTACTATTTGAAGTACTAGACTTGCCGGCTTTAATTAGTCCTCCTGCCATATCGGCACGGATTGCCAAGGTAAAGTCATGAGCATCGACAAATCCCGGTCTGGAGTCAGTGATGATGGCGCGTACGCCGCATGAGAAAAAGCCGGACTGATCCCTATCAATGTACGGCTGCAATTTAACTGCACTTGCTTGCACCACCACTTGAGCGTCAGCACATGCCAAACTTAGTGAACCTGCCAAAAATAAAATGTACTGAAGCAGTCTCTTGATTTTCATTGAACATTCTCCCAGTAGCATTGCGTTCGATTGTAAACCGACTTCTGCCAGAGAGATCATCATTGCGTCAAGTAACTCAAGCCACCACTTGCATTGACAGCAATACTGTCAGCATGACTTTGGCCTTTCCCCACTTCACGCTCGCATTGCTGCACCGCGCAATGACGTCCAGCACATTTAGGCGCAAGATGAGCACGTGCTTGCGCAATGCAGGCTCACGATGTCTGGCTTGCCTACCTGGGGAAATATCATGTCCGCACACACTTACAAGCTGATCGAACTGGTGGGAACTTCGACCGAGAGCAGCGATCAGGCGATACGCGATGCCATTGCCAAGGCGGCGCTGACGGTCAAGCATATGGACTGGTATGAAGTGACGGAATCGCGCGGGCATATCGTCGATGGCAAGGTGGCGCACTTCCAGGTCACGCTGAAGGTCGGCTTCCGGCTCGAATAAAGGGATCGAGCAAGGCAGGCGGCGCGCTCAGCGCCGCCCAGGTACTCCCCGGCTTTCCAGCCACTCCCGGCCGCCGCTGTCCAGCGCGGTCTCTATGACCTTTTCCGGCAGGCTGTAGACGGTCGCCCAGCTGGCGCGGCCGTCCTGCGTGTTGGCGGGAAAGCTGTGCGTCTCGATCGGCCAGTGGTATTTGCGTTTCAATGCCTTGACGATGGCGGCCAGCGAGACGCGGCCTTGCAGCGGTTCGGCGCCAGACTGATCGCGGTTCGACAGCAGCACGGCCAGGACCTGGCCGCGGCCCGTGCGTGCGCCGGGGAAAGTGGGGGTTTTGTTTGCCATGGCCTATTTTACCGGGCAATTATCGGCGCGAGGCGATGTGCCGCACCTTTGATCTGGCGCAAACGCCGCATCGGCTTTGCGGCCACGATAGACGTTTCGACAGGTTGCCAGTGCCCCTCTGGCAGCCTGGTCCTACCATCACGGGGCACAGGAGCCTATCATGCACAGCCTGAACATCCACGCCATGCAATGGCAGCCCGTCGCCGATATTTCCGCCGTCAATCCGCTGCTGCCCGATGACCTCGCCTGCTTTCGCGAACTGCGCGACGTGCTGCAACGTTATGGCGCGCTCGACCGCTTTGGCATTTCCCTGATCCACCGCCATTTCGACATCGCCGACGACGAGGAGCTGATGGAGTACACGGATGCGGAAACCCGCACCTTGACGGTAAAGCCTGTCAAGAAAAGCGACATCGACTGGCAGCACACGACGATTACCAACTGGAAACTGACGGAAGGCGAGGAAGTGGCGCGCATCGGTTGCGGCTGCGCGCGCAATTCCGGCGGCCACCTCGGCTATCACCGGGGCACCTGAAAGCGGCGTCGGCCTTTCTTACACTTTGCTTCCACCGGCTCAGTCCGCTTTGCGCAAGCCCTTGATTCAATATGCTTTTTTTGTGTGGCACGCAAGCTGCTTATCACTGTCTACGAGATGAATCCAGGCAGGTCATTCTGGATTCTTTCTCCCCCGGATTTTCCGAGACTGACTACGATAAGAGGCTGCGATGAACGTCGATCACACACGAAGCAAGACCCTAAGTTGGCTGGGCGCACTGGCGGCGGCAAGTCTGCTGGCCAGCGGCCAGGCGCAGGCCGGCGCGTACGGCCTGGCCGTCAACGAATTGAACTCTTTCCGCATCACCACCAGTGCCGGCGCGCTGTCGCTGGCCGGCGCCAACCGCAATGCCAGCGACAGCGCCTTCTTCGAGGGCGGCGTGGCCGTCAATCCGCGCGCCGTCAATACGGGCCCGGCCGCCAACGCGGACGTGCTGCAAGTATGTTCGGGCGGCGGCTGCAGCGGCTTGCCGCAAAATAACTACGCACCCAGCCCCAGTTCCACCCTGGAGTTCGCACGTGGCGACGCGCATGCCTTTGGCAATATGCTCACGGCCGCCGGCTCCACCGTGCGCGCCGTTGCGGAAGCACAGCGCGACACGGTCGGCGCCGCCACGGCCACGGCAGGCGATACGCTCACCGGCTCCGTCAACCTGACCCTGTCGAGCGCCGGCTTCATCACCTTCAACTTCATGGGACGGCGCGACCTGCGCACCAGCGTGACGACCATGGGTGACAAGTCGAGCGTGTCGATCATGGATATCTTCAATATCTCGTGCAATACGTCCAGTCCCGTGGGCTGCCTGTCGAACGCGAATGCCGATGGCGTGATCTTCCAGTTCGCGCCCGATGGCGACGCCAACAATGGCAGCGACGTCAATGGCAACCATACGGTCGGCAGCCTCGATCCCTTCAGCCTGAACATGACGGCCGGCACCAACGACCCGGCCACCGGGCGCGCCTTCACGAATGGCTTTGCGATGTTTTCGCTGACGTCGAATTTCGCCCTGCCTGCCGGCAGCTACACCTTGAACTTTTCCAAATCCACGCGCACGGACATCGTCGTCATCGAACCCTTGCAAGTACCGGAGCCAGGCACTTTGTTCCTGCTGGGCACGGGACTGGCAGCCCTGGCTTTTACGCGCCGCCGGCAGCCGAAATAATCCGCAGCATGAAAAGCACGCGGCGCCCGCAAAGGCGCCGCTTTTTTATGCCGGCAGAGATGTGTTAACCGAGCCGCGCCAGCGCCCGGCGCGCCAGTTGCAATTGCTGCAGATAATAGCGGTGCAGCATGGCGGGATCGCTGAGGTCGCGCCCCAGCACCAGACGCAGTTCGCTGGCGGGGCAGTCGGCGGCCTGGATCTGCACCTGGGTACGCACCTGTGCACCGAGTTGGCGGGCCAGTTGGCGCGCCGCCTGCTCCTGCGCGGGCCGGTATTCGACGCGCGTGCGCGCCACCTGGAAGCTGGTTTCATTGGCCAAGCGCACCACCTGCACGGGAGCACCGGCCAGGCTGCGCGCCAGCGCGGCGGCCAGGCCGGGCACGCCGTTGCCATTCACAATTTCCAGGCGCGGATGCGGCGCACCGGCCACAGGTGCAGCCGGTACCGACGCGCTAACGGGCAGGCTGCGCTCCGCCGCCGGCACGCGCCGCAGGCGGGCCATGCCATCGCTCTGCGTAATCTCCACGCGCGCCATGGCGGGCGCATCCGGCACCGGCGCGGGCACTGACACAACCTTCGGCGAAGTCTCACCGCGCAACAAGGCCATGTCGCGCCGCACATCGTGTTCCTGCAAGCTGGCCGCCTGGCGCCGCATGACGGTGGCGCGCTCATGCTGCCCCAGCCGTACGAGCACCTGCGCCAGGTGCCGCCAGGCCTGCGCATTGAGCGGGTCGAGCAGACAGGCCTGTTCCAGCGCAGTCAACGCTTGCGCATCGCGCCCGCTCAAATAATAGGCATGGCCGAGATTGCTGAACAGATAGGCCTGCCGCGGCTGCGGCATGCCCGCCTCCTGCGTCAAGGCCAGCCAATGGGCGATCGCCGCGTCGTGTTCACCGCGCTGCGCATGCAGCACGGCCAGGCCGTTGCGGGCGTTCACGTGGCGCGGCGCATGGCGCAGGGCTTGCTCATAGGCCGTTTGCGCAGCGGGCAAGTCGCCCCGCTCGAAATGCTGGCGCCCCGCCGCATAGGCGGCATCGGCGTCGGGCCACGCCGCCACCGGCACGTGGGCCAGCTGCGTGGTACAGGCGGCCAGGCCCAGGCAGGCGCAGGTGGCGGCCAGGCGGGAAATCGTCAAGCGCATGGTAGTTCCTTTCAGCGGCTGGCCATGGCCGGCACGAGCACGCGATAGACTTCGATCACGGCCGGCCCCATGAGCACCAGCATCAGGGTGGGAAAGACGCAAAAGATCAGCGGGAACAGCAGTTTCAGGGCGATCTTCGCTGCCGCCTCTTCTGCCAGCAGGCTGCGCTTGCCGCGCAGGTTTTCCGAATGCACGCGCAGCGAATCGCCCATGCTCGTGCCGAAGCGTTCCGATTGGATCAGCATGGCGACCAGGGTGTCGACGTCTTCCACGCCGCTGCGCAGGGCCAGGTTACGCAGCGCCTTTTCCTTGGAAAAGCCGGCGCGCATTTCCATCAGCACCAGCTGCAATTCCTGCGCCAGCACCACGCTCTTGATATGGATTTCGCCCGACACCTTCACCAGCGCGCGCTCCAGGCTCAGGCCCGCTTCCACGCAGACGGTCAGCAAGTCGAGCGCGTCGGGGATGTTTTCAAAGATGTCGCGCTGGCGCCGCTTGGCCGTGCTAGCCAGCACCAGGTTGGGCAGGTAATAGCCGATGGTGGCGCTGACGCACAGCAGCAACAGCAGCACGCTGCGCAGCTGCGCCGCCATGGCGCTGGCCGCATACAGGCCCAGCACGGTGGGAAACAGCAGGGCCAGCACGGTCTTCGCCGCAAAATACAGGGCCGGTGCGCTGGCTTGCCGCCAGCCCGCGTTCATGAAGCGCGTACGCAGCGGCGAACGTTCCCAGCCCTCTTCCGGCAGCGACAGCTTGCTGAACGGCTGCGCCACGCGCGCCACCCTCTCCACCCAGCCATTTTCCACCACCGCCTCGCTGGCGGCAGGCGCCGTGGCGCCAAACAGGCGCTGGCGCAAAGTGCCAGGAAAGAAGATCACCCACGCCAGCAGGGCCAGCGCCACCACCACGGCAAAGACGATCACGAGAAACAGCAGTTGTGCACCGCTCATAGCACCTCCTGTTTTAGATGCGGATGCGGATCACATTGCGCATCCAGACCACGCCCAGCGCCACCATGCCGGCCGCGTACCACAGCAGTTTGATGCCGCTGGGATCGGTCCACAGCAGGCGGATGTATTGCGGGTTGACCAGCGCCATGACGCCAATCATCACCACCGGCATCAGGCCCAGCACCCAGGCCGACATGCGTCCCTCGGCCGACAGCACGCGCACCTGCCCCAGCAGCTTTAGCCGGGCGCGGATGATGCGCGCGATGCTGATCAGCACCTCGGCCAAATTTCCCCCCGATTCGCGCTGCACCAGCACAGCGATGACGAGATAGCGCAAGTCCGTCAGCGGAATGCGCGCGGCCAGGTTTTGCAGCGCCTCGTTCATCGGCACGCCGTAATTGATCTCTTCATGCGCCATCTTGAATTCGCCGCTGATCGGCTCATTGAGTTCATCGCCCACCATCTGCAGCACGTTCGAAAACGAGTGCCCGGCGCGCAGCGCGCGGGCCAGGAAATCGGCCGCTTCCGGCAGTTGCGCTTCGATCTTTTTCAGCCGCGCCGCGCGCGCGCGCAGCACGCACAAGCACGGTGCGCTCACGGCGCAAGACAGCAGCAGCAAGGCGCCGGGCAAAGGCATGGACCAGGCCATCAGCAGCAGCAAGGCCGCCAGCAGCAAGGCGCCGGTGCCGCCCAGGAATTGCGCCACCGACCAGGACAAGCCCGATTGCAGCAGCAAACGATCGAGCCGCGCCGCCTGCGGCGCGCGCCGCAGCAAGCGCTCCAGGCCGGGCGAACGCGCATAGCGGCGCTGCTTGAGGATGGAGACCCGCTCGCCGCCCCCCTCGCCGCGCGCCGCCATCAGCCGCAAGCGCCGGTTGATGCGTCGTGCCGCGCTGCCATGCGTGCCCGACCACCATAGCCAAACGCCCTCCACCATCAGGATGCAGGCGGCGAACAGCAGCACGGCAAAGCCGTAGAAGACCAGGTCCATGGTTCCCTCCTTACTCGTAGATGCGGTCGGGGTCGAACACGCTGTCGGGCACGGGCGCGCCGAACATGCGCAGCCGTTCCGTAAAGCGCGGCCGCACGCCCGTGGCGCAGAAGTGGCCCTGCACCTTGCCGTCGGCATCGACACCCGTCTGCTCGAAGCGGAAAATTTCATGCATGGCGATGATGTCGCCTTCCATGCCCGTCACTTCCTGCAGGCTGACCAGCTTGCGCGCGCCGTCCGTCAGGCGCGACACTTGCATCACCACCGTCACGGCCGAACAGATCTGCTGGCGCGTGGCGCGCGGCGTCAGGTTCACGTTGGCCATGCCGACCATGTTTTCCAGCCGCGCTAGCGCGTCGCGCGCCGTGTTCGAGTGGATGGTCGCCAGCGACCCTTCATGGCCCGTGTTCATCGCCTGCAGCATGTCGAGCGCCTCGGCGCCGCGCACCTCGCCCAGGATAATGCGGTCGGGCCGCATGCGCAGCGCATTGCGCACCAGCGCGCGCTGGCTCACTTCGCCCTTGCCCTCGATATTTGGCGGGCGCGTTTCCAGGCGCACCACGTGCGGCTGGCGCAGCGCCAGTTCGGCCGCATCTTCGATGGTGACGATGCGTTCGCTGCCGGGAATGAAGCCTGACAGCACGTTGAGCAGGGTCGTCTTGCCGCTGCCCGTACCGCCCGAGATCAGGATGTTGACCTTGGCCTGGCCGAGCGCCTGCAGCACCTGCACCATGGGCGGCGTCAGGCTTTTGTAGTCGAGCAGGTTGGCGATGGTGAGCGGCTGCACCGCAAAGCGCCGGATCGACAGGATCGGTCCGTCGACGGCCAGCGGCGGAATGATGGCGTTCACGCGCGAACCGTCGGGCAGGCGCGCGTCGACCATCGGGCTCGATTCATCGACGCGCCGCCCCACGCGCGAGACGATCTTTTCGATGATCTTCATCAGGTGCGCATTGTCGTGGAAGGTCACGTCCGTCAACTGCAGCCGCCCGCCCCGTTCCACATACACCTTGTCGCAGGTATTGACGAGGATGTCGGACACGCTGGCATCGGCCAGCAAGGGCTCGAGCGGGCCAAAGCCCAGCATCTCGTGCTGGATGTCGAGCACCAGGCTGTGGCGCTCATGCTGGTTCAGCACGATGCGTTCTTCCTCGATCACGCGCTGCACCAGCAGCGCCAGCTCGTGCTTGAACTGCTCCGCCGTCAGGCGTTTCAGGCGTTCCAGGTCGATACGGTCGAGTATCGTCTGGTGCATGGTTTTTTTCAGTTCCTGGTAGGCGTGCAGCGCCAGCGCGCCTTGTCCATTCGTGGCGGGGCGCACCGTTTCATTCGCCGCCAGGCGTTCGCGTAAAGTCATCTCGGCTCCCATGATGGCCCCCGGCGGGAGCCTTGACATCGTTCATCGGCGACCGCGTCAAGCCTCGCTACGGCTGAACAAGCGGTCGAACAGGCCGCGGCTTTCCGTCACGCGGCGCGCCGTCACCAGTTCCACCAGTTCGGCCAGGCTGCGCGCCACGGCGCTGGTGCGCGACAGCTGCAGCAGCGGAATGCCCTGGTTGACGGAATCGGTGGCGGCGATGTAATCGTTGGGCACCGTATGCACCACTTCCGCGCCCAGCGCCTGCTCCAGGTCCGCCAGGCGCAGCCGCCCGCCCTTCTCATAGCGGTTGACGATCAGGCGCAGGCGCTCGCCCGGATAGCCGAGCGAACGGAAAATGTCGAGCAGGCGGCGCCCGTCGCGGATATCGGGCAAGGCCAGCTGCAGCACCGGATAGATGGCGTCGGCGTTGTCGAGCGCGCGCAGCGACAGCGCATCGATCTGGCGCCCCACGTCGAGCACGATGTAGTCGTAGTGCTGGCGCGCCACGGCCAGGATGCGGTCCATGTGCTCGGGCTGCATGTCGACCTTGTGCGACGGGTCGTCGGCCGCCGCCAGCACGCCGAAGTTCGGCGTCACGTGCACCAGGCACGAGGCGAGAAAGGCGCCGTCCATGCGCGCGATCTGCGCGCAGATGTCGGACAGGGTCATGGCCGGCTTCTGGTCCGACACGTACAAGGTGGCGTCGCCGAACTGGCCGTGCAGGTCGATCAGCAGCACCTTGCAGCCGGCCAGGCTGGCCAGCGCATAGGAAAAATTCGTCGACAGGAAGGTGGCGCCGCTGCCGCCCTTGCACGAGATGAAGGCGAGCACTTTACCGTCGCGCATCTGCGTCACGCCAGCCTGGATATCGACCCTGTCCATCGCTTCGTGAAAAGCCTTGTGCACCAGCGGCAGCTGCAGCACTTCGCGCATGCCGGCGCGCATGGCGCGTATCAAGACATCCTGCTGCTGGCCGCGCGTGAGCAGCATCAGCACGGCCAGCGGATACTGGCGCGCCAGGCGCTCGAGCAGGTCGGCTTCATCGGCATCGATGCCGCTGGCGTCGACGATCACCAGTTCCGGTGCTTCCGGCAGCATGCGCTCGACGGCGTCGCGCAGGCCGCTGCGCCGTTCCAGCAGCCGCAGCACGGGCATGCGGGCCGCCCCCTGCGCGGCAATTTCATCGTGCAAGCTGACGTCGCGGCTAATCATCAAGGCTTTCATCGCACTTCCTCGCTTCTTTCAGGTCTACACATTCGGCTGCGCCGTCAAGTGGCGCTCAGGGACAAAAACCGGGATTGTCCGGATAGCCCAGCGACTCGGCCACCGCCATGGTGGCGCCGTTGGGCAGGCGCACGGCGCCTGCGCCGGAGGGAAACATCACGTTCAGCAGCGGCAGGATGGGCCGGTATGGCACGCTCTCGCAACGCCCGCCGTCGCCAGGCACGCACAGGCGTGTGCGCACGAAACGGATGCAGCTGGCGCCATGCGGGTCGTCCAGGCAATTGATGCGGTTGCGTTGCGGGCAGCCCGGCAATACCGTCACCGGCACGGCCGCCAGCGCGGCGCCGCTGCTCGACTGCGACAGATAATCGATGCGCACATACGCATCGCTGATGCCGCCGCCCAGCGGCAGCACGCCCGGCGCGGCCCGCAGCACGGCATGCGTGCGCACGGCCTGCAGCGCGCTTGCATTGCTGAAATCGGTGACGGCCGCGCCGCGCGCGGCACGCCGGGTAATCTCGTGCACCATATTCCATAGGTACACGGCGCGCGCCAATTCCAGCATGGCGAACAGGAAGAGCAGGAACAACAGCGCCAGCATGGCGAATTCGACGGCAAATACGCCGCCCTGGCGCTGGCGGCGCAGGCGCAGGTTAATTGACATAGCGCAATGTCGCGTTGGAACGCAAGGGGATAGGCGCCAGCTGCGGCAGCCACGCGCGCGTCAGGTCGGGCAAGAAGACGATGGGCATGTCCACCGACACCTTGATATGCACCTGCTGCGGCGGCGTCGCGTAATTGCCGCAGTTGTAGGAATCGTCGGCATAGGTACAGTCCACGCTGACCCGGACGGACTCCATCGTGGGCCAGCTTTCCGCCATCGCCTCGACCACCATCTGCCGCGAAAATGCGACGCCCTGGGTCGCCGTGCCGATACTGGCCATCTGCGACAGCGGCATGGTCGCCAGGTAGCGCGCCGCATCGTGCGTACTTTTTTGCAGGGCCGTGTACACCAGCAGCGCGCGGCCGAACAGCAGCACGAAGGGCAACAGGCCCATGAAAAACAGCATGATCAGCGCCAGCTCGATGGCGGCGACACCATGCTGGCGGCGTGGCGCGCGGCAGGGCGGCCTCATTGCAGCAACTCCACGGGGCCCATCAGCGTGCCCTCGGCCGCCAGGCCGTCAAATTCGGCGCTCAGCACGCCATTGGTGGCCGGCGCCGTCATGAAGAAGCGGCCGATGCCGCGCACTTGCGCCAGCACGTCGCTGCCGGCCGGCAGCGGGCAGGCCAGCAAGGGAACATGCAGCAGACGCCGCTGTGCCACGCCCGTGTTGCCGGTCGGTGCCGTCTGGAATCCCAGCGTCTGGTATGGCGGCGTGGCAGGATAGCCGGACTTGGCGGCCGGCGCGGCGGGCAGGGCCGGATACAGCTTGCTCCAGTCGCTGGTGGCAAACGGCAGATAGCCGCCGGCCGGCTTCACGCTGCTGTACTTGACCGCCCTGCCAAACGACCACAGCGGCCCGTAACTGCCGACGGCGGGCGGCGTCGCGTTCGATTCCGGATCGGCCACGGACAGCAGCGGATTGCCGGTGCTCAGGGCGCTCGGCGCGTCAGGCGTGTTCGTCATCCACCAGTTCGCGGCCGCATTCGGATAGGCGCGGATATTCGTGTCGGGCGGCGACGTGACGGGATGGCAACCGCTGCCCGCGTGCAGGTTGAAGCGCGCGTTGAAGGCCGGCCACAAGGTGGCGGGAAACGGCCGGTGCACGTGCACTTGCGCGCTGCCGATGCGCGGGTACAGCACCGTGCCGCTGCACACAAACGGCAACACGCTGGTCTCGCCGACCTGCAGCGACGGTCCCACCATGCCCAGCTGGCCCAGGGGATTGAGCACGAAATGTTCGGCCGCCGGGCCGTTCGGATTGAGTTTCAACAGGTTATACGCCACGCCGCGGCGAAAGCCATATTCCAGCAGCTCGACGGCCGGCAGCAGCGCCGCATTCGTGCGCGCACTGGCCGCGCTGGCCGACAGCGCGCAAACGGCCAGCGGCGTCAGGTTCAGACTGGTACGTCCCGCCACGGCGCGCGCGCCCGTGTCGAGGGTGCGCAGCGCCGGCGACCAGGCGCCCAGGAACGCCGTCGCCACCCGCCCCAGCGACGGCTCATTGGCCTGCGTATCGATGCGCACGAACAGCGCCGTGGCCGCATCGGGCACGGCACCCGCCGCATGCCATTCGCTGGCGGGCGCGTCGGGCACGCTGGCGAAGCGGATGCTGGCGTCCGACAGGATAGCGCCCTGCATGCGGCGCCGCCACGCGCTCTTGTCGGCCGCGCTGCTCTTGGCCTTCGTCACGGCAGCAAGCAAGCCTTCGGGCGTGCCCACCAGTTCCGCGGCGGCCGCCAGCGCCGCGTTGTCGGCCAGGTTCTGCAATTCCGTCTTGCGGCCGATGACCTGGCCCACGTCGAGCGCCAGGCCGATAAAACCCAGCACCAGGATGAGCAGGATGGAAAAGGCGATCAGCATCGCCCCGCGCTGGCCCTGGCGTCTATTTGCCATTGCCGCCTCCCAGCATGAACTGCACCGGCTGCGGCGCCTGGCCGTTCGGTTCGACGAACGAGGCGCGGTAGCGCTGCATGACGGCGTGCGCGCTGGGCCCGTCCAGGCCGTCGGCAGGCTGGCGATTTCCCGCGCTGGCCGGATCGCGCACCTGCTGCGTCATGGCCAGGCGCACGGCGTCGCCGAAGCGCGGGTCCAGCTGCGGCGTGCTGCTGTGTGCGCAGGCGGCCAGCTGCATGGCCAGAGTCAAGGCGGCCAGGCGCCGCAGCAATATCAGGAGCGAGTTCGGCATGGCGTGTCTCCCCGTCTCATTTCAACTCGAAGCCGTTGGCCGCGCGCGGTGGCGGCACGGACGGCGGCGCCAACGGCAAGGTGCCTTCCATCTTGCCGCGCAACATCAAGTCCGTGCGCGAAGGCGGCGCCAGCTGCGCCGTCGGCAGTACGGCGTCCGCCGGCAAAGGTTTCACGAGATGCGCGGTAATGACGAACAACAATTCCGTGCGGTCATGCTGGAAGTCCGTGCTGCGAAACAGCGCGCCGAGGATCGGCAGCTCGCTGAGCCACGGCACGCCCGTGATGTTGCTCACCTGGTTGTTCTTGATCAAGCCGCCGATGGCATAGCTCTGGCCGTCGTACAGCTGCACCGTGGTCGAGGCGCGCCGCGTGGTGATCACGGGCAAAATAGAACGTCCGCTGACGCCGGCGGCGGAAATGCCCACCCCCTCGCGCGACAGTTCCGACACTTCCGGCGCCACCTTCAAATTGATGCGCCCGCCCGACAGCACGGTGGGCGTAAAACGCAGGCCGACGCCATACTCGCGCTCTTCCAAGGTGATCTTGTTGTTGTCCTGGCCGACGGGAATGAAGATCTTGCCGCCGGCCAGAAAGCTGCCTTCCTGCCCGCTGATCGCCATCACCGTTGGCTCGGCCAGGATGCGCACCAGGCCATCCTGTTTCTGCGCCTCGATGGTCAGCTGCTGGCCATTCGACTTGCGCACGTCGAGCAAGCCATTGGCCGTGCCGCTCAGGAAATTCGACAGCAAGGTGGTGGCCCAGCTGCCGGACGCGAAGCGCAAGGTGGCGCCCACTTCCAGCCGTTCCAGCAGCGACTTCGACACTTCGGCGATCTGCACGGCCAGCATCACCTGCTGCGGCGCGCTGACGTCAAGCATATTGATGATGCGGCTGTTCGCGCTGCCAGCGGACGCCGTGGCGGCCGCCGGCATGGCGGCGCCGTCGGCGGGCTTGGGCAGCGCCAGCGGTGCGGTAGCGCGGCGCACATACGCGTGCGCCAGCTCGGTGGCGCGCAGCACGGCACCAGCGTCCTGCACCGTGCCCGACAGCACCAGGGTGTCGGCCACGGCCGTGACGCGAATGGCTTTTTCTTCCGGCATCAGGGCCGCCAGGGTCGTTTGCAAGCCGGACGGATCCATGCTGACGCTGACGTTCACCACGCTGCACACGCCGCTGCGTCCCTGGATGATCATATTCGTGCTGCCCACGTCGACACCGACCACATATAAAGTGTCGGGCGCGACCAGCATGGCTTGCAGCATGGCCGGATTGCCGACACTGCGGGCCAGCACCGCCTCGGGCAGGCGCAACATGCTCGACTTGCCCACCTGCAGCTGCAAGTTGCCGGGCGTCGCCGCTTCGCCGCCGCAGCGGGGACCAGGATCGGCTGCCGCGCCGGCAAGCGGCAACAGCAGGCAGCACAGTGTCAGCAGGGCGCGGTTCATGAGCGTGTCCATGGTTGGCTAAAAACATTCGCGCGACTGGCGCGTCCCATCGATGACGGTGCTGCACTGGCGCTGTGGTTCCGGCGGCGCCTTCGCCACGCGCACCGGACGCGGCGCCACGGCCAGCACGGGGGCGGCGGCAGGCACGGGAGCAGGCTCGGCGTCGTGCGGTCCGCCCAGCAAGGTCAGCTTGGTCGCGCCCGCCGTCACGCCCGGCTGCGGATCGACCTGGTTGCGCAGCACCAGCGACAGGCTGCCCACGCTGCGCGCCAGGTCCAGGTTTTCCGCCTGTTCCGGCGTCACTTCCAGGGTCACCGCGTTGACCACGCGCGGCTTGGTCTCGTCGCGCCCCACTTCCTGCGCCACGGCCAGCACGAGGATGCGTTCGAGAACGATCTTGGAAATGTTGCGGCTTTGCGGAAACGCGCGGTCGCCGGCATCTTGCTGGGTACTGACGATGATGTCGACATAGTTGCCCGGCAAGGCGAAGCCGGCCACGCCGATCACGTCGTTGACGCGCACGGTGATGGCGCGCCGCCCTTCCGTGATCAGGGCCGACAGGCCACCCAGGGTGCCGACGGGGGCCAGCTTGGCCTCGCTCAGCGGCTCGCCGCGCAGCACGCTGGTTTTCAGCACGCGTCCCGCCAGTTTTGCCGGATCTTGCAGCGCGCCTTGCGGCAAGCTTTCCGCCGGCCACTCGGCCAGGCGCAGCATCTCGGGTGTCAGGCGCTGGCCCAGATTGACATCGCTGGAGGCGACGACGATCTTGCCCTTGCCGGCCGGCGTCTGGCGCAGCAGCCAGTGCGAGGCCAGCAGTACGGCCAGCAGACCCAGCACCACGGCCAGGGCCATCATCAGGAGGGCGCGCCGGTTTTTCATGCGATACGCTCGCACAGGCTGGCGGCCGGCATGTCGCAGCTGGCAAACAGGCTGCTCCAGGCCTGCTCCAGGGCGGCCACCGTCAGGCGCGCTTCACAGCCGGCAAAGCCGGCGAAGTCGCCCATGCGCGCCAGCAATTCCTGCGGATAGCTGGCCAGCAAAGGCCGCCCCTGCGCGCCGTGCAGCTGCAGCAAATGGTTGATAGCCATTTCGTCGATGGCCATACCGGCCAGCCGGCATTGCTGGCGGAACAGGGCACGATAGGCGTTCTCGGCCAGCGGCCCCACCTGCACCTTGTAGCCGATGCGGCGCAGCAAGGCGGCGTCAAACAGCTCGCCCGGCGGCACATTCGTGGCCAGCACGAGGGCATTGTCGAACGGTACGCTGATCTGCAAGCCGCCGGGCAGGCCCAGCTGATCGCTGCCGCGCGCCAGCGGCTGCATCAGCCGCGTCAGCAATTCTTGCGCGCCCAGGCGCTGGCGGCCCAGGTCGTCGATGATCAGCATGCCGTTATTCGCCCGCACATGGGGCGGCGCCTGGTAGCAGCCGCCGCTGGCGTCATGGCGCAGTTCCAGCATGCCGGCGTCGAGCTCGGCGCCCACGTGGATCACGGGACGCTGGCACAGCACCCAGCGGATATCCGTGCTGCGCCGTTCCAGCGCCTGGCGCGCATGGCTGACGTGCTGCGGCGCGGGCGGCAGGTGCTGGGCCGGATCGTACAACTGGATGATGTCGTGGCCGACGACGATGGCGTAGGGCACGGCGACGAGGCCGTGCAGCAATTGTCCCAACTGCAACGCCAAGGTGGACTTGCCGCTGCCGGGCGGACCGTACAGCAGCAGCGAGCGCCCCGAATGCAGGGCCGCGCCGACCACGTCGAGCATGCCCGGCCCCGCATGGGCACCACCGAGCACGGCGGCCAGGTCATCGCTGCCGACGCGCTGTTCCTGTGCCAGCCACGACTGGCGCGCCACCATGGCGCGGTACGCTTCCAGGGTGACGGGCGCGGCGCCGATATACGCGCAGCGTTCGAGGAAGGTGCTGGCGCGCTGCTTGCCGGCGCTCGTCAGCTGGTACTGCACGTCGATATCGGATTCGCCGCGCCAGGCCACTTCGGCCATCTGCTCCGTCACCATGAAATCGAGCACTTCGCGCAAGACATTGATCGACAGGCGCAAGCGCGTCGTCAGCGCGGACAGGTGCGTCTTGCCGCCCACAAACATCAGCTTGGCGATCAGTTCGACGACCAGCGGCCGCTCGAGTCCCGTTTCACGCAAGCTCTTCGGCTGCGGCGGCAAGGGCGGCATCAGGTTCGCGTCGGCAGGGCGCGGCACGCTGTCGGTGCTCATGGAATAGTCGACCTCGGTCATGCTGCGTCTCCAAGCCGGTTAGGACTGCATTGAACAGAATTCATTCTAGCGAGCGAGAACTGGCGTCCATTGATTCAGAGCAATGAATTCCAATCAGAAATAATTCCGCCCTTGCACCACCAGGCAGCCCAAGGCAACGGCCAGTCCGTACGGCATGTTGCCCACGCTGGCGCCGCTGCCCAGCGCGCTTGGCGCCAGCGGAATGCCGGCCATGCGCGCGATCATCGGCCACATCAGCTGGCGCAGATTGCCGAGGCAAACGCGCCACTTGCCCTGCCAGGTGATCATCAGCACGGCCATCACGCCGCCCAGGACAAATGTGGCAAAACAGATCTGCAGCACGGGCCAGGGACCGACAAAGGCGCCCACCATGGCGATCAGCTTGACGTCGCCGGCGGCCATTCCGCGCAGCACGTACAAGGGTAAAAAGAGGAAAAAACCCGTTGCCATGCCGCCCAGCACCAGTTGCGGCACGCGGTGTGGCCACAGCCACAAATGCAGCGCCAGCGCGGCGAGCATGCCCGCCAGCACCAGCCAATTCGGAATCTTGCGTTGGATCAAATCACTGACGGCGGCCCCCGTCACAAAGCACAGCAGCAGCAGGTCGCACAAGGCAGTTGCAGGCATGGCACACCTCCCGAAAAAAACCCGCCACTGGCCGGCCAGCGGCGGGCACCCGCTTAGGGCGTCAACACCAGGTTCGACGAAATATCGGTGAGGACGGCCAGCAAGTTGGTCTTGATCAGCAAGAAACCGGCCGTGATGGCGGTAGCCATCAACGCCGCGATCAGGCCGTATTCGATTGCCGTAATGCCATCCTCATCCTTGACAAACTGCTGTACTGCCGACAGGAAGGTATGCATGACAAGCTCCCAAAAGTGAATCACAAGTCCCTGGCGCAATCGGGTGGGAAACATTGCCCTTTCCTGCTAATATGTTTCCTGCCGTAAATTTCTGCGCCATTACATTGACTATAAAGCGTCCACGTTTTGGCAAATTGACGCGCCACAAGTTTCCACATGGAAATTATCAAACTCTGGTGAAATGGCGGCTGGCGCAAACAAATGTTGCGATCCGGATTGAAAGCCTGCGTCAGGGCAAGTTTTTTGCAATGCAGTGCATGAATCTCATGTATTTACATGAAATATTGCATACGTTAATTGCCTATTAGGCAAAAAGACATTATCCTGCTTAGCTCTTCTTTGGAAAGGCCTCTCGCCCGGCGGTACAGAGCGTCATGCCACCAAATAAATCTTGGCTTCTTGTAGACGGACGCGAACATGCTCTTGCTTGATGCAATGCTGGTATGACGACACTTGTGTGACCACTTTCCAGAGATCGACAATGGATTCCCTACTGAAACACATGGTGGACATGACCGGGCACCGCGACCACACGATGCTCGACATCTCCGTGATCTCGGCGGTCCAGGAACTCGCTGCCGCGTCGCAGACCCGTGTGTTGGCGCTGACCACCGTGCGTGGCCAGGTGTTCGTGCGGTCGCGGGCCATCATCGTGGCGGGCAGCGTGGCCCGCATGGAAGAGCATAACGACCCGACCCTGCCAGGCGAACCGCTGTCCGACTACCCGGCCCTGGCCGCCTGCATCAAGCGCCATGAAGCAAGCGCCGACACCTTGTGCGCGGACGGCCGCCACCTGCTGTGGCTGCCCATCTGGATCGGCGACCAGGTCACCACCTGCCTGGAAATCACCAATCCCACGCCGTACACGGGCGCCACCATCCAGGTGATCGGCGGCATCGTCAGCGTGTACCGCAATTTCCAGAACCTGCTCGACTACAGCGAACGCGATTCGCTCACCGGCTTGTTGAATCGCAAGACCTTCGACGACCAGCTGGCGAAAATCCTGCACAGCCGCGGCGAGCCGGAAGCGGAAAAGCCGCGTCCCGTCGATGAAGAGCGGCGCCACCATACGGACACCGAACGGCAATGGCTGGCCGTGATCGACGTCGATCATTTCAAGCTGGTCAACGATAAATTTGGCCACCTGTATGGCGATGAAGTGCTGATCCTGATCGCCAACCAGCTGCAATCGTCGTTCCGCTCGCAAGACCGCATCTTCCGCTTCGGCGGCGAGGAATTCGTCGTGCTGCTGCGCTCGATCACCCTGGAAAATGCGCAGAAAATCATCGACCGCTTCCGCACCAATGTCGAAGCGCACGACTTCCCGCAAGTGGGCAGAGTGACCGTCAGCGTCGGCTTCGTCAGCATCAACGCCTACGAAGCGCCCGTCATCATCCTCGGCCGCGCCGACCAGGCCTTGTATTACGCCAAGAGCCATGGCCGCAACCTGGCGTGCCACTACGACGAACTGGTGGCAAAAGGCTTACTGACAACCATTACCTCGAACGATACGGCAGAGTTTTTCTAAGCGTCTGCAAGGGAAAGAAAACGCATGGGATCGACTTGCCACTTGGCGGCCGACTCATGGCCGACGATCTTGTCGGCGCCGCCGAAGCCGAAGCCACGCGACAGGTCGACCGTTTCCGGCTTGATGTAGGTCTTGCTCTTCGTACTGAAAAACACATTGACCTTCGGCGCCAGCAGATTGCTTTCGTGCGCCTCGATGACGACGGCCAGGCGGCCCGACTCCAGCATCACCATGGTGCCTACCGGATAAATACCCACGCAACGCATGAAATCCTGCGCGAACACGGGATTGAAGTGGAATTTGCTCCATTCATAGATCTTGCGCAAGGCTTCGGCGGCGGGAATACCCTTGTGGTAGCTGCGGTCCGACGTCAGCGCGTCATATACGTCGACGATGGCGGCCATCTGCGCCAGTTCGCTGATGGCGTCGCCGGCCAGCTGGTCCGGGTAGCCGCTGCCGTCGCGCCGTTCGTGATGGTGCAAGGTAATGTCGAGGGGAATGGCGCCCACCTCGGGCGACTGGCGCAGGATGTCGTAGCCGTCGCGCGGATGGCGCTTGATCTGGATAAACTCTTCCGAGCTCAGGGGGCCGGGTTTGTTCAGCACGCTATCGGGCACCAGCGCCTTGCCCGTGTCGTGCAGCAAGCCGCCGAGACCGGCCTGGTGCGTGGTGGCCGCATCGATGCCGCGCGAGCGGCAAAACGCCACCAGCAGCGCGCACACGCTGACGGAATGCAGGAAGGTGTAGTCATCCTTGCTCTTGATGCGCAACAAGCCGACGAGGGCGCCGGGATTGCGCAGGATCGATTCGGTAATATCCTGCACCGTGTGCTGCACGCGGTCGAGCTCGACCGCCTTGCCCAGGCGCACATCAGCCATCACCGTGCGCACCAGGCTGGCAGCCTGCCGCCGCACCTGCGTGGCGCGCGCCAGCTCCATGCCCAGCGAAACGCGCGTGACCACTTGCGGCGGCGTGGCGATCTGCACCAGTTCGCGTTCCGTGTCAGCCTGCGCCTGCGCCACCGTGGGCGCGTCCTGCACGTCGAGGCCCTTGCCGCTGTCGATCACCACGTCGTGGATGCCGGCCTGCACGATCTTGCGGATTTCATTGTCGCTGCGCAACAGGAAACGGTTGCGCACGAATGGATGCGTCATCCAGTCGCAGCTGAGGTCATGAATGTACATGCCCACTTTTAATTGAGACGAATCAACTTTCTTGAGCATGCTGTCATCCCACAAATACGCGGCTGGAACACCGAAGGCGTTAGAATGAGTATAACAAAATTGTTATTCTGCTGGCCGCGTTCGGCGCTGCGGCGCAATATGCTGCTTTTCCGCTCAACGCACCGCTTTTGGGACCCATGGAACTGCGCCAATTACGCTACTTTGTTGCCATCGTCGACCACGGCTCGCTGTCGCGTGCGGCCCTGATCCTGCACGTGGCGCAGCCGGCCCTGACGCAGCAGCTGCGCCAGCTGGAAGAGGAACTGGGCGTGCAGCTGCTGCACCGCTCGGCGCAGGGCGTGCTCAGCACGGACGCGGGCAAGGTGTTTTACGAACATGCGCAAGCGATCCTGAAACAGGTGGCCGACGCCCGCTCGGCCGTCACGCAAAGCGCCACGCGGCCGTCCGGCAACGTCACCCTGGGTTTGCCGCACAGCATATCGGGCGCGCTGGCCCTGCCTCTGCTGCTGGCCGCGCGCGAACGCTACCCTGAAATCACCCTGCAACTGACGGAAGAAATCACGGGCAACCTCAATGAACAGCTCAAATCGGGACGCATCAACCTGGCCGTGCTGTTCGACGATGGCCAGCTGACCCCGTTTGCCTGCAGTCCCCTGGTGGAAGAAGAGATGCGTTTCATCTGCCGCAGCGATTCACCGTTCGCGCCCGCGGGCTCGGCGCTGTCGTTCCCGCAGGCGTTGAGCGCCACCCTGATCCTGCCGGGCCTGCAGCATGGCGTGCGCCCGCGCATCGACAGCCGCGCCCGCGAACTGGGCCTCGAGACGGCGAACGTGATCGAGATCAACTCGATCGCCATCCTGAAATCGGCCATCCTGGCCGGCATGGGCGCCACCATCCTGCCCGCCGCGCCCCTGCTGGCCGAACTCGACAGCGGCGCCATGCGCAGCTACGCCATCCACAGCCCCGTCCTGTCGCGCACGGTGGCCCTGTGCGCCTCGAAAAACATTCCCCTGACGAATGCGGGCAACGCCGTGAAAAACCTCGTGCTGCAAGTGGCCGCCGAGCTGTGCGGCAGCGGGCGCTGGGCGGGGGCGCATGTGCTCTCGCCCATGACATAAGTATTTCTTATACCCCCATCGTCAAACCGTATTTGCCCCGTCCCCATGGTCGTTCTACACTGACCACATTAACTATTTTAAATTTAAAATAGTTATGTGCCGCCCACACGCGGCCATCCCGTCTGCACAGCGCGCGCCTTACCGGGCGCGTCCCTTGTACAGCCGTCATCTGAAACACCCTTTTGGAGACAGCCATGTCCGTGACCACGGAAAACGGCTCCGCAGCGTTCGCTAGAAACGCCGGTGCCGCGCCATCTACACCCCCCGACACTTCCCGTTTGACCACCGTCAGCCTCGACGACAAATACACAGCCACTTCCGGCGCCATCTTCCTGTCCGGCATCCAGGCCCTCGTACGTCTGCCGATGATGCAGCGCCTGCGCGACCAGGCTGCTGGCCTGAACACGGCCGGTTTCATCTCCGGCTACCGCGGTTCGCCCTTGGGCGGCCTCGACGAGAACCTGTGGAAAGCCAAGAAACAGCTGGAAGCGCACCACGTGCAGTTCGTGCCCGGCGTCAACGAAGACCTGGCCGCCACGGCCGTCTGGGGTTCGCAGCAGGTCGACCTGATCGGCCCGGCCAAGTACGACGGCGTGTTCGCCATGTGGTATGGCAAGGGTCCTGGCGTGGACCGCTGCGGCGATGTCTTCAAGCACATGAACCATGCGGGCACGGCGAAACTGGGCGGCGTGCTGCTGGTGGCCGGCGATGACCATGGCGCCTATTCGTCGACCCTGCCGCACCAGTCCGACCATTTGTTCTCCGCCTCGATGATCCCCGTCCTGTATCCGTGCAATGTGCAGGAATACCTGGACCTCGGCATCCACGGCTGGGCCATGTCGCGCTTTTCTGGCTGCACGGTCGCTTTCAAGGCCCTGGCCGACACGGTCGAATCGTCGGCCTCCATCGATGCCGACCCGTTCCGCGTGGAAGTGAAAATTCCGCAGGATTTCCAGATGCCCGAAGGCGGCCTGAACGCGCGCCTGTCGAGCATCCCGCTGGGCCAGCAGGCGCGCAACCAGGAAGCGCTGATGCAGGATTACAAGATCTATGCGGCCCTCGCTTACGCGCGAGAAAACAAGCTCAACCACACCACCATCGACAGCCCGAACGCCAAGCTGGGCATCATCGCGTCCGGCAAATCCTACCTGGACGTGCTCGAAGCGCTGGAAGAGCTGGGCATCGACGAGCAAATGGCGGCCGACGTCGGCATGCGGCTGTTCAAGGTGGCCATGCCGTGGCCGCTGGAACCGGACAGCGTGCGCGAATTCGCGCAAGGCCTCGATGAAATCCTCGTCGTCGAAGAAAAACGGCAAATCGTCGAATACCAATTAAAAGAGCAGTTGTACAACTGGCGCGACGACGTGCGCCCACGCGTGATCGGCAAATTCGACGAAAAAGGCGAATGGGTGGCGCCGCGCGGCGAATGGCTGCTGACCTCGAAGGCGGATTTTTCCGTCTCGCAAGTGGCGCGGGTCATCGCCAGCCGCATCGCGCGCCTGATTTCCGACCCCGTCACGTGCGACCTGATCAAGGCGCGCCTGAGCTTCCTCGACGCCAAGGATGCGGTATTAAAGAAAGCCGTGAACACGCCGTTCCGCCCCGCGTTCTACTGCTCCGGCTGCCCGCACAACACCTCGACCAAAGTCCCCGACGGCAGCCTGGCGCTGGCCGGCATCGGCTGCCACGTGATGGCCACATCGATCTACCCGGAAATGAACAAGCTGACCACGCACATGGGCGGCGAAGGCGCGCCGTGGATCGGGCAAGCCGCGTTTTCCGAACTGCCGCACGTGTTCCAGAACCTGGGCGACGGCACATATTTCCATTCCGGTTATCTGGCCATCCGTGCCGCGCAGGCGGCCAAGGTGAATATCACTTACAAAATCCTCTACAACGACGCCGTCGCCATGACGGGAGGCCAGCCCGTGGACGGCCTCATCACCGTCCCGATGATGGCGCAGCAGGTGGCGGCCGAAGGCATCGCCCGCATTGCGCTGGTGACGGAAGACCTGAGCCGCTACAGCGACCGCAGCAACCTGCCCGCCCACCTGACCTTGCACGACCGCAAGGACATGGATGCCGTGCAGCGCGAATTGCGTGAAGTGCAAGGCGTATCCGTGCTGATCTACGACCAGACCTGCGCGGCCGAGAAACGCCGGCGCCGCAAGAAAGGCGAGTATCCGGACATTGCCAAGCGCATGGTCATCAACGACGCCGTCTGCGAAGGCTGCGGCGACTGCGGCGTGCAGTCGAACTGCGTGTCGATCTTGCCGAAAGAGACGGAATTTGGCCGCAAGCGCACCATCGACCAATCCTCGTGCAACAAGGATTACTCGTGCGCCAAGGGCTTTTGCCCCAGCTTCGTCACTGTCGAGGGCGGCAGCCTGAAGAAGACCAAGACGGGCGCGAGCAAGGCGGGCGAGACGGACAATTTCGGTCCGCTGCCGGAACCCCAACTGCCCGGTTGCGACGCACCGTACAACATCCTGATCAACGGCATCGGCGGCACGGGCGTCATCACTGTCGGCGCCCTGATGGGCATGGCGGCGCACCTGGAAGGCAAGGGAGCGTCCGTGCTGGACATGACGGGCATGTCGCAAAAGAACGGTTCCGTCACCTCGCACGTGAAAATCGCCAAATCCCCCGCGCACATCCGCGCCCAGCGCATCGCCACGGGCGAAGCGGATCTGATCTTGGGCTGCGACATGCTGACGGCCGGGGCGCAGGATGCCGTGTCGAAAATGCGTCCGGGCCGCAGCCTGGCAGTCGTCAATCTGCACGAGCAGCCGCCGGGCACGTTTGCGCAGAATGCGGACTGGCAATATCCGACGGCGGAAGTGCGCCAGCTGATCGAGGAATCCGTCGGCGGTGCCGATGCGGCCGACTTCATCGACGCCACCAAACTGGCCACCGCGCTGATGGGCGACTCGATTGCCGCCAACTTGTTCATGCTCGGCTACGCCTGGCAAAAGGGCCGTATCCCGTTGACGGAAGCGACCTTGCTGCGCGCCATTGAACTCAATGGCGTGGGCATCGAATCGAACAAGAAGAGTTTCCTGTGGGGCCGCCGCGCCGCCGTCGACGTGCGCAAGGTGACGCAAATCGCCACGCCAGCGCAAGCGATCATCGTGCAAATGCCGCAAAGCCTCGACAGCGTCATCAAGAAGCGCGTGGAATTCCTCACGGCCTACCAGAACGCCGCGTATGCGGATGGTTATGCGACCTTGGTGAAACAGGTGCGCGACCGCGAAAACACCCTGGGGCTGGGACAGAAACTGTCGACCGCCGTGGCGAAAAGCTATTTCAAATTGCTGGCCTACAAGGATGAATACGAAGTGGCGCGCCTGTACACGGATGGCCGTTTCGTGGAGCAATTGCAGCAGCAGTTCGAAGGGAATTTTTCCGTCAAATTCAACCTGGCGCCGCCGCTGTTCGCGAAAAAAGATGCGAAAGGGCATCTGGTGAAAGCGGAGTTCGGTTCCTGGATGTGGCGCGCCTTCAAGCTGCTGGCCAAAGCCAAGGGCTTGCGCGGCGGCACCTTCGACCTCTTCGGCTACACGGCCGAGCGCAAGATGGAACGCGCGCTGATCGTCGAATACCGCGAACTGCTGGCCGGCCTGCTGGTCAACCTGACGGCGGACAACCTGGCCACCTGCGTGGAACTGGCTTCCCTGCCCGAGAAAATCCGCGGCTTCGGCCACGTCAAGGAAGCGGCCGTCGATACTTACCGCAAGGATAAGGCGAGACTATTGGCCGTGCTGGCGGATGGAAGCAAGCACGCGGCATAAAAGACAACGCAGAGCCTCGGCTCTGCGTTTTTTTTATTCGGGGCAGCGCCCCACCGTCGCTCCCGGCAACAGCACCGGTTGCCAGATTTCCTGCAGCCGTTCCGGCGGCGTGCCGGCCAGCAGCGATTCCAGCATTTCGACCATCTTCGCGCCGGCGCGGCGCAGGTCGGGCTGGTCGATGGTGGTGACGTTGATGCCGATCAAGGTGTCTTCCACATTGCCCCAGACGATGACGGAGATTTCCTTGCCGATCTCGATGCCCGCATCCATCAGCGCGCGCACCACGCCCACGCCGGACAAATGGTTGTCGACGATGACGGCCGTGGGTCGGGGCGAGCAGGCCAGCAATTGCTGCATGGCCTGGTAGCCGCTGCGGCGGTCAAAAGTATTGTCGAGCAGATAGGCGGGATCGACCGGCAAGCCCGCTTGCGCCATGCAGCGGATAAAGCTTTCCTTGCGCTCATACGCAAAATGCAGATCCAGCGGGGCGCTCAACAGGCCGATGCGCTGGTGGCCATGCGCCGCCAGGAAAGACACGGCCAGGTCGATGCCCGTGTCGTTGTCGTAGTCGAAATAGGCGTACGGCGCGTCGATGCGCGTGCGGCCATTCGCGACAAAGGGAAAGCCCACTTTCGTCAGGTAGGCGATGCGTTCGTCGACCACCTTGGTGCGGCCCACCACCAGGCCATCGACCTGGCGCCCGCGCACCATGTTTTCATACGAGGGCTGTTCGTTCTGCGGCGACACGGGCGCGATGATCAAACTCATCTTCGACGCTTCGACGGCGTCGGACATGCCATTGACCACGGAAAGAAAGACGCTGTCGCCCAGGTCGCTGGGCAGCAAGGGATAGATCATGCCGAGCACATTCGTGCGGCCGACGGCCAGGCTGCGCGCAAGCGGATTGGGCCGGTAGCCGACTTTCTTGGCGGCGGCCAGGACGATTTCACGGGTGCGGGAATTGACTTCCGGATAGCCGTTCAACGCCCTGCTGACTGTCGTTTTCGACATGCCGAGGGCAATTGCGAGGCTCTTGAGATTCATGTTAACTACCTGTCTGTATGGCAAAAGAAACCAACTCTGACCGTCCATTATAGCCCAGAGCGCCAAACAGGCCGCGCATTAGCGGGCGCAGACATGGTATAAAAACAACAATATATTGACTATCTAAAAAGCAACGTTTTAAATGTGAGCACTTGTGCCCCTCTACGGCACGGCGTCACCGATGGCAGAGAAACAATGCTCGCAAGCGACAGCATGTACTCACTTCGACAATCATTGCCTCACCTTTGGCATGCCGTTTCGGCAACACAGGGCGCGCGCGATAGCATTATCAAGAAAACATATTGACTGGAACTGTGCGAGAATTTGTCCTACTCTTGATTCAGGTAAAGGTTACTGCCAGGCATGTTGCGTCTGATGCAACACATGGCCCGGGCCCCCTTCCTTCCCTGTACGCCTGGACATACTTTCAAAGGTGAACAATGTGGTATCGCTAACGTCCGTCAACAACTTGCAAGCCTCGCTGGCCACGGCGCAGCGCCGGGTTGAACAAGGCCAGAACCAGGTGCGGCGCGACAGCGAACAGCTGGCGCAAAGCCGCCAGTTGCTGGCGCGGGAACAGGAATCGCTGAGCCAGACGCAACGCAGCAGCCAGCAAGCGCAGGCCGATGCTCCGGCCGCCGTCAAGGCACCGCAGCTGGACCAGGCGATCAAGGTGGCCGTGCCGCAACAAGCGGCCCCGGCCGCACCGAAAAGCACGCCCCAGCTGAACGGCTATGGCCAGACCCTGGGACGCCTGATCGACGTGACGGCCTGAGCCAGCGTTACCGCGCCATCTCTTCTTCCAGCATTGCCAGCCACCATTTTTCGCCTTTTTTCGGATGCGCCAGGTCGACCGCCTCGCCCATCTGCGGCGTGGCCAGGTTCACGCCCTGCTTGGCCGCCAGCCCCGTGATGCGGTCGAACGGTTCGTGCCAGGCATGCAGCCCCAGGTCAAACGTGCCGTTGTGTACGGGCATGAGCCACTTGCCGCGCAAGTCCTGGTGCGCTTGCAAGGTCTGTTCCGGCTGCATGTGCACGTCCGGCCACAGTTTGTCGTAGGCGCCCGTCTCGATCATGGTCATGTCGAAGGGGCCGTACTTGTCGCCGATCTGCTTGAAACCGTCGAAATAGCCGGAGTCGCCGCTGAAAAACACGCGCACGTCCGGAGCGTCGATGACCCACGAGGCCCACAGGGTTTGATTGCTGTCAAACAGGCCGCGCCCCGAGAAATGCTGCGACGGCGTGGCGACGAGTTTCACTCCGGCAATCGTCGTGCCTTGCCACCAGTCGAACTGCTGCACCTTTTCCTTCGGTACGCCCCATTCGACGAGGGTATCGCCCACGCCCAGCGGCGCAACGAAGTGTTCGGTCTTGGCCGCCAGTTGCAGCACGGCGGCATAGTCGAGGTGGTCGTAATGGTTGTGCGACAGGATGATGGCCTTGATCGGCGGCAAGTCGGCGATGCTGATGGGCGGCTGGTGGAAACGTTTCGGTCCTGCCCACTGCACCGGCGAAGCGCGCTCGGAAAACACGGGGTCGGTGAGAAAGAATTCGCCGTTAAGTTTCAGCAGCAGGGTCGAATGGCCGAGGCGAAACAGGCTGTTGTCGGGCGCGGCCAGCAGCTGCGCCCGGGTCAAGGCTTGCACGGGAACGGCCGCGGCCGGCACCGTGCTATCCGGTTTATCAAAGACAAATGTCCACAGCAGCTTGAGCGTCGCTGTCGTGCCCAGCTTGTACATTTCCACGGGATTGCGGAACTTGCCTTCGTGGCGTTGTGGGGATTCAGCGGGCGCGGCAGGCGCGGCGCGCAAGGTGCAAGAACTCATGATGATCAGGACTCCCAGAAAGAAGAGACGACGTGCGGCTCGGTGCAAGTGCATATATGGCCCGGCAAGGAATTAACAAGGATTAAATTACACTACACAGTGTAGTTCCTATTTCTGGCAAAGTAAACCAGGAGGTGTAAAATATTGTTTTCAAAGGAGATTTTCAGCCATGGCCGCACCGCAACGCCTCACCGACCGCAAGCGCGTCGCCATCGTCGATGCCGCCATCGCCGAGTTCCGCGACCACGGTTTTGATGCGACCAGCATGGACAGGATCGCCGCCACGGCCGCCGTTTCCAAGCGCACCGTGTACAACCATTTCCCCAGCAAGGACGAGTTGTTCGCGGAAATCCTGCAGCGCATGTGGGAAAGCAGCGTGTCCCAGCCAGCCGTGCCCTATGTGGCCGACCAGCCGCTGCGGCCGCAGGTGCTGGCCCTGGTCGAGCAGAAAATGGAATTGCTGTGCGATCCCACCTTCATCGACCTGGCGCGTGTGATCTTTGGCGAAACCATCCACTCGCCCGAGCGGGCGCAAGCCATGGTGGCGCGCCTGAATGAGAAGGAAACGGGACTGAATATCTGGATCCGCGCGGCGCAGCAAGACGGGCGCATCAAGGCGGGCGAGACCCTGGAAGTGGCGCATCTGCTGATGTCGCCTTTAAAAACCTTTGCCTTCTGGCCGCAGATCACCATGGGTGAGCCCCTGCTGGGCCCGGCACGCCAGCGCAAATTAGCGGAACTGGCCGTCGATATCTTCCTGTGCTATTACGGCGTGGCGAAACAGACGGCATAAACGGGCGGCAAGTGGGCGGACAGCGTCTGCCAGTGTTCGCCCTCATCGCCGGAATACCAGGCGCCGCCCGTCGTCGACGCCATCAATAAACTGCGCCCGTCGTCGGCCAGCGCCAGCCCGTGGCGGTAGATGAGGTCGTAGCAATGCCGCTGCGGCAGTCCATCGCGCAACACTTCGAAAGTTTTTCCGCCATCGCGCGTGCGCGTGACGGCCAGCGCGCCGTCGATGGGAATGCGCAGCACGTCCGCCTGCGCCGGCACGAACCAGGCCGTACCGCCATCGCGCGGATGCACGGCCACGGCAAAGCCGAAATGCGACAGCGGCGCCGTCGTCACTTCCTGCCAGTGCCAGCCGGCATCGTCCGAACGCCAGATGCCGTTATGGTGCTGGCACCACAGCGCGTCCGGCGTGCCGGCACTGCGCACGATGCGGTGCGGGTCTTGCACGGCTTCGTTTTCATCGAGCTCGGGCGGCATGTAGTCGGCGCGCATGCCCGTCGCGCTCAAGGCCCAGCTGGCGCCGCCATCGAGCGTTTGCCACACGCCGCCGCAGGACACGCCGACGAGCACTTTGTTGCTGTCGCGCGGGTCGACGCAGATGCTGTGGATGCCGGGTACGTCGTAGCCGCCGCCAAACCACTGCGCCCGCTGCGGCACGTTCCACAAGGACTCCACCAACTGCCAGCTCTCACCGCGGTCGTTGGAGCGGAACAGGCCGCCAGGCAAGGTGCCCGCCCACAGCACGCCGGGCTGGTCCGGGCCGCCGGCCGCCAACGACCAGATTTGCCGCAAAGTCCAGTCCACGGTATCGGTGCTGTCCTCGGGCTTGGCGGGATAGGCGGGCACGGCGACTTCCTGCCACGCGCTGGCGCCCGCGTCGAGGCGGTGCAGCTTGGCGCCGAAGTGGCCCAGGTTCAGGGCCGCGTACACGGCGCCGTCGCGGCCATCGTGCAGCAGCATGGAGACGGGATCGCCGGCAAACTGCACCAGCGCCAGCTGCCAGGCGCCGGCCGCATCGACATCGAACTGGAACAGCCCCTTGCGAGTGCCGAGATACGCGCGTTGAACCATGCCTTGTCCCATACTTAACCTCCGGAAAGTGCCTGCAAGATATAGACCTGACTGTCGGGCAGCAAGGCATCGTCGAGCACGCGCCGCTCGCGGCAACGGGCGCCGTCGATGAAGATCACCACGTTCGGGCGCAAGGCGCCCTGCTCGTCGAGCACATAACCGCGCAGGCGCGGCTGCTGCGCAAACGCGGCATCGAGGGCGGCGCGCAGGCGTGGTGCATCGACGTCCACCGTGGGGACGTCGATGTAGCGTGCCAGTTGTTGCGTAAAATGCAGATGCGCCATGCTGCCCTTCGACGTCGTCGGCCTCGACTCATTCTAGTCCGCTTTGCGGCCAATACAATTAAAATAGCGGCAAGCACACAAGGAGGCCAGGCATGACGATTACCCCGGAAGAACTAGCGGTGCTGATGCAGGAAGTGGAGGTGGCAGATCCCATCGATTTTGCCGACCTGCCCTTCAACGAGCAGGAATTGCGCGGACTGATCGCCAACCACCTGTGCGAGATGGCCGACGCCATGGAAAGTTTCAGCCCGGAAGACCGCAACCTGGCCCTGCTGGCCGTGGCGGCCAAGCTGGTGCTGGAAAACCTCGTCTTGCACGTGCAGCTGCTGCGCCGCCACGGCTTGCCCGTCAGCGACAGCGTGGATGCGCTGCTGCAGCGGATCAAAAGCCCGGGCAAGCCCTAGCCGCCGCGCGGCAAGCCGCTACTGCAGGTTGATGGCGGTCAAGACCATGCTGCTGCCGGGCAAATCCGTGCCCTGGCGGATGTACAGCACGCCATGGCGCGACAGTGCCAGGCTGCCGCCCATGCGATAGGTCCAGACGGCCTTGCGGCTGGCCAGGTCGATCGCATAGGTATTGTTGCGCCCGCCAACAAACAACAGATTGCCGGTGACGATCAGATCGCCGCCAAAGTACTCATCGAGGGCCGTATCGAGGGGCCAGCGCCACAGGAGCGCGCCATCGCCGAGCTGGCGCGCTTCGAGCGACCGGCTGGCCTGGTTGCCCACGTACACGATGCCCTGCGCCACCACCGGCTGCGTGCTGAACTGCCCCCGCACCGTCCAGCGCACGGCGCGGCTATCCACGTCAACCAGGCTCAGACTGTTATCCGCCGCCTCGCCGGCCGGCGGTCGCTGATTGAGTACCAGCACGCTGCCCGCATCGGCCAGCACGGGCGCCTGGCGCAAGCTGCTCTTGTTCAAGCCGCCCAGCACCTGACCCGGCACCGCCACGCTGAAGCGGACCGTGCCATCGGTGATATTGAACGCCGTCAATGTCCCTGCCGCATGGCTGTACACCGTGCCCCCGCTGACGGCGGGGGTCCAGTCGTTGACGTTACCCAGCGTGGGCAAACCGAGGCTGGCAGACCAGCGCGTCTGGCCCGCCGCCGCATCGATGCCGCTGATATCGTTATTGCCGCCCACGTAGACATTGCCGCCAAAAAAGGTGGGCGCCGTCGCCAGGGAAACGCCCAGCAGTACGCCATTCGTATTCGGCGGACGCACGCCGAGCGGCGCGCCGCCAGCGAGCGCATCGAAGACATACACGGTATCGCTGCCGGCCATGGCCAGCTTGCCGCCCGCAACGGCTGGCGCGCCCAGATAGCCATCCGACGTGAGCGACTGGGTCCAGCGCGCCTGGCTATCGCTCTCGCTGAGTGCCGTCACGGTCGAGGTGGTCACATATTTGGTGCTGCTGCCGTCCACCGGCGCGGCGGACTGCTGGCTGACATACACGAGGCCGTTGGCAGCCACCACGGGACTACCGTAAGCGTCTGCCCAGTGACGTCTTGGCTAGTTGCGGGATTTGATCGATGATGGCGTCACAGCGATTGACGTTTTTATACAGCCTGGGCCAGAAGCCGACCTTGACGGCTTGAAATGCTTTCGTTTCAAATCGATAAAAAAATGCCGCATAATAAATGAAACGGTGTGCTACCTCACGTAGCAGGCCTCACATGGGGGAGACATGGCACAAGTGCTGAGAATACTGGTGGTTGATGATGTTGAAACAATGCGCAAGGTCACGGCTGGCCAACTGGCCTCGCTTGGCTACGGATCGGTGGATCTCGCAGCCGATGGCTCTGAAGCTTGGCGCATGATTGAGCGCAAGCGTTATGATTTGGTGATCTCCGACTGGAATATGCCGGCGTTGACCGGCATCGCCCTACTGCAGATGATTCGTTCCAGTCCGCGCCATGTGCACATGCCGTTCATTATGATCACCGCCGAGGCCGAGCGCAGCCGCATCGAAACGGCCATCAGCAGCGGTGTCAGCGACCTGCTAGTCAAACCCTACACGGCGGGCCGGCTGGCCACCAGCATCAAGCGGGCGATGGCGCATCAGGTTGCAGCACCGGCGCCGGATAAGGAAACGAACATCGACGCGCCGCAGGCCGCCACACCCGTGGACGATGTGATCGTCAAGCCACCGGCGGCGGTCCATTTACAATCAAGGGAACCGTTGCCTCCGACATTGCTCCTGGTCGACGACACCGCTGACAACTTGTACGTGCTGGCCAATGTGTTCAAGGGCCGCTACCGCATCAAGGCAGCGCACAACGGCGAGAAAGCACTGGCCTTGTGCTGTGGCGACACGCCGCCAGACCTAGTGCTGCTGGACGTGATGATGCCCGGCATGGACGGTTTTGAAGTGGCGCGCCGCATGCGCGAGCATCCCAGCGCAGAAAATGTACCCATCATCTTCGTCACCGCCCTTACCGACGACGCCGCGCGCCTGCAAGGCATGGAGTTGGGCGCGGTGGACTTCATTACCAAGCCAATCGACCCGGCCCAGCTGAAGCTGCGGGTCGACAACTTCATGCGCTACGTCGAGCTGCGCCGCCACCTGCAAGCCGATTACGACAACATGCTCGCCATCGCCCGCCTGCGCGATGACGTCGAGGCCATGACGCGGCACGACCTCAAGGGACCGCTGGCCGGCGCCATCGGCATAGTGCAGTCGCTGATCGACGCCGCCGACATGGACCGCCGACAGCTTGAGAATTTGCGGCTGGCCGAGCAGGCCATGCTGCAGGTGACCGACATGGTCAACCTGTCCACCGAGCTGTACAAGATCGAGACGGGAAAATACGTGCTCCATGCAGCGCCGCTGTCCATCAGCGACATGTTGCGGCGGGTGGTTGAGACGGCACGCGCCACTTACGCGGGTAAGCAGCTGGTGTTGGCGGTCGACACCGATTTCGATGTCGGCATCGACGCTCCGCTAGCGCTGGGCGATGCCATGTTGACCTATTCGCTGCTGAATAATCTGATCAAGAACGCCTGCGAGGCAGCGCCAGAGCGCACCCGTGTCATTGCCACGCTGTACACCGGAAGCCCGTTGCGCATCGAGATAGTCAACAAGGGTGTGATCCCGGAACCGATACGCGAACGCTTCTTTGACAAGTTCGTCACCGACGGTAAGTCCGGCGGCACCGGCCTGGGCACTTATTCGGCACGCCTACTGGCGCGCGCGCAATACGGCGAGGTGGCCTTCGCCGTCGATGACGAGCTCCAGACCACCACCCTGATTGTCAGCCTGCCGTCGGTGCCGCCCCCGGCCTAAGGCGAATCGCGCGGCGGCCTTGCTTGTCAGGCTGGCTGCACCACGGCATCAAGCGCTTCCAGCGCAGCGTCGAAGTCGAAGCGTTCAATTGCCTGGCTGACTTTGCGCAGCTGTCGCGCCAGCGGGTGGCCGGCGGCTTGCGATTCCAATGTCTCCAGCACATCCAGCGCGGCGGTGTCGCTGTCGGCCAGCAGCTTGCGCAGCTGGGCAAGTGTGGCGGCCGCGTCCGGCGGCAGGGCGGGAGCCGCTGCGATGGCCCCGGCCCGGGTGTTCTCTGCCGCTGCAGTATAGTTGCCCAGTGCCGCCAGGCCGAGCAGCACCGGCGCCAGTTCGTTTTCGACCGCCGTCAGCAGCACAGCCAGTTCGGCTTCGGCTACACCAGCTTTGCATGCCAGTTCCAGTGCGGTAGCTGTCGCCGCCACGCCTTTGGCACCGACGTTGCCGGCGGTGCCGCGCAAGGTGTGGGCTACCCGCGCCGCCGCTGTGGGGTCATCGCTTTGCCGCGCAGCCTCAAATTCCCCCCGCAGTCTAGCGTGGCCGTCGCGGAAGCGCACCAGCATGCGCAGGTAAAGGTCCTGCCGGCCCATGCTGGTCGCCAGGCCGGCGCGCTGGTCGATACCGGGGAGTTCGGCAGGTAGGGCCGCAACCACTTTGCCTGCGGAATCTGGCTGCCCCGCTGGGGGCGCTGCTAATGCCGACTGCGCCGGGCGGATCCACTTGCTCATGGTGGCGAACATGGCGGTGACGTTCAGCGGCTTGGAGATGTGGTCATTCATGCCGGCAGTCAACGCCATTTCGCGGTCGCCGGCCATGGCGTTGGCGGTCATGGCGATGATCGGCAGCTGAGCGTAGCGGGGTTGGGCGCGCAGGCGGCGGGTGGCTTCGTAGCCATCCATCACTGGCATCTGGCAGTCCATCAGCACGCCGTCGAAGGCGACGGTCCCGGCTTGAGCCAGTAGGTCCAGCGCCTGTTGCCCATCGCCTACGATGGTGAGCACGATGCCAGCGCTTTCAAGCAGCTCGCGCGCTAGCTCCTGGTTCATATCGTTGTCCTCGGCCAGCAGCAGGCGGGCGCCGGCCATGCGGGCCTGGTCGGCCGCGCTGCGGTCCTGTCGCTCTGCCTGGCGCGTTTCGGCCACCACGCCCTTGCCCAGTACCTCGCCGATTGCTTCGAGCAGCGTCGACGGGGTGACTGGCTTGGTCAGCACGGCTGGCAGCGCCACCTGCTGGAGCGCCGCCGCTTCCTGAGCGTCGTCCCGGCCGAAGGCAGTCACCATGATGACAGAAGGGATGTGAGTCACGGCGCCGCTCTGCATGCGCTGCAGCGTTTCGACGCCGTCCATGCCCGGCATGCGCCAGTCCAGTAGCACCAAGTCGTAGGGCAGGCTTTTGCGCTCAGCCTCGACCATGGTGCGCAGCGCGCTGTGGCCGCTGTCGGCGAGGTCCACCTCCAAGCCGAAACTGCGCGCCATGGTCGACAAGATTTCGCGCGCGCTGGCGTTGTCGTCGACCACCAGCACGCGCAGGCCGAGCAGCTCGTCGGCGTGGAACATGCGGCGCGGCTGCACCTCGGTCTGGCGTCCGAAACGGGCGTTGAAGTGGAAGGTCGAGCCCTCGCCCGGCATGCTCTCGACCCAGATACGGCCATCCATCAGCTCCACCAGCTTCTTGGAGATGGCCAGACCTAGCCCGGTGCCTCCGTATTTGCGCGTGGTCGAGCTGTCTGCCTGGCTGAACGAGTGGAACATGCGTTCGCACTGCTCGGCCGTCATGCCGATACCGCTGTCGCGCACCCAGAAGTGAAGCTCGACTTGATCCCCGGCGTCGGCAGCCATCTCGATCCCGACCACGATCTCACCGCGTTCGGTGAACTTGGCGGCGTTGTTGCCGAGGTTGACCAATACCTGACCCAGCCTCAGCGAATCGCCTACCAATGCGGTCGGCAGGTCGGCCGAAGTGGCGAACAGCAGTTCCAGGCCTTTTTCCTCGGCCTTCAGGCCGATCATGCTGGCGAAATTCTCCAGCACGTCCTCCAGCCGGAACGGGGCCTGCTCTATGTTCATCTTGCCCGCTTCGATCTTGGAGAAGTCAAGAATGTCGTTGATGATGCCCAGCAGGTTCTCGGCCGAGCGGTGCACCTTCTCGATGTAGTTGCGCTGTTTTTTGTCGAGATCGGTGCGTAGCGCCAGATGGCTCATGCCGATAATTGCGTTCATCGGCGTACGGATCTCGTGGCTCATGTTGGCCAGGAAATCGCTCTTGGCGCGCGTAGCGTCCTCGGCGATCTCCTTGGCGCGCAGAACCTCGGCCTCCGCCAGCTTGCGGTCGCTGATGTCGCGCACCGAGGCGCACACGCAAACGCCGCGCTCGGCGATAGCCGGCAGCCGCGACAGGCCGATCTCGACCGAGAAGCGGCTGCCATCCTTGCGCATACCGTGCAGGTCGGCGCCTGTCATGCCCATCTGGCGTGCCGTGCCTTGCTCGATGAAACCATTGCGCGAGCCGACGTGGCGCCCGTGCGCCTCCGGCGGCACCAGCGTTTCGATCGGCAAGCCGGCCAACTCGCCGGCCTCGTAGCCGAACAGCTGGTCGAGCTGCGGGTTGGTCATCATGATCAGGCCGTGCACATCGATTACCAGCATGCCGTCCGGCGCAGCCTCGATGATGCCGCGATACCAGGCCTCGGTGGCTTTCAGCACCACCTGCTGCGCTTCGAGTTCGATCGCCATGGCCTGCACCGCGTGGCTGCGTGCCTTGATTTCCAGCGACATCGCCAGTTTGGGCAGCAGCTCGTCCATCAGCACCCGGCCCGATTCGCTGGGAGCGTCGAAGCCGGCCAGCTCCAGCACGCCCATCAGGCGCTCGCCGTGCAGCAGTGGCAGCACCTGCAGGTGGCGTGGGCGCGACCGCCCCAGTTGCGAGTGAATCTGCACGTAGTCGTCCGGCAGGGCGTCGAGCCGGAGCGGCTGGCGGTCCTGCGCGCACTGACCCAGCAGGCCACTGCCCAACGCCAGTTGCGGCGCCGGCGGATGGTCCGGATCGGCGGCGTAGCTGGCGGCAAGGCGCAATGCGGCGGCGTTTTCGTCAAGCAAGTAGAGCGCGCCCTGGCCAGCCTGCACCAGCGGCGCGAGTAGCGTCAACAGGCGCTGCGCGGCCTGGTCAAGGCTGGCCGCTTGCTGCAGTTCGGCCTGGATCGAGGCTTCCTGCGACTTGATCCAGCGCTGCATGTCGAGCTGGCGCGATTCGACCTGCAACTTGGCGATGGCGCGGGCCAGGTCGCCCGTTTCGTTCTGGTAGTCAGTATGCGGAATCACGCTGTCGAGCTGGCCGGCGGCCAGCGCATCGACCGCCTCGCGCAGGCGGTTGACCGGGCGCCGGATCGAGATGCTGATCCACCAGGCGCATAGCAGCGCCACCGCCAGGCCACCGATCAGCAGGGCGTAGGTGAGGGTGCTGCTGGTGAGGGCGAATTGGCGAATCTGGTAGATGGTGCTGCGGGCGTTGGAATCCTTGACGGCGGCGATCTCGGCCATCTGCCGGTCGGCGGTGCGCATCGCGTGCTGGAAGCGCTCGCTGTTGAGCAGGGCGTTGGCTTCGGCGTTGCGGTGCAGCCGCGCCAGTTCGATTGCCTCGTCGGCGATGCGCTCGGCGCGCGCCAGCATGCTTTCAAAGACGTTATGGCGTTGCTGGTTGTCGATGCGCAGCAGGGTGGCGCGGGCCTCGTCGACGGCAAAGTGTAGCTGCTCGCGCGTCTTGTCTAGCTGTTCGAGCGCCTTGTCGACGGCAACAGGGTCCGGGGCGTTGGCCACCTTGTGCAGCATTAGCTCGAAGCGGTTGAGCTGGATGCGGGCCTCCTTGACCTGTACGATGCCGATCATGCCCTCGCTGAGCAGGCGCTGCATGTCGCTACTCAACTGGTCTTGGGTGCGCAGGCTTTGCAACCCCAGCGCCAGGGCCAGCAGCAGCACTGCGCAAAAGCCGGCCGCAAGCTTCTGGCGCAGGCGCAGCCGTTCAAGATAAGCCAGGGGCGAACGCATGCCGGCGCTCACTGTGCAGGCAGGGTGTGTGCGATGGCGGCAGCCTGCTTGGCCATGTCCTGGTCGCTGTCGGCGTAGCGCGCGGCGATCTGCTGGAAGGCGGGCAGGTTGGCCAGGAAGGCGTCGCAGACGTCGGGATCGAAGTGCGAGCCGCGCCCCTCGGCGATGATCTGCACTGCCTTTTCATGCGGCATGCCTTCCTTGTAGACGCGACGACTGATCAGGGCGTCGTAGACGTCGGCCACCGCCATCAGCCGCGCCGAAATCGGGATGGCGTCGCTGGCCAGGCCTTCGGGGTAGCCGCTGCCGTCCCATTTTTCCTGGTGTGAGTAGGCGATCTCCTTGGCCAGGCGCAGGAAGTCGACGTCCATGCCCAGTTGTTGTTCGGCGTGGGCGATGGCGTCGCGCCCGAGCGTGGTGTGGGTCTTCATGATCTCGAATTCCTCGGGTTCGAAGCGGCCAGGCTTGAGCAAGATGCGGTCGGGGATGCCGATCTTGCCGATGTCGTGCAACGGCGCCGACTTGAACAAGAGCTTGATGGTGTCGGGGTCGAGGAAAGCGCGGAAGCGCGGATGCTCGCTCAGATGTTCGGCCAGCACCTTGACGTAGTGCTGGGTGCGGCGGATGTGGTTGCCGGTCTCGTTGTCACGCGTCTCGGCCAGCGAGGCCATGGCGTGGATCGTGACATCCTGGATCGCGCCCAGCTCGCGCGTGCGGCGCTGGACTTCCTGTTCCAGGTACTCGTTCTTGTCGCGCAGGAAGTCGGCCGCGTCTTTGACCTTGAGTTGGGTGCGTACGCGCGCCAGCACCACGGGCGGGCTGATCGGTTTGGTGATGTAATCGGCCGCGCCCAGCTCCAGACCGTGCGTCTCGTCCTCGCTGGAGGCCATAGCGGTCAAGAAGATGATGGGTATGTCGCGCGTGGCCGGGTCGCCCTGCAGTGCCTGCGCCACTTCGTGGCCGGTCATCCCAGGCATCATGATGTCAAGCAGGATGAGGTCGGGCGGCGGTGCATCGCGCGCGATGCGCAGTGCTTTCTCGCCGTTATTCGCTGCTTTGACCGTATAACTATCCTTGAGCAAGTTGGCCATCAACAGAAGATTATCCGGCGTGTCGTCCACGACAAGGATTACAGGCCTGATGGGACGGGTATAAGATGAGTTCATGCCTAAATGCTCCAATCAGGTCCGCACTAATTTGTTGCCTAGACTATATCTGTGTCCTGTGTGCAAGTAAACCGCATATTAGTTTTGCTATGCGAATCGCTCCCGTCCTACACTACATTCTCCGATCTCTAGGTATATATGGATTGCTCATCACTCAACATTTCGAAAATGACAGTGTGGGGAGGGTGCGCTTAGGGAGACCTCTGCCGCCAAGCTGAACTTCTGCTTTGAGGCCAGGCTGTGTGGAAACGCAGAAAAATTCTGGTTCTTCAAAAATCGGCCTCTCAAAACGCGCGCTACCCCGTTTTCTCGGTGGCGGGAATGGTAACCCTACCCACAAATATTTTGAGATTTGAAGTTTTCACCCAGCCTGGGGCGGAACCAGCCGCTCCCTGCCTCTGCTGGTGGCGTTACGGAAGTTGTCAGTTCAGGGACGACGTCGTTCGCAGCCATTTCGTTATCCCTTTGGATTAGTCGCAGCTATTCAGCGAAAAATCGTCGCAGCTTTTAGCAAAATCAAGTTGGCCTAGCCCTGTGCCGCAATACCTTTCGTCGCGTTTATTTCAGAAAGTCACAACACCGCTGGGAAGCGGCGTGATCTCAAAGGGCTGCTGGCAGCTTGCAGTTCCAAGGCAAGAAGTCATCAACCCGGTTGACGGGATGATCGGTGATATGCGTCAGCACGTGACGCAACCAGGCTTCGGGTGCGACACCGTTCAGCTTGGCCGTGCCGATCAACGAGTAGATCGCGGCGGCCCGTTCGCCGCCGCTGTCGGCGCCGGCGAACAGATAGTTGCGCCGACCAATGGCGACACCACGCAAGGCGCGTTCGGCCGCCGAGTTGTCAATCTCGATGGCGCCGTCGTCGCAGTAGCGCAGCAGCGCCGGCCAGAGCTTGAGCGCGTACAGGATCGCCGCCGCCGTGTCGGACTTGCGCGACAGCGTATCGAGCGTGGAGCGCAGCCAGTGCTCCAAGTCCTCGAGCAGCGGGCGCGAGCGGGCTTGCCGAACTTGTCGTCGTTCGTCGGGCGGCTTGCCCCGGATCTCGGCCTCGATCACATAGAGCTCGGCGATCCGGCGCAGCGCCTCGGTGGTCAGCGGCGTCGCGCGCGCCGCGTGCAGGTCGTGGAATTTGCGCCGCGCGTGCGCCCAGCAAGCCGCTTCCTGGATCGTGCCGTCTTCGAACAAAGCGTTGAAGCCAGCGTAGGCATCGGCTTGCAGCACGCCCTCGAACTTGGCCAAGTGGGTTTGCGGATGGATGCCCTTGCGGTCGGGCGTGTAGCCAAACCAAACCGCCGCTGGCGTGGTGTCGCCGGCGGGCCGGTCATCGCGCACGTAAGTCCACAGACGGGCCGTCTTGGTTTTGCCATTGCCGGGCGCCAGCACCGGGATCGGCGTGTCGTCGGCATGCAGCTTCGACGCCGTCAGCACGTGGCGGCGAATGGCATCGACCAACGGACGCAGCAATGCGCTAGCGCCGCCGACCCAGTCCGCCAGCAGCGCACGATCGAGGTCGACGCCTTCGCGGGCGTAAATGACGGCCTGGCGGTACAGCGGCAGATGATCGGCGAACTTCGCAACCAGCACATGCGCCAGCAGGCCGGGGCCGGCGATGCCGCGCTCAATCGGCCGGCTTGGCGCCGGCGCCTGGACGATGGCGTCGCAGCAGGAGCACGCCAGTTTCGGACGAACATGGCGGATCACGCGGAAGCTGGCCGGCACGAACTCCAGTTGCTCGGCCACGTCCTCGCCCAGCGGCCGCAGGCCGCCGCCACAAGCCGGGCAAGCATCGGCCGGCGGCGCATACACCTTTTCGTCTCGCGGCAAATGATCGGGCAACGGCCGGCGCACAGACTTCTTTCGCGGCGCCTGGTCGGCCGCCGGCATCTCGCGCGCCGCCTCGGCCTCGTCGACTTGCAGGTCTTCCAGTTGCAGCTCCAGCTGCTCGATTTGATGATCCAGCTTTTCCGATTTGCGGCCGAATTGCATGCGCCGCAATTTGGCGATCTGCAGCTTGAGGTGCTCGATCTCGACGGCGCGCGTGTTCAGCTGTTCGCGCAGCCCTTCAACCACCTCGTTTTGAGCGAGCAGCAGTACCTTCAAGGCGGCGATGTCGTTGGGCAGGTCGGCTGGGCTGAGCATGTGCCAAGTTTACGCGAGCCTTGTGTCGTTTACAAGGCCGACGTTGGTCTCCAGGTCCGTTCCGGCCGCCGCCAGTCGATGCCTTCAAGCAGCATCGACAGTTGCGCCTGCGTCAACGCCACCGAACCGTTGGTAGCCTGCGGCCAGATGAAGCGACCACGCTCAAGCCGCTTGGCCAGCAGGCACAGGCCATCGCCGCTCCACCACAGGAGTTTGATGAGGTCGCCGCGCCGGCCCCGGAACACGAATACGTGGCCGCTGAACGGATCTTCCTCCAGCGCCGTCTGCACTTTGGCAGCCAGGCCGTTGAAGCCGGAGCGCATGTCGGTGGTGCCGGCGGCAAGCCATACCTTGGTGCCGGCGGGCAGGCCGATCATCGTAGAGCCCGATCGAGCACCTGCGCCAGCGCGGCCGCGTTGGGCTGGCCTTCGATTCGCACGCGCACTTCGCCCAGCTCCAGCATGATCGTGCCGTCGGCGTCGGCGTCGGCGGTGGAGTTGCCCGGAGCAGGCGCCGTTGGCGCCAGCACCACTGGCAATAGGCCATCGTCGCGAATCAACGCAGGCACGCCGAGGCGTCCTTGTTGATAGAGGCGGCGCCAGCTAAACACCTGGTTGGCGTTGACGCCGTGTTCGCGTGCAATGCGAGCCACCGAGACGCCCGGTTCCAGCGACAACGCCACCAATGCGCGCTTGAACTCTAAAGAATGCTGCCGATAATGGCCGCGCGCATTCGTCGAAGTGATTGGTTGAAAATTTGTGTCCATAATCAGAATTTGTGGGCACAAATGCTGTGCCAAAATTCGATCATGAATGACGGTGGTCAGGGAGTCCAGACGGCGCTGGGAAGACGCTTACGGACTACCGACGAAGCCGCGCGGGGAAGTGGGGCCCAGCCAGGTCCAGCGCCGCGTGAAGCGGCGGCTGTCGAGGGTGACCGGCACCAGGCCCGTATGCGCGGCATTGCCATTCACGCCTTCCCAGTCGCCCGCGCCGGGCAAGGCCTGCAGCGCGCCCATGCTGCCGGCGAGCGGCGCGACAGTGACCTTGTAATCCATGCTTTCCGTCTTGTAGAGGCCCACTGTGGCGGGCAGGGCCAGCTCGATCTTGCCCGTGTACACGCCCGGTGCCAGGTTCGGCAGCGCCTTGAACGTCAGCAGCCAGCTGCCATCGGCCTGCTTCTGGCGGTCAGCCATCTGCAGCACGCTAGCCGTGCCGCTGGCCGGTTGTTCATGCGGCTGGGGACGCGCATCGGTCACGCCATCGGCCAGGCGAACTGTCACGCGGATGTCATCGCAGGTGGCGCCGGGCTGGGCGGTGCAGCTGCCGCTCACTGCCGACAGGGTCATGCCGGGTTTTTCCTGCAAGCCAGGCGGCACGCCAACGCTACTGCCGGAACCGCCGCCACAGGCGGACAAGGTAGTCATGATAGCCAGCGGCAATGCGGCGGCCTGCCACAACGAAGGGAGTAATGTACGCATGCAATATCCATGTTGAGGTTTCATTTCCTCCCCAATGGAGGTGTGCTGGAAACCTGGACTGAATGTTATAGCATGAGAAACATTGTTAAAATCTAACAGATACTCACGGCGACGCCTTACTTGCGCACGGCCCGCGCCTGCACCGTGAGATCGCTTTCGGCCACGGCCACGCAGGGCAGGATGTAGCCGTCGAGCCGTTCATCGGGGCTGATGCCGGGCCAGTCCACCGTGTACCGCACTTGGCCCGCCGGCATGTGGCAGAGGCAGGTGCGGCACGTACCATTGCGGCAGGAACTGAGCAGGCGGATGCCGGCCAGCTCGGCGGCGGCCAGGATGGTCGTGCCCGCTTCGGCCGGGAATTGCCAGCCTTGCGGGACGATGGTGATGGTAAAGGTGGTCAGGGGCGCGCTCATGCGCCCAGTTTACCAGTCCGCCAGCGCGGTCCAGCTGGCGCCCGCCGCATGGCTGCGCAGCACGGCTTCCGCAAAGGCCAGGCCCGCCACGCCATCGGCCACCGTCGGCAGCCAGCTCGCTTCCCTGGGCACGGGCGCGCCCGCCTGCAGGGCGCGGATGGCCAGGGCAGCATCCAGGTACAGCTGGGCAAACGCTTCCAGATACCCTTCCGGATGGCCGGCCGGCACGCGCGTGGCGTGGCGCGCGGCGGCGCTGTCGACCCGTCCCGGACGCAACAGCTGGCGGTTGCCGCCCTGCGGCGTACACCACAATTCGTTCGGTTGTTCCTGGTCGAAGTCCAGCTGCGCCTTGCTGCCGAACAGGCGCAGACGCACCGTGTTTTCGCAACCGGTCGCCACCTGGCTGGCCCACAACGTACCCTTGGCCCCATTCGCATAGCGCAGCATCACCTGCACGTGGTCGTCCAGGGTACGGTTCGGTACAAAAGTCGACAGTTCCGCCAGCACGGCCTGCGGCGTCAATCCGCTGACGAACTGCGCCAGGTGGTAGGCATGCAGCCCCACGTCGAGCAGGGTGCCGCCGGGCCCGGCTTTCTGCGGGTCGTTATGCCAGTTGCCCTCGTTCATGCCGCCCGCCGCAATCGCATCGGCCAGCCAATCCTGCGAATACTCGACTTGTACGAGGCGCAGTTCGCCGATCTCGCCCGCCTCGACCATCGCTTTCGCATGACGCAGCAGCGGGTAGCCGCTGTAGGTATGCGTGAGCGCAAACAGCAGATTTTTCTGCTCGGCCAGCGCCGCCAGCTTTTGCCCTTCCGCCAGAGAAATGCCCAGCGGCTTGTCGCAGATCACATGGATGCCCGCTTCCATGAAGGCCGTGGCGACGGGCGCGTGCAAATGGTTGGGCGTGACGATGGCCACGGCTTCGATGCCGTCCGCCCTGGCGGCCTCCGCCTGCGCCATGGCGCGGTAATCGCTGTAGCAGCGTTCGGGCGCCAGATGCAGCGCGGCGCCGCTGTCGCGCGCGCGGTCCGGGTCTGACGACAAGGCGCCCGCCACCAGTTCGTACTGGTCGTCGATGCGCGCCGCGATACGGTGCACGGCGCCAATGAAAGCGCCCTGCCCGCCCCCTACCATGCCCAGCCGTAAGCGTCGCTGCATGTCGTTTCCTTATTTCAAGCCAAGCAAATGATTGATTTGATGTTGATCCACCGCGCTGCCCGCGAAATCGTCGAACGCGCGTTCAGCCACGTGGATGATGTGCTCGCGGATGAAACGCGCCCCTTCGGCCGCCCCGTCCTCGGGATGCTTCAGGCAGCATTCCCACTCCAGCACGGCCCAGCCCGGGAAATCGTACTGCGCCATCTTGGAAAAGATCGCCTTGAAGTCGATCTGCCCGTCGCCCAGCGAGCGGAAGCGCCCGGCCCGGTCTTGCCATTCGGCATAGCCGCCATACACGCCCTGGCGCCCGTTCGGCCTGAATTCCGCATCTTTTACATGGAAGGCCTTGATGCGCGCGTGATAGATGTCGATGAATGCCAGGTAATCGAGCTGCTGCAGCACGAAGTGGCTGGGGTCGTACAGAATCGACGCGCGCGGGTGGTCGTTGACGGCGGCCAGAAAGCGCTCGAAGGTCACGCCGTCATGCAAGTCCTCGCCCGGATGCAGCTCATAGCAAAGGTCGACGCCGGCGGCGTCGAAGGCGTCCAGGATGGGCAGCCAGCGTTTCGCCAGTTCCGCGAAAGCCGTTTCCACCAGTCCGGCCGGGCGTTGCGGCCACGGGTACAGATACGGCCAGGCCAGCGCGCCGGAAAACGTCACGTGCGCCTTGAGGCCAAGGCGCTGCGAAGCGGTGGCCGCCCACAGCAGTTGCTGCGTGGCCCAGGCCGTGCGCGCAGCCGAGTCGCCACGCACATGCTCGGGCGCAAAGCCGTCGAACAGCGCGTCGTAAGCGGGATGCACGGCGATCAACTGGCCCTGCAGATGCGTCGACAGTTCCGTCACCTGCAAACCGTGGCGCGCCAGCAGGGCGACCACGTCGTCGCAGTACTGCTGGCTGGCCGCCGCCTGCTCCAGGTCGAACAGACGCGGCGCCGTCGGCAGCTGCAAGCCCTTGTAACCGAGGCCGGCCGCCCATTGCGCCAGGTGCTCGAGCGAGTCGAACGGCGCTTCATCGCCGAGAAACTGGGCCAGGAAAATGGCCGGACCCTGGATGGTTTTCATGTCAATGTCCTGTTGGATAAAGCCGGGGTCAGACCCTCAATGCCGCTAACGCACAGGTCATTGCTAGCGGGCGAGGGGGTCTGACCCCAGAATTTAAAAAGGCGAGTTCGGAAAGTAGAATTGCTTGGCGTTCTCGCGCGTGATCAGCACCGATGGGATGATCGTGTTGGCCGGCAATTTATCACCTTTCAGGCGCGCTTCCGTCGTCAGCTTGATGGCGTCGTACATGAACTTGGGCGAGTAGGACACGTCGGCCACGATCAGCGGGTCGGAACCGTCCATGATCTTTTTCACGGCGCCCTTCGCGCCCGCGCCGCCGAACACTTGCTTGATGTCCGTGCGCTTCGCTTGCGCGATGGCTTTCTGCACGCCGATGGCCATGTCGTCGTCGGCGGCCCAGACGGCGTCGATCTGCTTGAAACGCGTCAAATAATCCTGCATGACCTTGAAGGCATCGTCGCGGTTCCAGTTGCCATACTTGGCGTCCAGGACCTTGATCTCGGGATGGCCCTTCATCACGGCGGAAAACGCGTCATAGCGCTCGTTGTCCAGGGTGGTCGGCATGCCGCGCAGCACGACGATATTACCCTTGCCATTCAGGCTTTTCGCCAGGTACTCGGCCGGCAGCTTGCCGAAGGCCGTGTTGTCGCCGGCGATATACGCATCCTGCGACTGCGTGTTCGTCAAGCCACGGTCGACCACGGTGACGTAGACGCCCTTGTTTTTCACTTGCGCGACAGGCTGCGTCAGCGAGGCCGATTCGATGGGGAAGATCACCAGGGTGTTGATCTTGTTCACCGTCAACATGTCCTGCAACTGGTTCGCCTGCTCGGGCGCCGTGGCGGCCGTCTTGACGATGATTTTCAGCCCCGGATGGGCTTTTTCCAGTTCCGCCTTGGCCTGGTTCGCCCACCAGACGATGCCCGACGTAAAGCTGTGCGTGGCCGTGGGGATGGCCACGCCGACCACCAGTTTTTCCGCCGCCTGCGCGCTCGGCAAGGCCCACGCCTGCATCACCAGCACTGCCATCCCTGCTACCCGTATAAAGCTCTTCATGCTGCTCTCCTCCAAGGTTGTGGGCGCCCGTTGGCTGCCCTTTCAGAACGCCGCTGTGTTTTTATTTGCGGCCTCGCTGCAGGAAGGCGACGGCGATGATCACCACGCCTTGCACTGCGGCATTCAGGTAGACACTGATGATGCTGGTCAAATTCAGGATGTTGCTGATCACGGACAAGAGGATGGCGCCGATCACGGTGCCAACGATGCGCCCTTCTCCCCCCTTCAGCGCCGTGCCGCCGACGACGACGGCGGCGATCGCTTCGAGTTCCCACAGCAAGCCCGTCGTCGGCGTGGCCGAACCCAGGCGCGGCACGTACAGCACCGTGGCGATGCCCACGCAGACGCCCAGCAGCATGTAGGTGGCGATCTTGACTCTATCGACATTGATGGCCGCATAGCGCGCCACTTGCTCGTTGGAACCAATCGCCTGCACGTGGCGGCCAAAGGTCGTGCGGTTGAGGATGATGGCGCCGGCCGCGGCAACGAATAAAAAGATCCAGATCGGTATCGGCGCGCCCAGCACGCTCGTGTAGTAGACGGGGCTGTACAGCTCGGACAGGGTCGCGTCCAGGGTCAGCGCGCCGCCATCGGCCAGGTACGTCAACACAGCGCGGAAGATGCCAAGCGTGCCCAGGGTGACGATGAACGGCTCGATATTGCCCTTGCTGATCAACAAGCCATGCATCAGGCCGAATCCGGCGCCCAGGACCAGGGCCATGGCGATGCCCAGCACCAGCATGGTGATCGGCGCCAGGTCGCCGCCCGCGCCTTGCGCCAGCGCATTCATGAAATAGATCATGCAGCCGGCGATCAGGGCCGCCATGGAGCCGACCGATAAATCGATGCCGCCGGAAATAATCACGAAGGTCATGCCGACGGCGATGATGCCGATGAAGGCCGTGCGCGTGAGCACGTTCATCAGGTTGTCGAGGGTGGCGAAGTCGCCATTGAGCAAGGTGCCCGCGATGCACAGAGATAACAGGCCCAACACGGGGCCAAAGCCCTTGATGCGCGCGCCAAATTGGGCCAGGGGGGATACGCTCGTATCAGTGCGTGCCGGTTGCATGGGCAATCAACTCCTCTTCAGTCAGGTGGTCAGCAGACAGGGTGGCTTGCAAGGTGCCGGCGCGCATCACGGCGACCCGGTGGCACAGGCCAATCAATTCGATCAATTCGGATGAAATCACGATCACGGCGCGCCCTTCGGCGGCCAGGCGGTGTATCAGGAAATAAATGTCACGCTTGGCGCCCACGTCCACGCCGCGGCTCGGCTCGTCGAGCACGACGACCCGCGGGTCCGAATGCAGGTATTTCGCCAGCGCCAACTTTTGCTGGTTGCCGCCGGACAGCATGCGCGCGCGGCTGTCCAGGTCGCCCGTGCGGATATTGAAATCCCCGACGGCCTTGGCCAATGCAGCTTTTTCCCCGGCCACATCGAGCCACGGCCGTGCATAGCGCTCCATCGTCATCATCGTGAGGTTTTCGCGCAAGCCCAGGTTCACATGCAGACCTTTTCCCTTGCGGTCTTCGCTCAGGTAGGTCATGCCGTTCTGCATGGCTTGCTTGGGGGTGCGGATGTCCACGGGCCGGCCATTGAGTTCGATCGTGCCCGCGCTGCGCGGACGCAAGCCCAACAAGGCCTCGAACGATTCCGTGCGCCCCGCGCCCACCAGGCCCGCAAAGCCCAGTACTTCACCGGCGCGCACCTCGAACGACAGATCCTTCGACCAGCCGGGCACGCAAAAGCCCTCCACTTTCAGGAGCACGGGCGCGTCCGGCGCCAGCGCCACCTTGACCGGGAACATGTCCGACAATTCGCGCCCCACCATCAGGTTCGCCATCTGCTGGCGCGTGAGGCTGGCCGTCGGTTCGCGCGTGACGAAACGCCCGTCGCGCATGACGATGACCTCGTCCGTGTTGCGCTCGACTTCATCAAGCTTGTGGGAAATGTAGAGGATGGTCACGCCATCCGCTTTCAGCTGAGCCATCACGGTAAACAAACGCTGCGTTTCCGACGACGTCAGGGTGGCCGTCGGTTCATCCATGATCAGGAAGCGGGCGCGGCGCGACAGGGCCTTGGCGATTTCCACCAGCTGCTTCTCGGCGACGATGAGGTCGCGGATTTTCGTGTCGGGCGACACGTCCAGGCCCACCTGTTTCAGGTAGCGCGACGCTTCTTCCTTCATGGCGCTCTCGTCGAGCAGCCAGCCGCGCGTCTTTTCGTGGCCGAGGAACATGTTTTGCGCCACCGTCAGGTGTTCGGCCAGGTTGAATTCCTGGTGGATCAGTACGATGCCGGCGCTCTCCGCCGCGCGCGAACTGGCAAAGCGCTGGGGCTGGCCATCGATCAGCAGCTGGCCTTCGCTGACGGCTTCATAGCCGGCGAGGATTTTCATCAGGGTCGACTTGCCGGCACCATTTTCACCGAGCAAGCCATACACGCGCCCCGGCGACAGGTTGAAACTGACGCCATGCAAGACGCGCACGGGGCCGAAATCTTTGCAGACCCCCTCGAAACCGACGGCAACGCTCACTATGCACTCCCTCGCAGAATTAATTGGTGTTGCAGCAGCACGCCAGGCACACTGGCCGCCGGGTCCGCCAAACGTTGCAGCAGCAAGCGGGCCGCCGTCTCGCCCAGTTCGCGCATCGGCTGGGCAATCGTGGTCAAGCCCGGGGCGATCTGCGCGGCGATGGCGATATCGTCGAAGCCGATGACGGCCACGTCTTCGGGCACGCGTTTGTTCAGCTGGCGCAGCGCGCTCAGCACGCCAATGGCCAGGGTGTCGGACACGGCAAAGATGGCCGTCGGTGCATCGGGCTGCGCCATCATCCGCAAAGTGGCAGCCGTGCCCGCTTCGTAATCGAGGCTTTGCACCGTGTGCACCCACTGCGGCTGCACGGGCAAGCCGGCCGCCGCCAGGGCGTCCAGATAGCCTTGCTGGCGTTGCCGCGCGTACAGATAGCGCTCATCCGAATTGATCAGGCCGATGCGCGTATGGCCGCGTGACAGCAGATGCGCGACGGCGTCGGACGCAGCGCGGTGGTTGTCGATGCCGACATAGGGCACGGCCACGGCGGGGTCGAACTCGCAGCACGCCACCCACGGCAGGGTGACGGATTCATGCGACAGGGCATGCTGTACCGTGTCCGGATCGAGGCAGATGGCGCCATCGGCACGGTGCATGCGCAGCAGGTCGAAATACGAGCGCTCGCGGCCCGCGTCGGCGCCCGTGTCGCACAGCAGCACGAAGTAGCCGTGTTCGCGCGCCACCGTATCGATGCCGCGCACGATCTGCGCATAGAACGGATTACCCACGTCAGGCACCATGGTGAGCAGCATGCGGCTCTCGGCCGTGCGCAGGCTGCGTGCCAGGTGATTCATGCGGTAACCGAGCGCGGCCACGGAAGCGAGCACCTTGTCGCGCGTGGGCGCCCGCACTCCCGCTTGCTCGTTCATCACGCGCGAGACGGTGGCCACCGACACGCCCGCATGCGCGGCGACGGCGCTGATGGAGACGGTTTCTGTCGGCAAAGGTGATGGAACGGCTGCAGGCATGGCGCTTTTCAACAAAATGTAATCGATTACATTTATAAGCCAGTCGCGCGCGCGATGCAAACATTATCGATGCTGCGGTGCGCAAAAAATGAGCAAAAAGCGGCCCTGTGCGGGCCGTTGGAAAAGCTATTTCTGGGGCTGCAAGGCATTCTGCTGCACGGCAAAACCGGCGCGCACGGCGGAGAGGGCCGCCACCCACAAGATCAGCCCGGCACCGAGACAGCCGGCGGGATCGAGGGGGCCATGGCGCAGCGTCAGCGGATAACCGACGGCCCACACGCACAGGGCCATGCCGATGGCCAGGTGGCGGCGCGCCTTGAACAGCCAGGCCAGCGGAAAGAAATGCAGACCCACGATCAAAATGACGGCAGGGATGAACCACGCCTGCAAGCCCATGTTTTTCAGGACGTTGCCGACGATGAAGATGGCGATCCACTGCCCGGCGTTGACGACATTGAACAGCCGGCCCACGCGCTTGACCTGCGGCGATTGTTCCGCCGCCGCATGCGCGGCCCGGTGGCGCCGGAACTGGCGCCACGCCAGCATGAGCAGCAAGACGGTGATTGCGGCCACCGGCAGCAGCCTTAAGGGATGCGCGCCATACGTCTGCACGCACCAGGCGGCCACCCACAGGCCGCCGAACAGGGAAAAGAACATGGCGCCGATGGCGCTGCCGGCAAGGTTGGCGGGGGTTGATGGTGGCATGGTCATGGCAGCACTGGGTGAGTGAAAAAACTTACTGCATCATCGCGCAAAACGTCTCGGGATTGCCGTCAAGGATGATGCCGCTGGGCCAGCGGTGGCTGCGCTGCTGCGCGCGCAACAGCGAGGCGGCCAGGGCCGAGTCGCCATCGACCGCGTAGACGAAGACGGGCATGCTCAGGCTGGCCGCATCGCTGAGCAGATTCGGATTGGCGTCCAGGCTGCGCGCATCCACGTGCACGCCCGTGGGCATGCCGATCTGCTGCTGCACGCGCTGCAGCCACGGCTTGTCGAGCTTGGGCGGGCGGGCATTTTTCGCGATATAGCGGCTGACCCGGTTGGTACCGGCCGCCTGCGCATTGCGCGCGTCGAACACGAGCAAGCCCAGATAACCCTGCGGATCGGCGCGGCGCGCGCACGCGAGGTTGTTCGGCACGCCCGACGTCAAGAACCAGTTGCCGTGCTTGATGTTCGCGCGCAACTGCCCCACCAGGGTGGCGATCGGTGCGCACGAGGACACGACATCCTTGATTTCCGCGTTCAGGGTTTTGGCCGGGAAAGCCGTGGCCAGGTCGGCGACATCGCTGACGAACGGCGGCGTTTCCGCCGTGGCCACGCCACGGTTCTTCATGCTGGCGGCGCGCCAGTCGTCGGCCGTCAATTGTTTCACGGTACGGGACGAACCCGTGTCGACGACTCTGCCCGTCAACAGGTCGTGGTGCACCACCCAGTTGCCGTCGCCGAGCAGCTGCAAATCCGTCTCGACGCCGTCCCAGGTGCCGAAATACGTGTTGCGCAGCGCGCTCAGCGAGTTTTCCGGCGCATTGCCGGCGCCACGGTGGGCATGCACCTTCATGCCCAGGCAGTCGGCCTGGACAGCCGTGCTGGCCATGGAAAGCAGCAAGGCCAGCGCGGCCGCCTTATTTTTGTCCCGGATGATAGCCATAGTGAATTCCCTGCAAAACGTGGATGCGGATCGCTTCGTTGACGGGGTAGCTGTAGCCCTGCCCCACCGCCACGACGTGCGTGATATTGGCCAGCAAGCCCTTGCCGGCGATTTGCCAGCGCGTGCTGTCGTCGGCGGCTTGGCGGTTCCAGTCCAGCATCTGGCGGAACAGCTCGCTCTTCGTGACATTATTGTCCGAGAGGGTAAAGATACCCCAGGTTCCCAGGAAGGCGCCAGCCAGCACGCCCGTGGCGATCCAGGCGGAACGGCGGCTCAGCTGGCCATCGGCGCCCGCCTGCTCGCCGCGGCGCGCCGCCAGCACCAGCAAGCCCACCGTGGCGATCAGGTACAGCAATTTCGAGAAATGGCCGATGGCGCCCAGCAAGGAGAAGAACAGGGCGACGGGCGGCACGATGGCCGCGCGCGCCGCTTCCTTACCCTCTTCAAAGTACTTGCCGCCCACTTCGAAATCGTTGCGGCTGGCGCGGTATTCCACGAGCTTTTCCGCCGTCTGGCGCGCGGCGAACTGGTCGAACAGGCGGCTGAATTCGGCAGGACTCGCATACGCGTCCTGCACCACGGCGCCTTTGGGCAAACGCAAGCCCTTGCTCGCTTCGCTGCCATCGCCGCCGTCCGGCCCGTCGCGCAGCACGGCCTGGATGCCGGGGCGCGCGACGAAGGCGGCGAAGGACAAGCCCGGCGGAATGCGGTCGCCCTTGATATGCAAGCCCTTGCTGGCCGCTTCCGACGCATAGCGGCGCTTGACGGCGGCGCGGAAGCTCAATTGGTCGGCAGGGTGCCAGTTGGCCGACACGGGCACCTTTTTGCGCACATTGTTGACGACGGCCGCCTTGCGCCGCGCCGGCACGGAATGCGGCTGCCAGCCGTGGCGCGACAGGCTTTGCCGGTAATCGTTCCACGCCGTTTCCTGCTGCTGGCGCAAGCCCGCATCGTCGTCGGGAATCATGCCCGAATACAGTTTCCACTTGTCGCGCACTTCGCCAATCGCCTTCTGATACTTGTCATAGTAACCGGCCGCGCCGCCGGCGATCTTGCGGACATTAAAATTGATCAACTGTTCCTTGGCCGGCTCCATGCGCTCATCGAGGTGGCCCACCGAGACGGCCAGGAAGGGGAACAGCGCGAGGAAGGCCTTGCCCTCGGGCTTGGCAAACAGGGTGGCGTCATCGACCAGGCCCTGTAATTGCAGGCTGCCGCCCACCAGCGAGCGCTGCATCAGGGTCGTGTTGAAGGCCAGGCGGCGAAATTGCGCATCGCGCGTTTCGACCAGCACCGTGACCGTGGTCTTCAAAATACCGAACACGACCGCCGCCGTGGCAACACAGCAAAAGATGATCTTTTTCCAGCTGGGGCCGCTGCCATTGTTCTTCAGGCGGCGGCGCCACATCAGTTGCAACACCACCAGCGCGGCGGCGATGCCCGACAGGCTGCGGCCATAGAATTCCACGCCTTCCACGTCCTGCGGCTTGACGTCGCCGCCCACCACGTCGAGCAAACGGGCATTGAAGCCCAGCTCGAAGCACAAATACATGATCGTCAGGACGATCAGGATCAAGGTCTGCCGGATCTGCAGACTGCGCAAACTCGCGGCCATCTTATTTCCTCAAATCGATGACGACGGGCTTGATCTCTTCGGCCTGGAAGATCATCGGCGCCGCCGGGGCAGCCGCCGCGGCACGCGGTGCAGGCTGGCTGAGGACGGCGGACGTTGCCGCCCTGGCTGCTGGCTCCTGGCGGCGCGGCTTGGCGCTGGCGCGGCTGCCCGTTTTCGGCGTGGCAACGGGAGCCGGAGCGGCCGCCGGCGGCGCCGGGATCACGCGCCCGCTGTCGCTGCCGGGCGTGGTGGCGATGGCCGGGCCCGTGCCGCGCAAGGCGTCGTCGGCAAACGGCTGGGCGCGCGTATCGACGCCGGGCGGCACGGCCACGCTGGCGTTGAGCAGGCGGTTGTCCGTGTAGATCATGCGCGACAGGCGGTTGTAGTTGGGGAAGTCGATATTGAGCGATTTGCCATCGGCCGCCAGCTCCACGCGGGGACGGTCCTTGCAATTGCCGACCGTCCACTGCAGCACGTCCGTGCCCTGGAAAGCCAGCACTTCATAGCGGTAGGCGCAGCCGCGTTCCTGCGTTTCCACGATCACCACCGTGCGCTCGCCCACGTTTTCCACGCGCGCCACGCGGGCCGTGATGGCGTTGGCCAGCGGCACGACGCGAAACGCCTGCGACAGCTTGATCGAATACTTGCCTTGCGGATCCTTGCGCAAGGTCCCTTCCGTGCCGTCGCGCAGGCGGAAGGTGGAAATCGGCGTGCCGAACAGCTCGGCCGTATCGAGGCCCATCAACACGCCGCCACGGCCGTTCGGCGTCATGGCGCAGCCCGTCAACAGGACGCCGGCAGCCACGCCAGCGATCAATGTGCGCCAGTGCGCGGATGCAAAGTTCTTATACGTTGTCATGCTTGATAACTTTCTCTTATTTCTGGGTCAGGGATTGATGACGGCCAGCGGATTGCCCGGGCCTGGCGGCGGCAAGACTTTCTGACGGTTGCGCGACAGCACGGTGAAGGCACCCAGGGTGTCCGGTCCGGCGACGATTTCCAGCTGCTCGCGCTGCAGCCAGGTGCGGATTTCCGCCTCCGTTGCCTCGGCGCGGAACAGCACGCGCGTGCGCACGCCCGTCTCGACGCCGCTGCCGCCGCTGCGGAACTCCGCATTGCCGACGACGGCGCCCTCTTTCGGCAGGAACAGCCACGCCGATTGCACCACCATCACGCTGGCGGCCACGGCCGTGACGACTTTCAGCCAGCGGTTGGTATTGGCCGCCCGCACCGGCGTCTTCATCTGTGGCGCGGCGGCATCGGCCAAAGCGATCTGCAACTGCTGCAAGCCCTGGCGCAGCAGTTGGCGGTAGGCCACGCGGCCATCCTTGCCCAGCTCGCTCGACAGCGGTGTGCCGGTCAAGGCGTAATCATCGCCGGGCAAGGCCACGCGGGCGATCACGCCGGGCGCCGCGGTGGCGCCATTCGCGCGGCCATGCAGCTCCAGCCAGCGCGCCGCCTGCAGGCGCTCCTGGCTGAACACGCCCAGGCAGGCGCCCAGGTCCGTCACGGCCAGGGCCACCGGCATGTCGCACAGCACCAGGCCTGCGCGCGGGTCGGCGGGCGCGTCGCGCTCCTCGACCACGAGGCCGCAGGCGTCCGCGTATGCCGTGTCCGGCGTGACGAGCCAGCCGCGCCAGCGCTGCCGCGTGCTGTCCCAGGCGTCGAGCAGCACGGCGCCAAAGCCGGGAAGGCGCGCCAGCAGGTGAATCTGCCCGCCGGCGATGGGCCGCGCGGCCAGCGGCGCCGCGTCGCTGCGGCGCTCGAAACGTTGCAGCAGGTGTTCCGGCACGGCAATGCCGCGCCAGTCGGGGGTAGTGCCCGCCACGTCCCCCTCCAGCAATTCAGCGGAAGATGGAGGCGACGGCAGGCGCGCGGCAACGATGGCCAGCGAGGGCGTCAATGCGTTCATGCCGTTGGCCTTTCATCAGGGTTCGGGTGGATGGACACGGGATCCATGTGCAGGGATAACGCGGCCACGCACAAAATATCCAAAACTATTTGCGCCGCCTGCATATCGCGCGCGGCCAGGGCATCGCCCACGCGCAGCTTGAGCAGGTTCAAGACCCAGCTGCCCAGCAAGGTGGCGCGGTGGGCCGGCTCGACGATCTGGCGCCCCGCGCTATTGGCCTCGCCCTTCTGCCTGTGCACCAGGCCTAATTTTCCGCCGTGGTAATGCGCGGAAGCGATCTGTTCGGCCAGTTCCTTGACGGGCATGCCGCCGCAGCCGCAATGGCGCAGCAGCAAAATCAAGTCGTGCGGCAATGTAGTGATGAACACGTCGGCCGCGTCGCGCACTTGCTGCGGCGTGAGCTGGTAGTCGCGCAGCGGTTCTGCATACGCATCGGGCGCGCGCAGCTCGCAGCCTTCTTGCGCATCGGCATCTTCGTCATCGCGCTGCTTGCGCAACTGGTCGATGATGAAGCGCTTGAAGTACAAAAACAGGGCGCCGATGTGGTGGGGGACCGCGTCGCTGTCGCCGTGCAGGACTTTTTCAATGAAGAACTGGTGGCGCAAGTCGGCCAGCGAGTCGCCCAGCGACGCCGCCTCGCGCGGACGGCACGGCGTCAGCGCGGCGATGACGCGCTGGTAAAACTCGCCGAGTTCGCCTTGTGTCAGCTGCTGGCGGCGGGTCCAGAAAGCATGAATCCGTTCAAATTGTTCCGATTGCAAAGCCGGTCCGATCGTGTGTTGGGCGGCACGCGCCACTGGCCGGCGGCGACGTACCGTGCGCTGGCCAGACAAGAGAAACTTGTCAGTAAGGTAAAATGCATTTAAGCAATTTTCTCATATCACAGTCAAAATCGCTAACTTTTGTTACTTTCACGACAATTCCCGAGACGCCGATGCATCGCCTGATTCCCCTGTTTTTCAGCATCCTCTTTTTACTCTGCGGTAACGTCGTGCAGGCGGCCGTGGGCAATGCCGCCAGCGGCCCCGGCAAGCGCATCGCCCTCGTAATCGGCAATGCGGCCTATCCGCAGCCTCTATTGAATCCCGTGAACGATGCGCGCGCCATGGCCGAGCGCCTGCGCCGCCTGGGCTTTGACGTGCTGTTGCGCACGGACATCAATGCGCAACAGCTGCAAAAGGCGTCGGCCGAGTTTTCCACGCAGGCGCGCGGCGCCGATATCGCCCTCGTGTTTTACGCGGGCCACGGCGCGCAGGCAGGAGAAGCGAACTATGTGCTGCCGCTGGGCGCCAACATGCATGCGCTCAGTGCGGCCGCCATCGCCGCGCAGGGCGTGTCCGTTTCCAGCCTGGCCGGTGATTTGCAACGCACGGGCGCGCGCGGCGCCGTGCTGATCCTCGACGCTTGCCGCCAGGAATATACGCGCGGCGGCGCCGTGGCGATTCCCGGCGGTGGCAACGTGGCCAGCCACGGCTTTGCCGATACGGCCGCGCCACGCGGCGTGGTGATCGCCTATTCGGCAGGTCCCGGCGCCCTGGCGCGCGACTTCTGGTCGCCCGATTCGCGCAACAGCCCCTACACGAGCGCCCTGCTCGACGCGCTCGATGCGCCGGGCTTGCCGATGAGCGATGTGTTTTCGCAAGTGGCGGCCAGGGTTGCAGCCATGACGCACGACGTGCAAAAGCCGCGCGTATCGTTCGGCGAAACGTCGGCGCGCCTGGTGCTGAACATGGGCAGCGGCAAGGGCGTCAGCCAGGCAACGCCAGGCGTGCTGGCCGGCGAGCAAGGCCAGGGCGGCGTGCGCGCGCCTGCGCCAACGGTGGAAAAGCCGGCCGCTCCGGGCGCCAAGGTGTGGCCAGGCAATGTACTGCAAGACATCAACTATGAAATCCGCATGCAGATCGCGGCCCGTCCATTTCCCCGCCAGCAACTGGAAAAACGCGCACGGGGCGGAGATTTAGTGGCGCTGACGGCCCTCGGCTATGGCATCGGCGGCGGCGACGCCGGCATCAAGCAGCCGAAGGCCGGCATGCAGTGGCTGGAAAAGGCGGCCGCGAAAGATTTTCCGATTGCCCAGACCTATCTGGCGGAATTGCTGATGGTCAAGGGCGATCCCGCTTCGCTGAAACGGGCGGGCGTGCTGCTGGACGCCGCCTCGCAGGCGGGCTACAGCCCCGCCCATGCGTATAAATTCGACCTGGCGCGGCGCACGGGCGCGCCGCCGCAGGATGCGGCCCGGCATTTGCAGGATGCTTTCATGGGCTTGATGAAGGATTACCAGGGCGCCGCCAAGGACATGATGCAGCCGCCAAAAAATAATTCAAAATAATTTTAGATTTCCCTGAACTGCCCCCGTTATCCGTGGGTACATGCAATAGAGCATGACAGTGACCAGGGAAATCTCATGCAACCATCCACCACCACCGGCCAGCGTGGCCGTATCCTCGCCTACCAACCGAGCGGACAGGGTTCCGTCAGCGTGGCCGGCATTCAACATGCGTTCGACGTGGCCACGCACTGGCGCTCGGACGTGGCACCCGCCATCAACGCCGTCGTCGACGTGCGCTTCGATGAGGCCGGCAGCCTCGCCACCGTCAGTGCCGTAGCGACACAGCAACTGGCGCAAGAAGAGATGGCCGGCGCGGCGAAACTGGCGCGCGAAAAAAGCCAGCAGCTGTGGGGCCAGGCCGTGTCCGCCCTGGGCATCAAGGTGCTGGCCAGCCTCGGCGTCCTGATCGCCGGCGCCTTTATCTTCAACACCATCGGCATCCGTTTGTTCGCCTCCGTCTCGCGCACCTACTGGCAATTGCTGGGCTTGTCCGCCGACAGCCTGGAAAGCTTTGCCCGCGATGGCGGCGGCGGTTTTACGTCGGCACAATTTTTCTTCCTGCTGGCCATTGCTGGATGCTGCGCCACCATGGTTAGCCGCCATCCGAAAGCGGCGCTGGGCAAGTGTGCGCCCTTGCTGTTCATCGTCATCCACAGCAGCTTGCTGTTCATCAAGATCAAGGGCACCGTCAGCGATGCGGGCAGCGCCATGGGCGGCATCATGGGCACCCGCGCGGCCCGCATGGCCGAGCAGATGGCCAGCGAAATGCTGGGGCAAGTGTGGCAAGGCCTCTCGTTCGGCATCGGTTTTTACCTGGTGCTGGCGTCTTCCATCGTCCTGGCCGCTTACGGCGTCGGCGAATACAAACGTAAAACCATCGGCTAATTCACCTCTTACACATTCATTGAAGGAAATATCATGCAACGTACCCTCCCTGCCCTGCTCGCCATCGCCGTCCTGCTGTCCGCCTGCGGTAAAACAGAGACCGCCACACCGGCCGCCTCCGCTCCCGTCGCCGCGAATGTCGCCGACATGGCCGCCAAGGCGCAAGTGAAGGCAGCCGCCGCCAGCCTGCCGCAAGCGGACGCTGCCACGCCCACGTCCAGCTATGTCGACATCACGAGCGGCCACCAGCTGATGTATAGCTACCTCGCCTTGTCCGGCGTGCCGCCCGACTACGCGGCCGTGGCCCAGCGCATCTCGCGCGAATATGCGGGCAGCAACGACGCCTTCCGCAAGCAGGAAGTGCTCGAAGCCCTGAAACCGCAGATCGACGCCAAGGTCAATGAAGCGAAAACCAAGCGCTACCTGCGCTACCAGATCAATGGCCAGGGCGCACTGTCGCCGTACGCGATGGACAAGGCCGCCTTCCCCGCCAAGTTCGCCGACGCGGGCACGTATTACTACATGTACGACAACGGCGACTACAAGCTGGCTTTCACGAATGGCGACGGTTATTCGCTGCTGAAAGTGGACCAGGAGGCGGCGCGCAAGATCGAAGCGGCGCGCAGCGGCTACAAGGATTTCGCCATCGTCGTGTATGCCTACGCCCAGGAAGCGGACATGGCCAGCAACCAGGTCAAGGCGCAGATCGTCAAGGTGGCGATCAAGCTGAACGGGGAAGAAATTCCCGTCAGCCAGGCACGGTAGAACGGGCTCGGTTACACTGTTCGCCACATTGCATCGGGATCGGGATCGGGACATATGGGCGAACAGACACTGGCGGAACAACATCTGGCAAACGGGCAAGGGCTGCAGCAAGCGGGCAAGCTGATCGAAGCGATCAACGCCTACCAGGCCGCGTATAAACTGAACCCGGCCCTGGCCGAAGCGCAGCATTTCCAGGGCCTGGCGATGCTGGAGCTGGGCCATGGCGCCATCGGCCTGGGTTTGCTGAAACTGTCGCTCAAGCAGCAACCGGACAACGCCCTGTTCCATTACAACCTCGGTAACGTGCTGCGCGGTACGGACAGCGACGCGGCGCTGGCCAGCTACGCCACGGCGGCGCGGCTGGCGCCGCACGAACATGATTTCGCCATCAGCCATGCGGAATTGCTGATGGGAAAACAGCGGCTGATGGATACCATCGCCGAACTGGAACGGGCCCACGCCCTGCGTCCGCAGCGTTGGCAAACCCTGCAGGGACTGGCCGAGCTGTACTACCGCACGGGACAGCAGGAACTGGCCTTGACCCGCTACGCGCAAGGCCTGGCGCTGCATGCGCCACTGGCGCAAACGTGCCGCATCGGCTTTGCCAGCCCCTGCACGGACAACACGGAACGGCTGACGGCGCCCGACGTGCCGGCAAGCTTGCACGATTTCCTGCGCGAAACGGATTTGCACATCCTCGACGATTTCCTGCCCGATCCCGCCGCCTGGCGCGCGCAAGCGCTGGCGTTGCCGTTCGAGCAGCAGCGCTATGCGGGGCAAAACTATCCAGGCAGCCAGACGGCGGGCCAACCCAGCCAGGCCATCATGGAACGCATCGCCACGGCGCTGGGCCGCCCCATCCGTTTCATTTCACCCGACAACGGTTCCTACCGCCTCAGCTATGCGGACGCCATGGCGCGCACCGATATCCACGTGGATAACGAGACGGGCAACAATTTCAATTTCTATGCGGGCGTGCTGTATCTGAACCCGCCCGAGCAGTGCCAGGGTGGCACCACCTTCTGGCGCCACCAGCCCAGCGGCTGGTACCGGCGATTACCCGAAGCGGACGTGAAAGCGGGAGGCTACGCCAGCTTCAAGGATTTCCAGAAACGCTGGCTGCCGAACAGTAAAGTGCAGAAATTCAATGACTTGCAGGAACAGCGCGACAGTTGGCAAGCGCTGCTGGAAGTACCGATGCGCCACAACCGCCTGATCGTCTACAAGGGACACTATTTCCACTCGATCAGCAATGTGTTTGGCGACACGCCGGAGAATGGGCGGCTGGTGCAGTTGTTTTTCTTTGAAGTACCGGATTGAGCATGCTGCGCGGATATTGTCGGATTACGCCCTGCGGGCTAATCCGACCTACCATGTGGCGTAGGTCGGATTAGCGGAACGCGTAATCCGACACAACCACCACCGCGTCGAGTCAATACATATCCGCCGCCGTGGCCCGCACGGCCTTGAGCAGCATATCCGCCCCCGGCGACAGCAAGTGGTCCTGCTGCCGGATGATGCCGAACGCATCCATCTTGCACGGCAGCTCGATGGGCAAGATGCTCAGCACGTTCAACGATTCGTAGTAATGGGCCACTTCCGTCGGCATCACGTGCAGCGAGTCCGTCTGCTGCAGTAAGGACGTGATCAGGAGCAAGGCGGTGGTGTCGACCACGTCCACGGGCGGTTCCTGGCCCGCGCGGCGAAACATCATGTCGAAGCGGTGGCGCAGGATACTGCCTTGCGGCGGTAGAATCCACGGCTGGCCCGCCAAATCCTTCAATTGCAGATTCTTGCGCGACAGCAGCGGATGGCCATTGCGCGCCACGGCGCTGGCCGGCTCTTCCGTCAATTCCTCGTAGATGAGTCCCGCGCTGCTTTCCTTTTCCAGGATGCGCCCGATCATGAAATCGAGGGTGCCGTGCTGCAGCATGTCCATCAGCGTATTGCTGTGCTCCAGATGCACGCCGATGCGCATCAACGGCGCCTGCTGCTTGATGCGGGCAATCGCGCGCGGCAGCAAGGCCATGGCCGGCGTCATGATGACGCCCACTTCCACCTGGCCCGTCAGGCCCGACTTCAGGGCAACGATGTCGTCATGCGCCAGCGACAGGCTCGTCAGGGCCATGCGCGCGTGGCGTATCATCGTCTCGCCGTAGATGGTCGGCTCCATGCCGCGTGGCAACCTGTCAAACAGGCGCACGTCCAGCATCTCTTCCAGGTCCTTGATTTGCTTGGACGCGGCCGGCTGCGTCATGTGCAATTCTTCCGCCGCGCGGTGGATGTTGCGCTGCTCATCAAGGGCGATCAACAGCAGCAATTGCCGCGTCTTCAGGCGGGCTCGCAAGAACCAGTTGGGGTTGAGGGTATCCATGAATAAATCATATCATGATCGATATCAGTTTTAATTCAATATCGATGTTATAGATATCGGTATGTCTCCTTTTTATACTTGGCCAACAAGCGTTCACAATGCCTCGCAGGCGGCGCTCGGGTTGGCGGCCGGGCCAGCCGTTTGCCGGATGAATTCGATCGTGCCGTCCGGCTTGTATTTCAGCTCTTCCACGGCCACGGAACGCCGGTATTCTCCGCCGCCGGGCAACTTGTCGTTGTGATAGAAGATGTAGGACTTGCCATTGAACTCGATGATGGCCTGGTGAATGGTTTTCACGACGGCATTCTTGTCCATGATGGTACCGCGGAAATGCCAGGGCCCCGTCGGTGTCGGCCCCGTCGAATACGCCGTCTCCTCGGGGAAATTGCGCGAGTACGACAAATAATACGTACCGGCATGCTTGTGCATATAGGCCGCTTCCGTGAACGCATCCATGCCGAAGGTCAGAATCGGGCCGTCCAGCTCCGTCATGTTGGCTTTCAGCTTGGCGTATTTCAAGACCGTGTTACCCCAGTAAATGTAGGCCTGCCCATCCGTGTCGATAAAGACGGCCGGGTCGATATCGTCCCAGGGAATGGCCGTCTGCTTCGTCATGTCGTTGGTGATCAGAGCGCTGCCGCGCGCATCGACGAACGGCCCGGTCGGGCTGTCGGAGACGGCCACGCCGATGGCTTTGCCGGGAATGGTTTTATGGTCGACGGTCGAATAGAAATAGTATTTATTGCCGCGCTTGACGATGTCACCTGCCCACGCATCCTTGCCGGCCCACGCGAAGGTGGAAAAGCGCACGGGCGAGCCGTGATCCGTCCAGTTCGCCATGTCGCACGAGGAATATACGCGCCACTCGTGCATGAGGTAATCCGTATCCGTGGCGCTCGCTTCATCGTGGCCCACGTACAGGTACACCCTGCCATTGTCGACCAGCGCGGCCGGGTCGCCCGTGTAGATATCCTTGACGATGGGGTTGGCCGCCTGCGCGCCGAATGGGGCGCAGGCGAGCGCCGCCGCCATGCCGATGGTTGCGGCAAGTTTATTCTTGTGAAACATGGTATTAGCTCCGATTGGTATTCTTCTGGCCCATGGCCATCAGTCTTTGCACGACGCAAAAGACGAACAGCAAGCCGCCGATGACGATCTTGGTCCACCACGAGCTGAGCGTGCCGTCGAAGGCGATCAGGGTCTGGATGGTACCGAGCACAAGCACGCCCGACAGCGCGCCCGCCACATAGCCGTAGCCGCCGCTGAGCAGGGTGCCGCCGATGACGACGGCGGCAATCGCGTCCAGTTCCGTGCCTTGCGCATGCAAGCCATAGCCGGACAGCATGTAGAACGAAAACAGCACGCCGCCGAGCGCGGCGCAAAAGCCGCTGAAGGCATAGATAAAGACCTTGGTGCGGCCCACGGGCAGCCCCATCATCAGGGCCGACTGTTCATTGCCGCCGATCGCATACACGGCGCGGCCGAACGGCGTGGCGTGCGCCAGCCAGATGGCCAAGAGCAACGTGATCACGGCGATCACGACGCCCGGCGAAACGAAGCCACCGAGAAACTGTAACTGCGTCTGCGACATGGCCACGAACAGCGGGTCGTCGATGGTGATGGAATTGATGCTGATCAAGTAGCACAGCCCGCGCGCCAGAAACATGCCGGCCAGGGTGACGATGAAGGGCTGCAATTTGAAGTAATGAATCAGCGCGCCCATGCTGGCGCCAAACACGGTGCCCAGTGCCAGCACCGTGACGATCACCAAGAGCGGCGGCCAGTGCGCCACGTTCAGCAGCCAGGCGGCGATCATGGTCGACAGGGCCAGCACGGAACCGACAGACAGATCGATGCCGCCGGAAACGATGACGAAGGTCATGCCGACGGCGATCACCAGCAAAAAGGCGTTATCGATCAACAGGTTAAAGATCACTTGCGTCGACAGCAGGCCCGGATAGGCGGCGCCGCCCAGGCCCAGCATCACCACCAGCAGCAGGACCGTGACGAGCGAGGTGAAATACGGGGTATGCAGCAAGCCCTTCATGCTTTTCTCCGATGCAGCAATTGCTTGAATTCCGACGATTGCGACAGGCAGACGAGGAAGACGACGACCGACTTGACGACCATGTTCACTTCCGGCGGCACGCCCAGCGAATAGATCGTGTAGGTCAGGGTCTGGATGATGAGGGCGCCGATCATGCTGCCAACGAGACTGAACTTGCCGCCAGCCAAGGAGGTACCGCCCAGGGTGACTGCCAGGATGGCGTCGAGTTCCAGCATCAGGCCCGCGTTATTGGCGTCGGCGCTCTTGATGTTCGAGCTGATCATCAGGCCCGACAGGCCCGCGCAGGCGGCGCAAAACACGTAGACGAAAAAGATCAGCGTCGCCGTCTTGATGCCGGCCAGGCGCGCGGCGACGGGGTTGATGCCGACGGCCTGGATAAACAGGCCCAGGGCCGTCTTGCGCATCAGCACGGCCGTGATGATGAACACGGCAGCGACGAGGAACAGCGAAAACGGCAAGCCGAACAGGTAACCGCTGCCGATGAAAAAGAACGGTTGATAATAGACGGTGACGATCTGCCCATCCGTCAGCAATTGCGCCAGGCCACGCCCCGCCACCATCAGTATCAATGTCGCGACGATGGGTTGCAAGCCGAGGCCCGCCACCAGCACGCCATTCCAGGCGCCGCACAACAAGGCGGCGCCCAGGGCGGCCGCCAGGGCCCAGCCCATCGGGATATTGCTCACGTAGGTCGGCACGCCGTTGTCCATCACCATGGTGCCGCCGATCAGCATGGCGGCCACCGTGCCGGACAGGGCCACGACGGCGCCCACGGAAATGTCGATGCCGCGCGTGGCGATGACCAGGGTCATGCCCAGGGCCGCCAGCATCAGCGGGGCGGCACGGTTGACGATGTCGATCACGCTGCCGTACAGGTGGCCGTCGCGCACTTCCAGGTGAAAAAAGCCGGGGATGGCAAAGAAGGCCACCAGCAACAGCAGCAACAGCGCGGCCAGGGGCCGGCTCAAGGGGTGGTGCAGAACGGTATGCAAGGCGGACGTACCCGTAGTGGAAGCCGGACGCGCCAGGGGCGCGTTCGATGGCGTGGATAAACTCATGTGGCGTCTCCGGCGATCACTTGCAGCACGGAGCTGTCGTCGAGCTCGCCGCGCGCATAGTCGCCGCAAGCTTTGCGGTCGCGCATGACGAGAATACGGTCGCTGCAGCGCAGCACTTCCGGCAGCTCCGACGAGATGAACAGGATGGCCATGCCCTTGCGGCACAGCTTGCTCACATAACTCATGATTTCCTGCTTGGCGCGCACGTCGATGCCGCGCGTCGGTTCATCGAGAATCAGCATGGCCGGCGACGTCACCAGCCAGCGCGCCAGCAAAGCTTTCTGCTGATTGCCGCCCGACAGGCTGCCAATCGGCGTTTCAATGCTGGCCGTCTTGATGCCCAGCGCCTTCACATACTCATCGGCCAGCGCCTGCTGGCGTTTGAACGGGATGGCGCGCAGCAAGCCCGTGCGGGCCTGCAAGGCCAGGATGATGTTTTCGCGCACGGACAGCGACAAAATCGCCCCCTCGTGCTTGCGGTCTTCCGAGCAAAAGCCGATGTCCTGGGCAATCGCGTCGCGCGGCACGTTGAACTGGCGTATCTTTCCCTGCATGACGATGCTGCCGGAATCGGCCTTGTCGGCGCCGAACAGCAAACGCGCCAGTTCCGTGCGCCCCGAACCGAGCAAGCCGGCCAGGCCCAGCAATTCACCCTGGCGGATGTGGAAATCCATGGGCAGCAAGGCGCCCTTGCGGCCCAGTCCCTGCGCTTCGAGCACAGTCGGACCGAAGCTGGCGGCGCCCGCTTCTTGCGCCAGGTCCAGCGTTTGCTCCTGCGTGTCGGCCGCCACGCCGATCATTTTATTGACCAGCGCCAGGCGCGACAGTTCGCTGCACGCGTATTCGCCCTCGCGCTCGCCATTGCGCATGACGGTGATGCGGTCGGAAATGGCGTAGGTCTGGTCGAGGAAGTGGGTCACAAACAGAATCGCCATGCCCTGCTCGCGCAGGCGGCGCAGCACGGAAAACAGCAGATTGACTTCCGCCTCGTCCAGGCTGGACGTGGGTTCATCGAGGATCAGCACGCGGGCCGAAATGTTCAGTGCGCGCGAAATAGCCACCATTTGCTGGATCGCCAGCGGAAAGCTGGACAATTGCGCCGTGACATCGATATCGATCTGCAATTGCTGCAGTAAGGCACGCGCCTGCTGCTGCATGGAACGCCAGTTGATGGCGCCAAAGCGGCGCGGGTAGCGGCCAATAAAGATGTTTTCCGCCACCGACAGGTTCGGGCACAGATTGACTTCCTGGTACACGGTGCTGATGCCGAGCAACTGCGCATCCGAGGTGGACGCGGGCGCGATGGGCTTGCCGTCAAACAGGATCTGGCCGCTGTCGGGCGTGTAGACGCCCGTCAGCACCTTGATCAGCGTCGATTTCCCGGCGCCGTTCTGCCCCATCAAGGTGTGCACTTCACCCGGATACAGGCGCAGGGCAACGTCGCTGAGGGCTTTGACGCCAGGAAAGGACTTGCTGATGCCGCGCAACTCCAGCAAGGGAGCTGGCGCGGCGTTGTGTTGCGCTTGCGTATTCATCATGCGGCAAGCTTAGTACTTACGGTTCGGGAATTCCTTGGCGGCCACCTCGGCAGGGAACACGCCTTCCACCGTCGTGATGCGCGCTGGCACGGGCTTGCCGGCCACCACGTCGCGGGCGATCGACATCAATTGCGGGCCCAGCAGCGGGCTGCATTCGACGGTGACGTTCAGCTTGCCGGCGATCATGGCTTCGAACGCGCCTTTGACGCCATCGATCGAGATGATGATGATGTCCTTGCCCGGTTTCATGCCCGCTTCTTCTATGGCCTGGATGGCGCCGATGGCCATGTCGTCATTGTGCGCGTACAGCACGTTGATCTTCTTGCCTTCGGCCTTCAGGAACGCTTCCATCACTTCCTTGCCCTTGGCGCGCGTAAAGTCGCCCGTTTGCGAACGGATGATCTTCAATTTCGGATTCTTGCCGATGACTTCCTGGAAGCCTTCCTTGCGGTCGATGGCCGGCGCGGAACCGACCGTGCCTTGCAGCTCGACGATGTTCAGTTGCGCGTCCGGGGTTTTCTTGGCGTGCTCGAGCAGCCATTGGCCGGCGCGGCGGCCCTCTTCCACGAAATCGGAACCGATGAAGGTCACGTACAGCGATTTGTCGGCGACATTGACGGCGCGGTCCGTCAGGATGACGGGAATCTTGGCAGCCTTGGCTTCGCGCAGAACCGTATCCCAGCCGGACTCAACGACGGGCGAGAAGGCGATCACGTCGACTTTTTGCGCGATGAACGAGCGCAGGGCCTTGACCTGGTTTTCCTGTTTTTGCTGCGCATCGGCAAATTTCAGGGTGACGCCATCTTTCTTGGCCGCATCCTTGATGGAGACGGTATTGGCGGTGCGCCATTCGCTTTCGGCACCCACCTGCGAAAAGCCCATGACGAGGGGCTTGGCGGCAAAGGCGGAAGAAGTAGCGGACAGTGCCAACAACATGGCGCTGGCGAGGAGTGTGCGGCGTGTCAATTTCATTCTTGTCTCCAGTTTTTTTTGGAATACCATCACAGCCGGATGCCGGATGGGCGGTTTTTTATGAACCCATGGTAGGAGAAAGCAACATAGCCATCCAATCAATTCTTTTTCGCTTGTGATATCGATTTGCGTATCACCTGCCGCCCATCCCCTGCCCTGCTTACCGTTTGGCTGCCGGCAATTCGCGGCTTTGATAGCGGTTCAAGTCACGCGCGTCGACTTGCGGCCAGCCATCCTTGTCCCATGTCATGGGCAGGATCTTGAGCTTCTGCAAATAATTGTCCGCCGTTTCATAGGCGTGCAGCACCAGATAATCCTTGCCGTCAAACGTATAGGCGCTGTTGTGGCCGAGGCCTTGCCAGTCCTTGTCGCCTTTCAGCAGCACCGTGCCGCCGCCCTGCGCCATGTCGCGGCCATCCTTGTCCAGATACGGACCCGTCACGCTTTTTGAGCGTCCCACGGCCAGGTGATACGTGCTTTTTTCTTTCTGGCAGCACAAGCCCCAGGAAACGAAGAGGAAGTAATCGTTGCCGTGTTGGAAGATGAACGGTGCCTCGATTTCCTCGGGCGCAGGCTTGAATTCGCCTGCGCGTGGCGGCAGGGGTACGCGGCGCGCCAGCGAGTGCCACTCTTGCGGTTCCGCAATGTGGGTCCAGTCCGGCGTCAGTTTCACCAGCTTGATGCCATTCCAGAACGAGCCGAACGACATCCACGGCGTGCCCTTGGCATCGGTGATGATGTTCGAATCGATAGCGTTCCACTCGTCGCGCTCGGGCACTGATTGCAGTAGCATGCCCTGGTCGACCCAGCGGTAGTCGGGCGAGCGGGGATTCAAGGTCGTGTTGACAGTCACGCCGATGCCGGACGTGTTCTTGCCGAAGCCGGATACCGAGTAGTACAGATAGTATTTTCCGTCGTGAAATTGCACGTCGGGCGCCCAGATATGGTCGTCAAAGCTGGGAGCAGCTGTTTTTGCCCAGGTCGGCTGGCCGGCGAAGACGCGCCCTTCCGGCTGCCAGTCAACCATGTTTTTCGAACTGTAGAAGGTAATGCCGGGACCCGTGCTGTACAAATAATACGTGTCGCCTTCCTTGGCCATCACGGGGTCGTGCACGCTGACCTGGGCCGCGTGCGCGGCAGCCATGATCGCCAGGGTGCTCAGGATGGCGGCCATGCCGCGTGTCAATGTGTGCATCGTCTTCTCCAAAATGGTCAGCCGGCCCGTCATGCGGGCCGGCCTGATGAGTGACAGGTGAGCGACAGCTTAGTCGACGGCCACCACCACGACGGCCTTGGCGGGCACCGACACGGTCAGCTTGCCGCCTTGCGCCTGGGCATTGAACGCCACCGGCTGCACGGCTTGCGGTTGCGCAAAGCTGTTGACGGCATCCATCTTGCCTGCGGTCAGCACGCGGCCCGTCACGCTGGCCACTTGCTTGCCGGCCAATGCCACGCTCACGTCGACCGCCTTGTGCGGGTTCGTGTTGACCAGCGACAAATACACCTTGCCATCCTTGCCGCGCGCGGCCGAGGCGCTCACTTCCGGAATGCTGACCTTGCCCAGGCTGTACTTGCCATTACCCTGGATAGCGACCGGCAGGGACGTGGCATCCTGGAACGGCACGTACATTTCAAACGCGTGATATGTAGGCGTGAGGAAATATTTGTCCTTGTCCGTGATGATCATCGCCTGCAGCACGTTGACCATTTGCGCGATATTCGTCATGCGCACACGGTCCGCGTGGGCATGGAAAATATTGAAGTTCAGGGCAGCAACGAGCGCATCGCGCAAGCTGTTTTGCTGGAACAGGAAACCCGTGTTGGTGCCCGGCTCCACGTCGTACCAGGTGCCCCATTCATCGACGTACAAGCCCGTCTTTTTCGAGGGATCGTTCTTGTCGATGGCGGCGATATTGTTCTTGATCAAGCTATCAATGCGCAGGGTGCGGCTCAGGGTGGAAATCCACTCATTTTCGCCAAAGCCCGTGGCGGCGCCCTTCTTTTCCCAGACGCCCGTCGGCACCGTGTAGTAGTGGAAACTGATGGCGTCCATCATGTTCGGCTTGATTTCGCGGCTCAGGGTGCTGGACCAGCTGATGTCGTCGTCATTGCCGCCGCTGGCGATGAATTTCGGGCGGGCGCTTTCCGGCGTCTTCATGAAGGTGTGATAGTGCTTGTACAGGTCGGCATAGTACTGCGGGCGCATATTGCCGCCGCACCCCCAGGCTTCATTGCCGATGCCAAAGTAATCGACCTTGTACGGCTGGGCACGGCCATTCTTGCGGCGCAGCTCGGCCAGGGTCGACTTGCTGTCCGACGTCATGTATTCGAGCCATTCGGACATTTCCTGCGGCGTGCCGGAACCGAGGTTGCCGTTGATATAGGTCTGCGCTCCCAAAAGCTCTGCCAGGTCGAAGAATTCGTGCGTGCCGACGGCGTTCGATTCTTCCACGCCGCCCCAGTTGGTGTTGACCTTGGTCGGGCGCTTGTCACGCGCGCCGATGCCGTCCTTCCAGTGGTATTCATCAGCAAAACAGCCGCCCGGCCAGCGGACCAGCGGCACGTGCAACTGTTTCAGCGCGCCCAGCACGTCGTTGCGCCAGCCCTTGGTATTCGGAATGGAAGACTCCGGTCCCACCCACATGCCTTCATAGATACCGGTGCCCAGGTGTTCTGCGAACTGGCCGTACACGTTCTTGTTGATCACGGCACCGGGCTTGGCCACGTCGATGGTGACCTTGACGGGCGCGGCAAAGGCGCTGCCGGCGGCCATGGCCAGGCTGAAGGCCACGATGCTGGTATGGATGAGTTTCATGCTGTCTCCTGTTTTTTAGTGAAAAGCAAGGGCCGGGATCAACCCGGCAATATGGATATGGCGATGCCTCTCCTGCCGCGGGGTTGAGGCGGCAAGAGGGTATTTCAAAGGAAGAAGGTGGCTGCGGGCAAACCCGCGGCCGACAAAACGCCCAGGGCTAGGCGCAGGGTCGAAGACAGTACGCTAGTACATCAGTACGATGACATCCGACCCTGCAACAACGCCCTGGACGTTTTGTCACACCCAGCCGGCGTCGACGATGAATTCCTGGGAGGAGCACATCGCGCCGTCATCGGAAGCAAGGAACAGCACCATGGCGGCGATGTCCTGTGGCATCAACTTGCTTGGCAAGCATTGGCTTTTCTTGATTTCCACTTCAGCCGCGTCGTCGACCCACAGGTCGATCTGGCGCTGCGTCATGACCCAGCCCGGTGTGACGGTGTTGACGCGGATATTGTGGGCGCCAAAGTCGCGCGCCAGGCCCCGCGTGAGGCCCACGACGGCCGCCTTGGTGGTGGCATACACAGGGTAGCCGCCCGACTTCATGTGCCAGGAAATCGAGCTGACGTTGATGATGGAACCGCCGCCCTTGCGTTTCATGCCCTCGAAGACGGCCTGGCACGTGAAGAACATGGGACGTTGATTGATCGCAATGCGCTCGTTCCAGTATTCCAGGGTGACGTCCTGCGCCTGGTGGCGCTGGTCGTTGGCGGCATTGTTGACGAGGATATCGAAGTCGCCCAGCTTGTCGGCCAGTTCGGCCATGACGGCTTGCAATGATGGGATATCCGTGATGTCGCAATGGCGGAAAATGGGCGCCGTCAGGCCAGCTTCGGCCAGGCGGCGGCACAGGGCCTCGCTCGCTTCCACGGCGATATCGACAAACGCCACCAGCGCGCCCTGGGCGGCAAATTCTGCCACCAAAGATTCGCCGATGCCGCTGCCGCCACCCGTGATGAACACGCGCTTGCCCTGCAAGCTGCCATATTTCGCCAATTGCTTCATCTTGTCTCCGCCTGTGTATTTTTATTTTTTGTGATTAAAGTTTGCCCAGCACGCCATCGTGACGACGCCAGATCCCCAGCGGATTATCGTCGCGCAGCGACTCCGGCAGCAAGTCTTGCGGCAGGTTCTGGTAGGACACGGGACGCAGGAAGCGGTTGATGGCTGCCGTACCGACCGAGGTGCTGCGGCCATCCGACGTGGCCGGGAACGGGCCGCCGTGCACCATGGCCGTCGACACTTCCACGCCCGTCGGGAAACCGTTGGCCAGGATGCGGCCCACGCGGCGTTCCAGCACGGGCAGCAAACGGCGCGCATCTGCCACGTCGCCGGCATCGATTTGCAGGGTGGCCGTCAGCTGGCCTTCCAGACTTTCCGTGATCGCCAGCAATTGCTCGATGTCGCGGCAGGCGACCAGCAGGGAAGCGGGACCGAAGACTTCGTCGCGCAGATCGTGCTTGGCCAAAAACGCTTCGCCCGAAGTAACGAACAGGGCGGCGGCACCCTTGCCTTCGTCGCCCGTGTTTTGCACCAGCGGCGTCACGTCGGCATGCTGCGCCAGCGCGGCGACGCCCTTGGCATAGCTGCTGGCAATACCAGCCGTTAACATGGTGGCGGCAGGCGCCGGCGCCAGCGCTTCGGCGGCAGCGGCGGCAAACGCCGTAAAGTCGGGACCTTCCAGACCCAGCACGAGGCCGGGATTGGTGCAGAACTGGCCCACGCCCATGGTCAGCGAGGCGGCAAAACCGCTTGCAATCGCCGCGCCACGGGCAGCCAGCGCTTGCGGCAACACAAAGACGGGATTGATGCTGCTCATTTCAGCATATACGGGTATCGGTTGCGCACGTTCGGCCGCCACCTTCATCAGGGCGATGCCGCCCGAACGCGAACCCGTAAAGCCGACGGCCTGGATGGCGGGATGGGCCACCAGAGTCTGGCCGATGCCATTGCCCGTGCCTGTCAGCAAGGCGAACACGCCTGCCGGCAGCTTGCAGATGGCAATCGCGTTCACGATGGCGCGCGCCACCAGTTCCGACGTGCCCGGATGAGCCGAATGGGCTTTCAGGACGACGGGGCAGCCGGCAGCCAGGGCCGAGGCTGTATCGCCGCCAGCGACCGAGAAGGCCAGCGGGAAGTTACTGGCCGCAAACACGGCGACGGGGCCCAGGCCGATCATGCGCAAACGCAAGTCAGGACGCGGCGGCACGCGGTCGGGCAGCGGGCTGTCGATGCGTGCATCGGTCCACGATCCTTCGCGCAGCAAGCCGGCGAACAATTTCAATTGACCCACTGTGCGGCCACGTTCGCCTTCCAGGCGCGCGCGCGGCAAGCCGCTTTCCGTCATGGCGCGCACGATCAGGTCGTCGCCCAGCTCGAGGATTTGCGCGGCGATGGTGTCGAGAAAATCGGCGCGTTCCGCGTCGCTGGTGGCGCGGAACGGGTCGAACGCGGCTTGCGCCAAACGGCACGCCGCGTCGATTTGCGCGGCATCAACCATGTGGAAAGCGGGCGCGATGCGCGCGCGCGCGGCCGGGTCCCACGCTTCGAAAGAGCCGCCGTTACCCTTGACGGCGACGCCGCCAATCAATGCATCACCGGTGATATTGAAACTCATAATGTGCTCACTTTCGCAAATTCGGTTGGGAAGACATCGAGGCGGTTGCGCAAGGCAGGGCCAAAGGCCGGCGCTTCGATTTCAAAGGTTTCGCCAGGCGCCACGCTCACGCCATCGGCAAAGCTTAACGTTGCCGTGCCAAAGAAGTGTACGTGCACGTCGCCAGGGCGCTTGAACAGCGGGTACTTGAAGTGATGGTGTTCCAGGTTGGCGATCGTGTGCGACATATTCTCTTCGCCGCTGACGAACGCTTTTTCCCAGCGTACATTGCCAGCCGCATCAAGCACACGCGAAGTACCGGCGATATGCGCGGGCAATTCGCCCACCAGCAGGGCCGGGCCCACGCTGCAGGCTCGCAACTTCGAGTGGGCCAGGTACAGATAGTTCTGGCGCTCCGTCACGTGGTCCGAGAATTCATTGCCGATGGCGTAGCCGACCCGGTAGGGCTGGCCGTCGTCGCCGATCACGTACAGGCCGGCGATTTCCGGCTCTTCGCCGCCATCGAGGGCAAAGTCCGGCATGCGCAGCGGCTGGCCGCCGGCGCGCACGATGGAGCCGTCGCCTTTATAGAACCATTCGGGCTGGGCGCCGGCCGTGCCGTCAGCCGGCTTGCCGCCTTCCACGCCCAGGCGGAACATTTTCATCGAGTCGCTCAAGGATTCCGCGTCGCCGCCGATCTTCTTGTGCATGGCGTCGCGCGCGCCGGCGCTGCCCAGGTGGGTCAGACCCGTGCCCGTCACGTAGCAGTGCGCTTCATCGGCGTGGTCGAGCGGCGCCAGCACACGTCCGGCAGCGGCCACGTCCGCATAGGAATGCGTGGTGTTGCCGACCGTGGCGTTGACCAGATCCGCCAGGCTCACCTTTTTGCGGATGGCGTCTTGCGCCAGCGCATACGTCGTGTTGTAGCCTTCGATGACGCGGATGGCGTCGTCTTGCAGCAGGCCGACGAGGCGCCCGCCGTGTTCATTCGTAAATTGCAGCAACAGCATGGGATTCTCCGCTTAGTGTGAGTGACGTGGCACGGCGGAACCGCGATTGCCGACCAGGAAGTCGAAATCGCAGCCTTCATCGGCCTGCAACACGTGTTCGATGTACAGCTGCTGGTAGCCGCTCTTCGGTCCGGGAGCGCTGCCCAGTTCGCGGGCCGCCAGGCGCTCGGCGATTTCCGCATCGCTGATGTCGATGTTCAGGCTGCCGTTGTGGCAGTCGAGGGCGATCATGTCGCCGTCGCGCACGATGCCCAGCGGGCCGCCGGCCATCGCTTCCGGCGCCACGTGCAGGACGACCGTGCCGTAGGCTGTGCCGCTCATGCGCGCATCCGAGATACGCACCATGTCGGTGATGCCTTGCGCCAGCAGTTTCGGCGGCAAGCCCATGTTGCCCACTTCCGCCATGCCAGGATAGCCTTTCGGGCCGCAGTTCTTCATGACCAGCACGGAGTTCGCGTCCACATCCAGATCCGGATCAACGATGCGGGCCTTGTAATGTTCAAAGTCCTCGAACACGACGGCCTTGCCGCGGTGCTGCATCAGGTGTGGCGAAGCGGCCGACGGTTTCAACACGGCGCCGCGTGGCGCCAGATTGCCGCGCAACACGCAAATGCCGCCATCGGCCAGCAATGGGTTGTCCAAGGTGCGCACCACTTCATCGTTGTAGATCGGCGCTTCAACGCAGTTGTCCCACAGCGACTTGCCGTTGACGGTCAGCGCATTCTTGTGCGGCAGCAGATCGCCCTCGCCCAGGCGGCGGATGACGGCCGGCAAGCCGCCCGCATAATAAAACTCTTCCATCAGGAAACGACCCGACGGCAGCAAGTCGACGATGGTCGGCGTGCCGCGGCCTACCTTGGTCCAGTCTTCCAGCTCCAAAGGCACGCCGATGCGGCCGGCAATCGCTTTCAGGTGGATCACGGCATTGGTCGAGCCACCGATGGCGGCGTTGACCTTGATGGCGTTTTCAAACGCTTCGCGCGTCAGCACTTTCGACAGGCGCAGGTCTTCGTGCACCATTTCGACGATGCGGATGCCCGACATGTGGGCCAGCACGTAGCGGCGCGAATCGACGGCGGGGATTGCGGCGTTGTGCGGCAGGGACGTGCCCAGCGCTTCCGCCATGCTGGCCATCGTCGAAGCCGTGCCCATGGTGTTGCAGGTACCGGCCGAGCGCGACATGCCCGATTCGGCCGACATGAACTGGTGCAAGGTGATCGATCCCGCCTTCATCTGCTCGTGCAACTGCCATACGGCCGTGCCGGAACCGATGTCCTTGCCATTGAGTTTGCCGTTCAGCATGGGGCCGCCGCTGACGACGATGGTCGGAATGTCGACGCTGGCCGCACCCATCAGCAGCGCCGGCGTCGTCTTGTCGCAGCCGACCAGCAGCACGACGGCGTCCATCGGATTGCCGCGGATCGATTCTTCCACGTCCATCGAGGCCAGGTTGCGCGTCAGCATGGCTGTCGGGCGCAAATTCGATTCGCCATTCGAGAAGACAGGGAATTCCACTGGGAAACCGCCCGCTTCCAGGATGCCGCGCTTGACGTGCTCGGCCAGCTGGCGGAAATGTGCGTTGCAGGGGGTCAGTTCGGACCAGGTATTGCAGATGCCGATGATGGGCTTGCCGTGAAACTCGTGGTCAGGTATGCCCTGGTTTTTCATCCAGCTGCGGTACATGAAGCCGTTCTTGTCCTGCGAGCCGAACCACTCGGCAGAGCGCAGGGCTACCTTCTTTTTTGTCTCAGACATGCCATTCTCCTGGTTGTGCCATGCCGGATCTAATGTCGTCGGCCCGGGCAGCGATGTTGGAATACTAAAGAATCCTGCCATGCCTTTCCAATCAATTTTTAATGCGTTCCGATATCGAAAACGATATCCATCAGCACCAATGAAAACGCCCTGCGGGCGCGTGGCGGCAGGGCGTGGAAGGTTTTTGGGGTCTGCGACGATTATTCTGCGGAAAACCGATAGACCGTTTCCGTCTGATACACCTCGCCCGGGCGCAAAATGGTATTCGGGAAATGCGACTGGTTCGGCGAATCCGGAAAATGCTGCGTTTCCAGGCATAGCGCGCCGCGATAGCGGATGGCGCCCTGCTTGCCCTGCTGGCTGCCGTCGAGGAAATTACCGGAATAAAACTGGATACCCGGCTCCTGCGTGTACACCTGCATCACCCTGCCCGATTGCGACTCGCGCACGGTGGCGGCCAGGTTCAGTCTGTGCCCCGGCTTTTGATTCAGCACAAAGTTATGGTCGTAACCGCGGCCGATGCGCAGCTGCTCATGCGGCACATCGATGCTGCTGCCGATAACGGTGCTCTGGCGCAAGTCGAACGGCGTGCCGGTCACGTCCGCCAATTCGCCCGTGGGGATCGACCCCGCGTCCACGGGCAGGTAGCGGTCCGCGTTGATGGACAACTCGTGACCGAGGATATCACCGTGCCCCGCCAGATTGAAATAGCTGTGGTTGGTCAAGTTGATCGGCGTGGCCTGGTCCGTCACGGCGTGGTAGCGCAGGTGCAGCGCATTGTCGTTGTCCAGTTCGTACACGACGGTGACGTCCAGCTTGCCCGGATAGCCGTCTTCGCCATGCGGGCTGCTGCGCGTGAACGTGATACCGACGGCGTCGTCGCTGGCGAACGGCACGGCTTGCCACATGACCTGGTGAAAGCCCTGGTTTCCGCCATGCAGGTGATTGGGTGGGTTGTTGACGGCCAGTTGGTAATCCTTGCCGTCCAGACTGAAACGTCCCTCGGCGATGCGGTTGCCGAAGCGCCCGATGACGGCGCCCAGGAAAGCGCTGTTGTGCAGATACGGTTCGATGCGATCGAAACCCAGCACCACGTCGGCAAAGTTGCCGTCGCGATCCGGCACGTGGATTTCGCTGATGATGGCGCCAAAGTCGAGCACCTTGACTTGCATGCCCTGGCGGTTCGTCAGGGTAAATACGCTGACGTGCTGGCCATCGGGCAGGATGCCGAACGGCAATTGCGTCACTGAAACAGAATCAACTGGGGTCATGGCGTCGGGTCCAGGTTTTACAGGGTCGATGAGCGGCCAAACACGGGCATGCCTTGCGCGTCCCAGCGCAACGGTTTGACAAACGTGTGGCGGTCCGGGTTCCACAAAGGGTCGCCAACGATTTCCGTGTAGGTGCGGGCATGGTACACCAGCAATACGCCGTCGCCATCGCCGGCCGTCGTGAAGCTGTTGTGGCCGGGACCGTAGATGCCGTGCTCGTAGCAGGTGGCAAACACGGGCTCGGGCGACTTGGTCCACGCCGCTGGATCGAGCAGGTCGGCGGAGTCGTCGGCCCACAGCAAGCCCATCGCATAGTTTTCATCGGTGGCGCTGGCCGAATAGCTGATGAAGATCTTGCCGTTGCGCTTCAGCACGGACGGCCCTTCGTTGACCCAGAAGCCGCGAATTTCCCAGTCGAATTCCGGCTTGCTCAGCATCACGGGCGGACCGGCCAGCTGCCACGGCGTGGCCATCGGCGCGATGTACAGGTTCGAATTGCCCTCGATGGCCACATCTTTCTGCGCCCACAGGTAGTACAGCACGCCGTCGTGCTCGAACGTGGTGGCGTCCAGGCAGAAGGTGTCGATGCCCGTGTCGATCTGGCCCATGAATTCCCACTCGCCTTCGAGCGGGTTCGCATTCGTATTGCGGATCGCATACATGCGGTGCTGGAACAACTTATGTTTGATTTCGCGGCTCGGCGCGGCGGCGAAATACACATACCAGGCGCCCTGGTTGAAGTGCAATTCCGGCGCCCACACCAGTTCGCTGTACGGCCCCGTTTCCGGCTTGTGCCACACGTCGACCGTTTGCGCGTCGGCCAGGCCAGCGATGCTGTCGGCGCGGCGCAGTTCGATGCGGTCGTACTGGGGCACGGACGCCGTAAAGTAATAATAGCCGTCGCTGTGACGGTAGATATGCGGGTCGGCGCGCTGTTCGATCAGCGGTGTCAAGACGTCTGCCATGTTGCTTGCTCCATTCAATTATTCTTACGCGGAGACAAAACCGCGCTTGTGCATTTCCGACTTCACGCCGCTGTAGTACGTATCGCTGATGCGGTACTTGAACATCAGCAAGCCCATCAGCAAGTGGAAGAAGCCGGGGATGATCGACAGCATCAGGGCGATGCCGTTCAGGGCGAATTGCGTTTGCTCATGGTTGGGCTGGTAGTCGAAATACGCGAGCAGCACGCCCACCAGGCCGCCCGCCACCGCCATGCCCGCCTTCTGGCAGACGGAGATGCCGCCAAAGGCGAAGCCCGAGACGCGCTTGCCCGTCTTGACTTGACCGTAATCAATGGTTTCCGCGATGGCCGACCAGAACACGGGCGCATGCAAGTCCACGACAAAGGACAGCAGGAAATACAGGGCGAAGGCCAGCACGGTATCGCTCGGCTTCACAAAGAAATAGATCGCCAGGCTGATCAGGGCGACGCCGATCTGCGTGTAGCGGAACAGTTTTACCTTGCAGTAAAACTTGGTGATCCAGGTCGAAGCGATCATGGCCAGGATAGCGGCCACTACGCCGGTCGTGAGGAAGGCGGCCACGGTTTCCGTGCTGCCGCCCAGATAGTATTTCGCGTAATAAATGGCGACGGAACCGCGCACCACATAGCCGATGGTGCCCGTGACGCACACGCCGCACAGCACCAGCCACTGGTCGTTTTGCAGCAGCACTTTCAATTGCGCGAGCAACGATTGCTTTTCCACCACGTGCACGACGCGCTCGGTGGTGGAGAAATAGCAGAACAGGAACAGGGCCACGCCCATGACGGCCATCACGGCCATGGCCGCCTGGTAGCCGACGGCCGGGTTGCCGCCGCCCCAGCGCTGCGACAGGATCGGCACGACGATGGTCACCATGAAGGCGCCGATCTTGGCGAAGAACAGGCGGTAGCCGTTGGCCGACAGGCGGTCCTGCGGATCGCTCGTCAGTCCGCTGATCAGGGAGATATACGGAATGCCCACGCCGGCCGTCATGATGGTCATCAGAATATATGTCGAGTATGCCCAGATCAGCTTGGCGTCATAGTGCCACTCGGGTGTGCTGAACACAAAGAAGACGCTGACGCCATACGGCACGGCCAGCCACAGCAGGTATGGACGGTAGCGGCCCGAGGCAAAGCTGTAGCGGTCGGTGATCTGTCCCATGACCAGGTCGGCAATGGCGCCGATGACTTTCACGGCCACGAACAGCAGGGCCAGGTCGGTGGTTTTCAAGCCATAGATATCGGTATAGAAAAAGGTAATGATCAACATCATCGACGAAATGACGACATTGAGCGCCATGTCGCCGGCGCCGAAGCCGACCTTTTCAACGGTAGATAATTTTTGCGTCTCCATGCTTTCCGTCCATTCTTTTTATGATGAATCGTGCGTGACTGCCCAACTGACAGGGGCGTTGCCGGCCGAAACCATGGCAACGCCCTTGATTTTTTACTGTGCGACCAAGTTACATTTTCCAGCGTAAAGAAAGACCCACTGTGCGGTCATAGCGGCGCGTGTCGCGCGGATACACGCCCGCAGTGTTCCAGTAATCCTTGAACTTGGTGTCGAGCAAGTTATTCCCATCGAGGGTCACGGTGAACTGGTCGTTGATCTTGTACGACAGCGAACCGTCGAGCTGGGCCGTCGGCGCCACTTTCAAGTCCAGGCCGGGGCCGCCCTGGTTGTAGCTGTCGATGAATTTCGAGCGCCAGTTGTAGGCCAAACGGCCCGACCATGCGTCTTTTTCGTACAGCACGACCAGGTTGTAGGCATAGCGCGACACGCCCGTGATGGCATGGCTGCCCGTCTCGTCGTCCGTGGTGCCGCTCATGTAGGTGCCGTTCGCTTGCAAGCCCAGGCCGCTCAACAGGCCAGGCAAGCCGTCATAAAACTGCTGGTAGCCAATTTCCAGGCCTTGCAGCTTGCCGGCGGCCGTGTTGTACGGGCGGTCCACGTCATAGGTCTTGCCGGCGATGGTTTCGCTGGAAATGCGTTGCTGGATATAACCGTCGAACTTGTGGTGGAACACGGTAGCCGTGACGGAACCGGCGGGCGCGAAATACCATTCCAGTGCCGCGTCAACATTGTCGCCCGTGACTGGTTTCAGATTCGGATTGCCGCCCGCGCCCGTCGCCTTCACCGTTTCCGTCGAGTTGACGAGGGCCACGCCCGGGTTCAGCTGGGAAAAGCCGGGACGGCTGATGGTGCGGCCTGCAGCGAAGCGGCCGACCAGGTCCGAGCGCAGCTTGATTTTCAGGGCCACGCTCGGCAGCACATCGGTACTGGCCGTGTCGCTGATGACAGGCGTGTAGACGCCATCTTGCGAACTATTGCCTTGCAAGCTTTGTTCGGTGCGCACGACGCGCACGCCCAGGGTGCCATCGACGGGGTAGGCGCCCAGCTTGAAGGCAACCTTGGCCTTGGTATAGATCGAGTACGTCTTTTCCGTATCCTTGAAGAACGAGCCCGGGTCCATTGCCCGCGCCGCGCTGCTGCCCGTGACGGCTTCGCGGATGGTGCCCGTGTTATTGAGCAGGAAGCTGGCGCACGGCGTGTACCACTGCTTCAAGCCATAGTCGGGGCCGCCGCTGGACATCGGTTCCGACAGACAATTGAGGCCCGGAATCGACGTCACACTCTGGCGGCCGAACGGAAACGCGGCGCCGGACACGTCCGGTGCTTCCGCATTGCCCTCGAAACTCTTGATCGATTCGGCTTCGCGCTTCACGCCGCGCAGGCCGACGCTGATTTCCTTGAAGATGCCGCCCGCGCTCGGCGTGTACGCCAGGTCGGCGCGCACGTCGTTCGAGCTGCCCTGGTCCTTGCCGTAGCGGTCGAAGAAACCCTTCAGATAGTAGTTCGACGGGTCTTGCAAATCGCTGCCCGTGTAGTCCACGTGCAAGGTGCCGTTCTGGTTGGTATTGATGCGGGCATTCGGCACGACGGTAATCGCATCGAGAATCGGGTTGCGCCAGGCATAGGTGCTTTTGGTGCTGGCCACTTCCGACGTGAAACGCCATTCCGGGTTGATATCCCACAAGCCGCCGACGGCAAATTGATGCGTCTTCGTCTCGTTCTTGTTCGCCTGCGTCGACATGATGGTGTTGACGTTGGTGGACGTGAGCGTTTGCAGCTGGTTGGTGCCAGGAATTTTTGTAGCCGACACGGGCGTGCCCCACCATGGCAAGCCGACAAAGTAATCGGACTCGGCATCGAGCAGGAAGCGCGTGGCCATGCCTTCGGCGTACAGCTCGACGTCGGCGTTCGGGCGCCATTGCAGCACGGCATTGGCGGTCGTGCGACGGCGGTCACCCTTGATCGGCAGCAAGCCCACCTGGTCCGGCCCCGTCAAACCCGGCGACAGGAAACTTTTATCCACGGGCGCCGTATTGAACGCGCGTTCCTCATGGTAACGATGCTGCTGCTGCGACAAGCCCAGCAGCGCGCCCACTTCGCCGATGCCCGTCTTCCAGCGGTTCGACAGCATGCCGCTGATGTTCGGGTCGGTGGCCTTGGATTTGTCGCTGTAGACGGCGCGCGTATTCACGCTGGCCGTGAAATCCTTGAAATCGAACGGACGGTTGGTGCGCACGTCGATGATGCCGGCCACGCCGCCTTCGACCTGGTCCGCACCCTGCGATTTATAGACGTCGACGCGCTGCAGCATGGTGGCGGGAATGTCGGCCAGGTTGACGTAGCGGCCCGTGGTGGTGAACAGTTCGCGGCCGTTGAGCAGGGTCGTGACATCGCGCAAGCCGCGGATCATGACGGCGCTCGCCTCGCCAGAATCGCGGCGGATCTGGATGCCGGAAATGCGCGCCAGAGTTTCAGCCACGTTGTTATCGGGGAATTTGCCGATGTCGTCGGCCACGATGGAATCGATGACCTGGTCCGAGCGCATCTTGATCTGTTGCGAATTTTGCGCCGAGCGGCGCACGCCGCTAACGGTCACGACCGACACTTCCGCCGCCGGCTCGGCACTGGCATTGGCCGCCACCGCCTCCTGCGCCCAGACCGAAGCCGTGCTCAGCAAGCCAATACCGGCCAATGCCGCAACGGCTGCCTTCAAGGTGAATGGACGAGGGGAAGTGGCCGCGAGCGGACCGGTGGCGTTGCGCATCATGAATCTCCAGATATTGTATTGATATTTTTTGTATCGCTTGCATGTCGTTCGCATGCTCGGCGTTTATCTTAGGGGCTGGGCGATAATCTCTCCAATCAATTTTTCCACTGTTTCGATATCAATATTGATATCAGCGGCTGAGGGACTTTGGAGGTTGCAAACGGACAACGGCAGGGGCGTCAGGGGTATTTATGAGAAGAGAATGCACAAAAAATTGGCAGCACCGACATGAGCTGGCGCACGGTGCCCATGGCGAGCAGAAACGGACATGTGCCGCTGTAAGCATCTTTCTCGATCAAAGGTGTTGAGGTATTGCATTGGCGCGCCGCGCATGCCAAAGAACAGCGCAGGCAAGTAACTCACAGCATGCAGCCGCATGGCAATGCTGGCTGGATTAAAACGGGAGTTTTGATTTGTCTGGTGCGGCTGGCGGGGATCGAACCCACGACCCTTGGCTTCGGAGGCCAATACTCTATCCACTGAGCTACAGCCGCGTAGGGGGAATTTCTGAAGTGATGCGAAGGATACCGTTTTTCTTTACCTACGTCTACGGAAACTGTCGTATCGCTGGCAATTGCATGTCACTGCTCAATTTTTGTGCCTATAATTGTGGGTTTCATAAAGGTTTACATCCAAGCATGTAAAAATGCTACCTTACACGGCCATCAGTTTCAAATCTGGACTAAGGACATCATGAGCGACGCACATAACGAACAACAATCAGCGATCAAAACGCCTAAACAATTGCTTGCCGCCGTAGCTGGCTTCTTCCTCGTCACCGTCATCGGCATCATCCTGCTGGTACAGTTCGTCACGGCGCAAAAACTGACGGGCGCCGGTACGGACAGCCAGTCGCCGGAAGCCATTGCCGAGCGTTTGAGTCCGGTTGCCAATGCTGGCTTTACCTTCAAGGATGCCAGCGGTCCGAAAGTGCTGCAAAGCGGCGAAGCCGTCTACACGGCGACCTGCGTGGCTTGCCATGGCGCCGGCGTGGCCGGTGCACCGAAGTTTGGCGACGCGGGCAGCTGGTCGGCCCGCCTGGCCCAGGGCTACGATACGGTCCTGAAGCATGCCATCGAAGGCTTGCGCGCGATGCCGGCCAAGGGCGGCAATCCGGACCTCGACGATGTGGAAGTGGCGCGCGCCGTCGTCTACATCGCCAACGCGTCGGGCGGCAAGTTCAAGGAACCGGAAGTGCCGGCACCGGCCGCGGCCGCTGATGGCGCTGCTCCTGCAGCCGAGCCTGCCAAATAATTCAGCCAGCGCGCTGAACCAGGAACCGCCCGGATGGGCGGTTTTTTTTCGCCTGCGCATAAGCAAGCGATTTGTCGGATTACGCGTTTCGCTAATCCGACCTACGCGACGTTCGCGACGGACATGAAAAAGCCGCCCGGCTTTGCACGGGGCGGCTCGGTGCTAGTGCGTCAGCACTGCTGTTACCACATGATGACGCGGTCTTTCGGTGGCAGATACATCTTGTCGCCCGGTTTCACGTCGAAGGCTTGATAGAAGCCGGGCTGGTTGCGCATGGTGCCGTTGGCACGGAACTGGCCTGGCGAGTGCGGGTCCGTTTTCAGCAAGACCAGTTGCTGCGCTTCACGCATTTTCATGCGCCATACCTGGGCAAAGCCCGCGTAGAAGCGCTGCTCGCCCGTGAAACCGTCGATGACAGGGGCTTTCTTGCCATTGAGCGACAATTTATACGCTTTATACGCGATCGCCACGCCGGAATTGTCGGCGATGTTCTCGCCCAGGGTCAGTTCGCCGTTGACGAAGTGGCCTTTCACCGGGCTGAAGCCGTTGTACTGCGCCACCAGCTGCTTGGTTTTCTTGGCAAAGTTTTTATGGTCGGCCTTGGTCCACCAGTCGCGCAAATTGCCGTCGCCGTCGTACTGGGCGCCCTGGTCGTCGAAGCCGTGGCTGATTTCATGGCCGATCACGCCGCCGATGGCGCCATAATTGACGGCATCGTCCGCGTTGGCATCGAAGAACGGTGCTTGCAGGATGGCGGCCGGGAAGACGATTTCGTTCAGCTCAGGATTGTAATAAGCGTTCACGGTCTGCGGCGTCATGCCCCACTCGTCGCGGTCGATCGGCTGGCCCAGCTTGTTCAGCTCGCGGTTGTAGTTGAGCAGGTGCGAACGCTGGATGTTGCCGATCAAGTCGTCGGGCGCCACCGTCAGGCCCGAGTAATCGCGCCATTTGTTCGGATAGCCGATCTTGGTGGTGAACTTGGCCAGCTTGATTTGCGCCTGTTTCTTGGTGACGGGGCTCATCCAGTCGAGCTTGTCGATGCTTTGCTTGTAGGCCGTCATCAGGTTTTTCACCAGCGCTTCCATGCGCACCTTGCGCTCGGCCGGGAAATACTGCTCCACGTACAGCTGGCCCACGGCTTCACCCAGCGCGCCTTCGACGGCGCCCACGCCGCGTTTCCAGCGCGGACGCATTTCCGTCACGCCCGTCAGGGTAGTGCCATAAAACGCGAAGTTTTCGTCGACATACGCTTTCGGCAGGTAGCCAGCGTTCGCGTGCAGCAAATGCCACTGGAAGTATGCTTTCCACGTTTCCAGCGGCGTCTTGTTGGCGATCTCGGCAAAGCCTTTCAGGTAGCTGGGCTGGCTGACGATCACATAATTGACCTTGCCGGCGATGCCCGTGTCCTTCAGGTAGCGGGCCCAGTCATAGCCTGGCGCCACGCTGGCCAGTTTCGCCAGTTCCACCTTGTTGTAGGTTTTGACGGGGTCGCGGTTCTGCACATTGCTCCATTGCGCCTTGGCCAGTTCCGTTTCCAGCGCCAGGATAGCCTTGGCATTGGCGGCCGCGTTCGCGTCGCCAGCCAAACTCAGCATTTTTTCCACGTGGGCCAGGTATTTGGCGCGCGTATCGGCCTTGCCTTCTTCCAGGTAGTAATCGCGGTCAGGCAAGCCCAGGCCGCTTTGCACGATGTCGGCCACATATTTGGTGGAATCCTTGGCGTCCTGGTGGATACCGAAGTCGTAAGGCGAGGTCACGCCCAGTTTGCTGAAATGGGCGATCACGGCCGGCAATTCCGCTTTGTCCTGCAGCGCGGCGATCTTCGCCAGCTCCGCGTTCAAGGGGGTCAGGCCCAGGCTTTCCAGCTTGGCTTCATCCATGAAGCTGTTATAGAAATCACCGATTTTCTGGGCATTCGAACCGGCCGCGCGTGCCTTGTCGGCGGCAGCGCCTTCGACGATGCCGCGCAGCTGCGTTTGCGTATCGTCGGCCAGCTTGGCAAAGCTGCCCCAGCTCGACTTGTCGGCAGGAATGACAGTTTCCGCCAGCCATTTGCCGTTCAGGTGCTGGAACAGGTCGTCCTGCGCGCGCACGGCAGGGTCGACGTATTCGACGGCGATGCCCGACGTCAGCGCCGCAGCGGAGACGGCCGTGGCGGGAGCGGCGGCGGCTTTCTTGGCACTATCAGCGGCGCCAGCCATGCCGGACACGCCGGCCAGCAAACTCAGGGTCAATGCACTTAACAAATAACGATTCACGGTTGTCCTCTATATTGTATTGTGTGGAATATAAGGGTCAGAAGGCCCAAGGCTTCTGGCCCGGTTTTTGACTGTAGCATACCGGCCGAAATGACAGAAAGAACTTTGGCCAGAATGCAAAAAAGACCACGCAAGTGGTCTTTTTTGTTGTGACAAGATAACGTTTACATGGATACGACGTTTACCAGATGATCACGCGGTTTTCCGGCGCAACATACATCTTGTCGCCCGGTTTCACGCCAAACGCTTCATAAAAACCTGGCTGGTTGACCATGGTGCCATTGGCGCGGTACTGGCCCGGCGAATGGGGATCGGTCTTGATCTGCACGATCTGCTGCGCTTCGCGCATCTTGCTGCGCCACACTTGGCCAAAGCCCATGTAGAAGCGCTGGTCGCCCGTCAAACCGTCCAGCACGGGCGCCGGCTTGCCGCCCAGCGAGATTTTATAGGCTTTATAGGCGATCGCCACGCCCGAGTTGTCGGCGATGTTTTCGCCCAGTGTCAGCGCACCGTTGACGTGGTAGCCAGGCAATGGGCTGTAGCCGTCGTACTGCTTGGTCAGCGCGTCGGCCTTGGCCGCAAAATTCTTGCGGTCGGCCGGGGTCCACCAGTCGCGCAGGTTGCCGTCGCCATCGGACTGGCTGCCCTTGTCGTCGAAGCCATGGCTGATTTCATGGCCGATGACGGCGCCGATGGCGCCATAGTTGACGGCGTCGTCCGCGTTGGCGTCAAAGAACGGTGGCTGCAGGATCGAGGCGGGGAAGACGATTTCATTCATCGTCGAGCTGTAATAGGCGTTCACCGTTTGCGGCGTCATGCCCCACTCTTCGCGGTCGATCGGCTTGCCCAGCTTGGCCACCTGGCGCGCGGAGCCGAAGTTGGCGGCGCGCATCATGTTGCCCACCAGGTCGCCCTGGACGATTTGCAGCTTCGAATAATCGCGCCATTTGTTCGGATACGCGATCTTCGGCGTGAACTTGGCCAGCTTGGCTTGCGCTTCCTTCTTGGTCTCCGGGCTCATCCAGTCCAGGGTATCGATGCTGTCCTTGTAGGCGGCCAGCACGTTTTTCACCAGTTCCTGCATGTGCGCCTTGCGCTCTGCCGGGAAATATTGCGCGACATACAGTTTGCCGACGGCTTCGCCCAGCACGCCTTCGACGGCGCCCACGCCACGCTTCCAGCGCGGCTGGTTTTCCGTCACGCCGCTGAGTACCGTGCCGTAAAAGGCAAAGCTTTCATCGACGAAGTTTTTCGACAGGTAGCTGGCATAGCTGCGCAGCAACTGCCATTCGAAATACGCTTTCACGGTGTCCAGGTCGGCGGACGCAAGCACCTTGTTGTAGCCGGCCAGGTAGCTTGGCTGGTTGACGATGACGTAATCGACCTTGTTGGCGATACCGAGCGCGGCCAGGCCCGACTTCAGGTCGTAGCCCGGGGTCAGGTCGTTCAGCTTATTGATGTCGGTCTTGTTGTAGCGTTTGACGGGGTCGCGGTTCTCGACCTTGGTCCATTGCACTTCGGCCAGGGCCGTTTCCAGCGCAACAACCGCCTTGGCGCGCGCCGCGGCGTTCTTGTCGCCGGCCATGGCCAGCATTTTTTCCACGTGCGCCTGGTATTTTTCCTTGACGCCAGCCTGCTTGGCTTCCAGGTAGTAATCGCGGTCTGGCATACCCAGGCCGCTTTGGCTGACATATGCCGCATATTTCGTCGAGGCACGCGCATCCTGGCCCACGTAGACGGCATAGGGAGTCGACACGCCCGTCTGGCTCAGGTGGGCGATCAGGGCCGGCACGCCTTTCTTGTCGCGCAGCGAGCGGATGCGGTTCAGTTCGCCGGCCAGCGGCTTCGTGCCCAGCGCATCGAGCTTGGCTTCATCCATGTAGCTGGCGTACAGGTCGCTGATTTTCTGCGCTTCGGAACCGGCCTTCTTGTTTTTGTCCTGTTGCGTCGATTCGATGATGCCGCGCAATTGCGGCGTCGTGTCATCGCGCAGCTTGGCGAACGAACCCCAGCTCGACTTGTCGGCAGGGATCTCAGCCGTCGCCAGCCACTTGCCGTTCAAATGGGTAAAGAAATCGTCCTGCACGCGCACGGCGGGGTCGATGTACTGCACATCGATGCCGGAAACGACGCCAGCGGCGGCAGGCGCGGCGCTTGGGGCCACGGTCGGGGCGGCAGCGGCGGATACGGGTTCGGCGGCATGGGCAAACGCAGCCAACAGGGTCAGGGTCAGACTGCTCAAGAGATAGCGATTCACGAATTGTCCTTATGGGGCATGTCAAAAAGACCGGGCAGATAGCTGCGGGCGGATAGCCCGCCGCGCCAGGCGCTGCAGGAATGTAGCACGCACCGCTCAGTTCGGCCAGGCTCAAGGGGCTTTCATTGTCCAGTCCGGCGAGCATGGCGTGGGCTGGAACAGCGCATGCAGCGTTTATCCATACAGATAAAGCAGGTCGTCGATCAGCGCCAGTTCCTGTTGCGTGAACTGCGTGTGGTTGAACTGCCCGATAGCTTCGAGCACACCTCTAATCGGCACTTGCCGTGACGGATCCTGAACGATGTCGATCAGCAGGCCAACATCAGGATCCCGCCCCCTCAGATACTTTTCAATCAGCGCTTCGAGCGAGACTCGTGCCTGCAAATCAGTTAACATTTTTTATCTGCCGGGAAGAAAGAAGCTCCAGTCTAAATGAGCCGGAGCCCGCGGATAAAAAAAAGCCTGCGTCCGCGGACGCAGGCAAAACCACTTCGGGTCGAGAATGCGAGTCCACTATAGGGCCGCCGCACACGCTTTTTTTCGACTCTTACAAATGCTTACTCCCCTCAAGACTCCCTATACATCGCATACAAAACCGCAACATATGGCAAGCTGGCAGCCCCGTTTTCGCGCGTAGACTGGGTCCAGGCACGCTTTTTCCACGGCCGGCCCACGCCGGCAGAGATTCAGGTCTATACTTTCAACAAAGCGCCGCTCCACGGGGACTGGCGCTTGTGCAAGACACGCTAGCTGCAAAGGTGCAATGATGGGCAAACTCAAAAATACCGGCTTGATCGGCCTGGGCGTGGTGGCCGGCGTCGCCGTGTCGCTGCAATTTTCCGCCATGGCGCAAAAGACCGTCGAGCCGCCCCTGCCGCTGGAAGAGCTGCGACAGCTGGCCGACGTGTTTGGCCTGATCAAGTCCGATTACGTCGAGCCGGTGGAAGACAAGAAACTGCTGGAAGACGCCATTTCCGGCATGGTTGCCTCGCTCGACCCCCATTCCGCCTACCTGGACAAGAAAGCCTACGCCGAGCTGCGCGAAGGCTCCGAAGGCAAGTTCGTCGGCCTGGGCATTGAAATTGGCCTCAGCGAAGACGGCTACATCAAGATCGTCTCGCCCATCGAGGATTCGCCCGCCTACCGCGCCGGCATCAAGGCCGGCGACCTGATCACCCGCCTCGATGGCCAGCCCGTGAAAGGCGTCAGCCTCGACGACAACGTCAAGCGCATGCGCGGCGAGCCGGGCACCAAGGTGTCGCTGACCATTGCCCGCAAGGATGAAGCGCAGCCGCTGGCCTTTACCATCACGCGCGAGGAAATCCATCAAAAAAGCGTGAAGGCGAAGATGGTCGAACCGGGCTACGCCTGGCTGCGCGTGTCGCAATTCCAGGAACCGACCGTCGACGACATGGCCGCGCAGATCACGGCGCTATATCAACAAGATCCGAACATCAAGGGCATGGTGCTCGACCTGCGCAACGATCCGGGCGGCGTGCTGCAGGGCGCCATCGGCGTTTCGGCCGCCTTCCTGCCGAAGGATGCGGCCATCGTCTCGACCAACGGCCAGTTGCCGGACTCGAAACAGGTGTTCTACGGCCGCGCCGAATACTATACCTTCCGCTCGGAAGGCGATGCGCTGGCGAAATTGCCGGCTGCCATCAAGAAAGTGCCGCTGGTGGTGCTCGTCAACACGGGGTCGGCCTCGGCCTCGGAAATCGTCGCCGGCGCCCTGCAGGATTACAAGCGCGCCACCATCATCGGCACGCAAACCTTTGGCAAGGGTTCCGTACAAACCATCCGCCAGCTGACAGCCGACACGGCCGTCAAGCTGACGACGGCCCGCTACTACACGCCGAACGGCCGTTCGATCCAGGCCAAGGGCATCGTGCCCGACCTGCTGGTCGATGAAAATGCGGATGGCGACGGCTTGAACGGCTTGCGCATCCGCGAAGCGGACCTGACCAAGCACCTGAGCAACGACCGCGACAAGGAAAGTACCAAGGCGGCCCCCGTCAACGACGAGATGGAAGAGCAATTGCGCATCATCGCCCTGGAAAAGACCCGCAAGCCGCTGGAATTTGGCAGCAAGGACGATTTCCAATTGCACCAGGCGCTCAATCACCTGAAGGGCTTGCCGGTGCAGCTGGCCAAGGCCGAACCGGTGGTGGTGCAGGCCGACGTCAAGAAAGAACAGAAGAAGTAAGCAGTTTGGGGTCAGACCCGGCGGGTCTGACCCCATCACACGCAATACCCCCAGCACCGCTCCATGCGACAAAAATCAATCTTCCGCCACACATCGCCCTGCCCCGCAACACGAAACTCTCTACAGTCGAGCCCGTTTGTGTAAAATTTGCTTCACTTATCGGCGCCACGTCGATTGCCAAATTTGAAAGTTTAACCATGAAACAAGTCGTCATCAGCGGTACCGGACTGTACACGCCGCCATTTTCGATCTCCAACGAAGAGCTGGTCACCTGCTTCAATGCCTACGCGGAAAATTTCAATGCCGACAACGCCGACGCGATCACCGCGGGCACAGTGACGGCGCTGGACCTGTCGAGCGTGGCCTTCATCGAAAAGGCGTCCGGCATCAAGTCGCGCTTCGTGATGGAAAAGGAAGGCATCCTCGATCCGGCGCGCATGGTCTCGCGCATCCCGGAACGGGGCGATGACGAACTGTCCCTGCAGGCGGAAATGGCGGTCGCCGCCGCGCGCGACGCGCTGGCCCGCGCCGGCCGCACGCCGGCCGATATCGACATGGTGCTGGTGGCCTGCAGCAACATGCAGCGCGCCTACCCGGCCATGGCCGTGGAAGTGCAGGATGCGCTGGGCATCGATGGCTATGGTTTTGACATGAACGTGGCATGTTCGTCGGCCACCTTCGGCATCCAGCAAGCCGTGGCCGCCGTGCAAAGCGGCCAGGCGCGCGCCGTGCTGGTCCTGAATCCCGAAATCACCAGCGGCCACCTGAACTGGCGCGACCGCGACAGCCATTTCATTTTCGGCGACGCCTGCACCGCCATCATCGTCGAAGCGAAAGAGACGGCCGTGTCGCAGCACCAGTTCGAGATCATCGGCACGGAACTCAAAACGCGCTTCTCTAACGCCATCCGCAACAATTTCGGCTTCCTCAACCGTTTTGACGAGTCCGGCGTGGGCAAGGCCGATAAATTGTTCCGCCAGCAAGGCCGCAAGGTCTTCAAGGAAGTGTGCCCGATGGCCGCCGAAATGATCAAGGCGACCTTGGCCAAGGCCGGCGTGGAAGTGGCGCAAGTCTCCCGCTACTGGCTGCACCAGGCCAACCTGAACATGAACTTGCTGATCGCGCGCCTGATCCTGGGCCGCGACGCGGAAGCCAATGAGGCGCCCGTGATCCTCGACACCTACGCCAACACCTCGTCGGCCGGTTCCATCATCGCCTTCCATAAATATCAGGATGACATGGCGGCAGGCAGCACCGGCGTCATCTGCTCGTTCGGCGCCGGCTATTCCATCGGCTGCGTGGTCGTGCGCAAGCTCTGAGCGCATGGGTGTAACATCGTGTGATTCCTTGAATTAGGCGATGTTCGGGGTGGATAGGCATGCGTTCACGGCCACCTGGACGAAGATATAGCACAGGTTTTTTGCAATAAAGCCGCAGGAAATTTTCCGGCAGGGGCTTTGATGCGTTTATACTTAGCCGCTGAGCAACATCTTTTCCCATCCGCACGTCCCCATAAGGAACCCCACACGCATGCCCCATGACATCAGCCTGATCACCACCATCGCCGCCGCCCTCGGGTTCGGCCTCATCTTCGGCTTCATCGCCGCGCGCCTGAAACTGCCGGCACTGGTCGGCTATCTGGCCGCCGGCATCATCATCGGACCGGCCACGCCCGGTTTCGTGGCGGATGCGGAAATCGCGGGACAATTGGCGGAAATCGGGGTGATGCTGATGATGTTCGGTGTCGGCCTGCACTTTTCCATCGAAGATTTGTGGGACGTGCGCAAGATCGCGCTGCCTGGCGCCATCCTGCAGATCGGTGTCGCCACGGCGATGGGCATGGGCCTGGCCCACTGGTGGGGCTGGACGCTCGGTGGCGGACTGATCTTTGGCCTGGCCCTATCCGTGGCCAGTACCGTGGTGCTGCTGCGGGCGCTGGAAGAACGGGGCATCCTCGATTCCCTGAATGGCCGCATCGCCGTCGGCTGGCTGGTGGTGGAAGACCTCGTCACCGTACTGGTGCTCGTGCTGCTGCCGGCGTTTGCCGGCGTGCTGGGCGGCAAGGTCGCTCCGGATGCCGAGGCCGTCAGCCTGTGGCAAACCCTGGCCGTGACCCTGGGCCAAGTGGCCGGCTTCATCATCTTCATGCTGGTCGTCGGCCGCAAGCTGTTTCCGTGGATTTTGTGGCAAGTGGCGCGTACCGGTTCGCGCGAACTGTTTACCCTGTGCGTGATCGCCGCCGCCGTCGGTATCGCCTATGCGTCGACCAAGCTGTTTGGCGTGTCGTTTGCGCTGGGCGCCTTCTTCGCCGGCATGGTGCTGCGCGAATCCGAACTGAGTCACCGCGCCGCCGAAGAATCCCTGCCCCTGCGCGACGCGTTCGCCGTGCTGTTCTTCGTTTCCGTCGGCATGCTGTTCGAGCCGAACATCCTCATCGACAAGCCCTTGCAAGTGCTGGCCGTGTGCGCCATCATTATCTTCGGCAAGTCGATTGCCGCCTTCCTGCTCGTGATGGCGCTGCGCTATCCGCCGAAGACGGCCATCATCGTCTCGGCCAGCCTGGCGCAGATCGGCGAGTTTTCGTTCATCCTGGCCGCGCTGGGCCTGTCCCTGGGCCTGATGCCGCAGGAAGGCCAAAGCCTGATCCTGGCCGGCGCCATCCTGTCGATCGCCCTCAACCCGCTTGTCTTCAGCATGGCCAAGCCGCTGCTGCGCGTGATCGGCAACAGCGACTTCGCGCGCAAGTTCGAACGCACGACCGATCCGCTGGCCGAGCTGCCGATGACGGTGCCGCAGGAAAAACTGTCGGGCCAGATCGTGCTCGTCGGCTATGGCCGCGTGGGCCGGCGCATCGCCGCCGCCCTGATGGAGCGGGGCATCCACTTTGTCGTGGCCGAGGAAAACCGCGAAATCGTCGACCAGCTGCGCAAGCAGGGCATTCCCGCCGTGGCCGGCAATGCGGGCGAACCGGCCGTGCTGATCCAGGCGCACATCACGCACGCCACCATGCTCGTCATCGCCACGCCCGACACCTTCCACGTGCGCGCCATGATCGAGACGGCGCGCGCGCTGAACCCCGCCATCCTGACGGTGGTGCGCACGCATAGCGAGGAAGAGGCGGAATTGCTGCGCGCGGAAAACGCGGGCAAAGTCTTCATTGGCGAGCACGAGCTGGCCAATGGCATGGCCGAGCACGTGCTGCAAAGTTTTGAGACGGCGAAGAAGGGGCATGGCGGGCATTAAGCAAGCGCCCTTTCCGTCCAGCAAGCCTGCCCGCTACCCAGCCGGCAGGCTTTCTTTTTACAGGCTGGCGGCCAGCTCCGCCCCTTCCCGTATCGCCCGCTTGGCATCGAGTTCCGCCGCCAGCGCGGCGCCGCCGATTTTATGGAAGCGCGGACCGCCCGACGCCAGCGGTTTGCCATCCTTGTCGGTTGGCGGCATGAGTTCCGTGAGACTATCCTGCCCCGCGCAGATGACCACGTTGTCCACCGCCAGCAGGCGCTGCTCGCCGCCCACGGTGATGTGCAAACCCTGCTCGTCGATCTTGTCGTAGCTTACGCCAGCCAGCATGGCCACGCCGTTTCTCGCCAGCGCCGCGCGGTGCACCCAGCCCGACGTCTTGCCCAATCCGGCACCCACTTTCGACGTCTTGCGTTGCAACAGGAAGATTTGCCGTACGGGATGGGGGGCTGCGGGCGGCACCAGGCCGCCACCGGTCGCCGCGTTCAAGTCCACGCCCCACTCGCCCGCCCACGTCGCCACGGCTTGCGGCAATGGATGCGCCGGGTCGTGCAGCAGATACTCTCCCACGTCGAAACCGATGCCGCCCGCGCCGATGATGGCCACGCGCGCGCCTACCGGTTTCTTGGCTTGCAGCACGTCCAGGTACGACAGCACCTTCGGATGGTCGATGCCGGGAATGGCCGGCAGGCGCACCTTGATGCCCGTGGCGACGATGACGTCGTCGTAGCCGCCGGCCAGCAATTGCTCGCGCGTCACGCGCTGGCCCAGGCGCAGCTTGACGTCCAGCAGCGCCAGACGGCGCGCAAAATAGCGGATGGTTTCCGTGAATTCTTCCTTGCCGGGAATCTGCATGGCCACCTTGAACTGGCCGCCCACGCTATCGCTGCTGTCGAACAGGGTCACCGCGTGCCCGCATTCGGCCGCCACGCAGGCGGCGGACAAGCCGGCCGGGCCCGCGCCGACGACGGCCACCTTGCGCGGCACGGCCTTTTTCGCGTACACGAGTTCCGTTTCATGGCAGGCGCGCGGGTTGACGAGGCAGCTGGCGCGCTTGTTGGCGAACGTGTGGTCGAGGCACGCCTGGTTGCAGCCGATGCAGGTATTGATTTCGTCGGCGCGTCCCGACGCGGCCTTGGCGACAAAGAAGGGGTCGGCCAGGAAGGGGCGCGCCATCGACACGAGGTCGCAGTCGCCCCGCTCGAGGATGGCGTTGGCTTCGTGCGGCATGTTGATGCGGTTCGAGGCCACCACGGGAATCGTCACTTCGCGGCGCAGCCGGCCCGCCACGGAAGCAAACGCGGCGCGCGGCACCGAGGTGACGATGGTGGGCACCCTCGCCTCATGCCAGCCGAAGCCGGTATTCAAAATCGTCACGCCCGCGTGCTCCAGCGCCTTGGCCACCGCCACCACGTCCTCCCAGGTATTGCCGCCCTCGACCAGGTCGAGCAGCGAGTGGCGGTACATGATGATGAAGCTGGGGCCGACGGCGGCGCGGATGCGGCGCACGATCTCGACGGGCAGGCGCATGCGGTTCTCGATGCTGCCGCCCCAGCGGTCCTGGCGCAGATTCGTGCGCGCACACAGGAACTGGTTCAATAAATATCCTTCGCTGCCCATCACTTCGATGCCGTCGTAGCCCGCCTTTTGCGCCAGGCGCGCGCAGCGGACGTAATCGCAGATCGTGCGTTCGATGCCGCGCTCGCTCAGGGGCCGGGGACGGAATGGCGAGATCGGCGATTTTTTTGCCGACGCCGAGACGACGAACGGCTGATAGCCATAGCGGCCCGCATGCAGGATCTGCATGACAATCTTGCCGCCCTCCTCGTGCACGGCGCGCGTCACCTTGCGGTGGTTCGGCACGTCGCCGAGGAAATTCAAGGTGCCGCCAAACGGCAGCAGCCAGCCCTGGCGGTTCGGCGAGATGCCGCCCGTGACGATCAGCCCCACGCCGCCGCGCGCCCGCTCGCGGTAAAAGGCGGCCAGCTTGCCATAATGATAAAAGCGGTCTTCCAGGCCCGTGTGCATGGACCCCATGATGACTCGGTTGCGCAAGGTGGTAAAACCCAGGTCGAGCGGGGCCAGCAGGTGAGGATAGGCAGTCATGGTGATCGGTCCGGTAGAAGTGGTATGCAGGCCGTACGGTAGCAAGCATTGCCGATCGCCGCAGCGACTTTCTCTAGACCGGGAGTTCTAAATCGCCCGGCGCGCGGGCCGGCGACGGGTACAGCTTGTGCCGGGCGGTACTTTCCCGTAGGCTAGCTGGCATGAAGCGACTCTTCCTCTGCCTGCTGATGCTGTGCGCCGTCCCCGCTACCGCGCTGGCACAGGCGATACGCCTGGACAAGCTGAAGGTCGAGGTCAAGCGCATCGAGGTCGACGGGCAGCGCATGTATGAAGTCGATGCCAGCGCCAGCGTGCAGGCGCCGCCGGCGTCCGTGTGGAAGACCCTGACCACTTACGAGCGCATGAGTGAATTCGTGCCCGACCTCAGCTCCTGCCGCGTGCTGTCGCGCAACGGCAATGAAGTCATCATCGAGCAGCAGGGCATGGCGCGCTTCCTGTTCATGAACCACCCCATCCATCTGGTGGTGCGGGCCACGGAAACGCCGTTGACGTCCATCGACATCGCCCTGATCTCCGGCGACATGCGGCACTACGAATCGCGCTGGAATTTGTATCCCGTGCCCGAGACGGGCGGCACGCGCATCGTCTTTTCCAGCCGGCTGATGCCGGGCTTCTATGTGCCCGGCATGCTGGGCACGACCATGATACGCGGCGATATCGAGCGCATGATGGCCGCCGTGCTGGCCCGCATCGACAGCCAGTACGCTGACAAATCCAGCTGAATTACGCCAAGTAGGTATCGCGGTCGCGGATTTCCGCGAAATTTTCCAGGCTGCCCAGCTTCACCGTGACGGGATTCAGGCTCGCCTGCGGCTGCATCGAGCGCCAGGCGAACAGCCATTCCTGCTCGGGCGCTTCGGCGCGCGTCTTGGTAAAGGCGGCGCCCAGGGCGGCGCGCTGGCCGTATTCGACCAGGCCATCGATGCCGGCCCAGCTGGGCAAGGTGCGCTGCACGGCGCGGTGCAGGCGTTCGCCGAATTCTTCCGTATTGTGGATGATCAAACAAGCGTCGGCCGGAGCGAACAGGTCGAACAGTTGCTTGTCCCACACTTGCGAAAAGCTCAGGGTCAAACAATTGCCCGCAGGCGCCAGGCGGAACTGGCCCAGGCTCAGCGCCAGCTCGAGTTCGCTGCGCTGGCCGTAGCGGTGCAGGGTGGGGGGACGTTTGTAATCGTGCATGCTGGACTCGTTCTTCAATAGTAGGGTAAAACCGGCGCGGCGCTTACCGTGGCGGGCGGATATGGCGCCGGATGCGCTGGGCCGTCGCGGCCAGGTAAATCTCGCGCAGTAAATAAATAAAACAGCCGATCAGGCAAATCACGGCCAGCACAAAGAAGGCCGCGATATATCTGTCCAGGGTCAGGTTCAGAATATCGCCCAAAAACAGCATGGCGATGATGACGCAGACGAAGAAACCGCACGCCGTGCTCAGCGAAATCGAGTAATTGATCAGATGGGTACGCCGATACAGGGTATCTAGCTCATCCATATAGAAATCGTTGTAGCCGATGTCGAGCCGGTCTTCCAGCACGCGCGTGCGGTCGATGATGCGGCCCAGGCGGTTGGTCAGCACCACCAGCATGGTGCCGATACCGGTCAACAGGAAAACCGGCGCAATCGCCAGCTGGATGATATGGCCGATGTCGCCGATCTGTATGTTCATGGATAAAAAGTCGTGGGTTCACACCGGCGCCCGACCGTGGCGCCAGCACAGGCCATAGTGTAGCAGGTGGCGCACGCCGGCTGGCCGCTTTGCCAACCGGCATGTTGCAAGATCATGCGAAGCCGCGTCCCGGTACGAAGCGCTCGGTGGCGCGTACCAGCGCCGAAGCGATGCCGTGCTCGAGCGCGCCATGGCCCGCGTCCGGTATCATTTCCAGCTGCGCGCCCGGCCATGCCTGCTGCAGGCGGTAGGCCGACAGCGGCGGACAGATGGCGTCGTAGCGTCCTTGCACGATGACAGCCGGCAAATGCGCGATGCGCCCCATGTTGCGGATCAGCTGGTCTTCCTCGAAGAAACCGAGATTGGCCATGTAATGCGATTCGAGCCGGCCCACACCCAGGTCGAGCGCATCGTTAGGCGCATCTTCCGGCTGCGGCATCAAATAGACGCGGCGGCCTTCGAAGCGGCTCCAGGCCCGCGCGGCCGGCCAGTACACGTTTGGATCGCTGCTGAGGATGCGTTGCACGTAGGCCGCCAGCAGGTCGCCCCGCTCTTCCGGCGGTATCGGCGCGGCGAATTCCGCGTACAGTTCCGGATAGAACCAGCGCACGCCCTCGATGAACCAGTCGATTTCCGCCTGCGTGCACAGGAAAATGCCACGCAGCACGAAACCGAGGCAGGCTGCGGGATGCGCCTGGCCATACGCCAGCGCCAGGGTCGAGCCCCACGAGCCGCCAAACACCAGCCATTGGGCGATGCCGAACTGGGTGCGCAGGCGTTCGATGTCCTCGATCAGCAACTGCGTCGTGTTGTTGCGCCATTCGCCCAGCGGCGTGGACTTGCCCGCGCCGCGCTGGTCGAACAGGATCACGCGGTAGCGCTGCGGATCGAAGAAGCGGCGGTGCTGCGGCGACAGGCCCGCGCCGGGGCCGCCATGCAGGAACAGCACGGGAATGCCGTCGGGATTGCCGCACTCTTCCCAATAAATGGTGTGGATGTCATCGACCGCCAGCATGCCGTGCCGGTTCGGCGACAGGGCGGGAAACAAAGGAGACAGGGAATCGGGCATGGCGGTCCTTGGAGTGGCGGTCAGGGCGCCAGGCGCGAGTCCTGGCAACTGTTCCAATTATAGTGCGCGCCCGGCGCGTCAGGCCAGCAGCAAAGGCAGGCGGTTCGACGACTTGATTTCGCGCATCGACAGGCTGGACTGGATTTCCGCCACGCCAGGCAGGCGGCGCAGCACGGTCGAGACGAATTCGCCATACGCTTCCAGGTCACGCGCCACCACTTGCAGGAAATAATCGGCTTCGCCCGCCACGTTGTGGCACGACAGAATTTCGGGAATCGTCGCGATCGCTTGCTCGAACTGCGACGGTTGCTCGCCGCCATGGTTGGCAAACACGACCCGGACAAACGCGACCAGGCCGATGCCCAGCTTCTTGCGGTTGAGCAAAGCCTGGTAGCCGGTAATAAAACCTTCCTCTTCCAGGCGGCGCAGACGGCGCCAGACGGGGGTTTCGCTCAGTTTCAAGCGCTCGGCCAGGCGCGCATTCGACAGCCTTCCTTCATCCTGCAACAGCCTGAGTATCTGCAAATCGGTGGCGTCGAGGCTAACTTCTGAAATTTTCATCTAATTTTTGTTTTTATACGAGTGGAATCTACCCGAATACTAGGGCATGCAGGGCAGGAAAAGCAAGCACATTTCATCGCCGCAAGAACATAATGGGGCCCGGCGAGCAGGCTGCACCGTGCGCATGCTCCCGCTTTCTTTTCGACTGGCCCATGTCCGATTCTACCTTCCTGATGTACTTGCTGGCACTGGCCGGCGCCTTTTTATTACCGGGTCCCGACATGGCGCTGGTGCTGGCGACGGGCGCCGCGCGCGGCGTGGCCACGGCGCTGGTGACGGCAGTGGGCATCGCCGGCGCGCGCGCCGTCCACGTGGCGCTGTCGGGCGCGGGCCTGGCGGCATTGATGGTGACGCATCCGCAAGCCTTGCAGTGGGTCAAATGGGCGGGTGCCGCCTACCTGCTGTATCTGGCGCTGCGCTTGCTGCAGTCGGCCCTGTCGAGCAAAACGGCGCCGGAAGAAGCGGCCCCCGCCACGGCGCACAGCGCCCGCGCCAGCCTGGTGCGCGGCTTCCTGACGAATCTGCTCAATCCGAAGGCACTGCTGTTTTGCAGTATGTTCCTGCCGCAATTCGTCGCCGGCAACGAACAGGTCGGCATGCAATACCTGCGTTTGGGCGCCGTCCTGGTGCTGATGGGCCTGTTGTTCGACGCCATCTACGCCGTGCTGGCCGCACGCCTGGCGCGCCGCCTGCGCGGCAAGCCTTCGCCTTATGGCAAGTTCGTGCTGCCGTCCGTCTTCGTGCTGCTGGCCGGACGGCTGGTGCTGGGCTGAGCTGCTTTAGCGTCGGCAAAGAAGGCAGGATAATCGTTCAGCAGGCTGCGCTCAAGGTCGTTAACCTTGCGAAATTGCCGCAGCGACGGCGCCATGGCCCGGCCCGCATCCCAGCTGCGCCAGGCATTCGGCGCATCGAACTGCGCCAGCAGGGCGTCGCCCAGATCCTGATACACGGCCGCCATCTGCGGCTTTGCCTGCAGCACTTGCAGATACAAGGCCGTCGCTTCCGGCCATTGCCCCAGCTTGGCGCGCAAATTCCCCTCGAACAAGGCCAGGACGGGCTGCTCCAGCCCCGTTCGCTTCCTCAATTCCTGCACGGTGGCCAGCGCGTCCGCGATGCCCTCCTTGTCCTTGGCCTGCAATCCCCGCGTCAAATCGTGGATGGGCTGGCACTCCTGCATGGCCCGTTGTTGCTGAAGCGACAGTTTTTCGACCAGCGCGCCCGTGGAAAAATGGTCTTCCAGCATGGTCAAGAAAGCTTCGAAGGGCTTTTCCGCGGCAAAGAGCTTTTCTGCTTCGGCGCGCAGCGCGGGATGCGCCTGGGGGCTCAACGGCGGCAACAGCGCCGCCTGCGCCAGCACCCGTTCGAGCGGCGGCGCGTCGGCCGCCAGCGGACGGGGCCGGTAGGCGGCCAGCGAATACGTGGCGGGCGCCCCCGCCGTCAAGGCGCTGACGCGGAAATGGCGCGCGACCTTGCCGCCCACTTCCTCATAGTGCAAGGTGAAGTCGGCGGGAATACGCTTGCCGTCGGCCAGCAGCTTCAGCACCAGCGGATGGCCGCCCCAGCTGTAGCGCACATACTGGGCAAACGCCGTCGCGTCGTCGCCGCTGACAGGGCTGCCGGCAATGCCCAGGCGCAGCAGGGGCTGTTCGTCAAGCGACCACAGCACGGCGCCGTCGAGCAGCTGGGGCTGCAGCGCGCCGCGCCGCTTGTTGTCCAGCACCGACAAAGCCTGCTCCTCATACACGGGCAGCGTTGCATTCTGCTCAAGGCCGCCCGCCTTCAATATGCCGACGATTCCCTGCCGGTGGCGCAACTCGAAGACGCGAAAGCCCGCCACGTCGAACAGCGAATACGTGTCGTAGGTGGACGCAGCCATATCGATCACGTGGCGCCGGCGCGTGGCAAAGTCCAACACGGACAAGGCCTTGCCATCGCGCACGCTCAGGTAGTGTTCGCCCAGCACGACATCGCTTTCCTGTGTAATGCGTGCGGGCAGGCTGGTTTTCACTCCGGGCTTGTTGACGCGTTCGGTCGTCACCGTGACGTGGAACGCGACGCTGGCCTGGGCCGCGCTGGCGCCCAGGAAAAGGATGGCGGCCACGCTGGCGCGGCGCAAGGCGGAAACAAGGGTCATGGAAATGATGCAGTGGAGAAATGCTGATTCTAAGGCAAATCCGGCCATCCCCTTGTTTTGCTGGCAAGCATAAAAAAAGACAGCCGAAGCTGTCTTTCTGTTTTACCTCAACAACGATTACGACATGTGCTGGCCGCCGTTGATCGAGATGTTGGCGCCCGTGACGAACGCGGCTTCATCGGAGGCCAGGTAAGCGACCAGGCCGGCCACTTCTTCCGGCTTGCCCAGGCGCGCCATCGGAATTTGCGGGATGATTTTGCTGTCGAGCACTTCCTGTGGAATCGCCATGACCATCTTGGTGCCGATGTAGCCTGGCGAGATGGTGTTGACGGTGACGTTCTTGCGCGCCACTTCCAGCGCCAGCGACTTGGTGAAACCATGCATGCCGGCTTTCGCGGCCGAATAGTTGGTCTGGCCGAAGGCGCCCTTCTGGCCGTTGACGGACGAGATATTGATGATACGGCCCCAGCCGCGTTCCACCATGCCGTCGCAGACGGGCTTGGTCATGTTGAAGACGGAATCGAGGTTGGTGCTCATCACGGCATCCCAGTTCGGCTTGTCCATCTTCTTGAACGTCATGTCGCGCGTGATGCCGGCGTTATTCACCAGCACATCGACAGGACCGATTTCCGCTTCCACGGCCGCCACGCAGGCAGCCGCCGAATCGTAGTCGGCCACGTCGCACGGATACGCCTTGAAGTCATAGCCCATGTCCTTCGTCGTCGCCAGCCATTCCGCGACCTTCGGATTGCCTGGGGAATATGTGGTCACCACGCGATAGCCGAGGGCCGCCAGCTTGAAACACACCGCTTCGCCCAGACCGCCCATGCCACCAGTTACCAATGCAACTCTTGCCATTTTCATCCCCTCAGTGTCGTTCTATTGCTAAAAAGTTAATTATTTAGTGAAAGTAGTCCACAACCGTTGAACCACAGCGCCGTACCGCACCGTATCCAAGCGTAGCGAGCGGCGATGATTTGTGGCTAAGAAGCGCAACCGTGCTCTAGCACGGTGAGCATCGCAGGCCGCAAAGCGCGCCGCGCAGTAGCTTGGGTGCGGTGCCAGCTACTTAATCCCGCTCGATCGCTAAAGCAACACCCATGCCGCCGCCGATGCACAGGGCTGCCAGGCCTTTCTTGGCGTCGCGGCGTATCATTTCGTGGATCAGGGTGACCAGGATGCGCGCGCCGGACGCGCCGATCGGGTGGCCGATGGCGATCGCGCCGCCGTTCACGTTGATCTTGCTGGTATCCCAGCCCATTTCCTTGTTGACGGCAATCGCTTGCGCGGCAAACGCTTCGTTGATTTCCATCAGGTCCAGCTCTTCATGCGTCCAGCCGGCTTTTTTCAGGCACAGACGCGATGCGGAGACGGGGCCCATGCCCATGACGGCAGGGTCCAGGCCCGACGACGCGTAAGCCTTGATGCGCGCCAGGGGCTTCAAGCCCAGTTCTTTCGCTTGCGAAGCGGACATCATGATGACGGCGGCGGCGCCGTCGTTCAGGCCCGAGGCGTTTCCAGCCGTGACAGTACCGTCCTTGGCAAACGCGGGGCGCAGGCCGGACAGCGATTCCAGGGTCGAACCGGGCTTGATGTATTCATCGCTGTCGAAGACGACGGTGCCTTTTTTGTTGGCGATTTCCAGCGGCAGGATTTCATCCTTGAACTTGCCCGCTTTTTGCGCCGCTTCCGCTTTCAGTTGCGACTGCAGCGCGAATTCATCCTGCTCGGCGCGCGTCACTTCGTATTTCTTGGCGACGTTTTCCGCCGTGATGCCCATGTGGTACTGGTTGTACACGTCCCACAGGCCGTCCACGATCATGGTGTCGATCATCTTGAAGTCGCCCATGCGGAAACCGTCGCGCGAGCCGTTCATCGCGTGCGGCGACGCGCTCATGTTTTCCTGGCCGCCGGCGATGATGATGTTGGCGTCGCCGCACTTGATCGCTTGCGCCGCCAGGTGCGTGGCCTTCAGGCCGCTGCCGCAAACCTTGTTGATGGTAAATGCCGGGATGGCGCTGGGCAGGCCAGCCTTGATGACGGCCTGGCGCGCGGCGTTCTGGCCGACGGCGGCCGTCAGCACCTGGCCCAGGATCGCTTCGCCGATCAGGTTCGGGTCGATGCCGGTTTGAGCCATTAAGCCCTTGATTACATGCGCGCCCAGTTCGGACGCAGGAATCTTGGCCAGGCTGCCACCGAATTTGCCGACTGCGGTACGGCCAGCGGCCACGATTACGACATCATCCATTTATTTCTCCGATATGCAGGCCACGAGGGCCAAGGTCAAGGTGTTAATAGAATCCAATGAGAATCCGGGAAGACACAGCAAGCTGCGTTTCATTCTAGCGCGGCATGCGCCGCAGTTCCAGCGCCGCACCGCAGGCGGCGGCGATGACAGCCTGCTTGCGGTGGCGACGGGCGGCCAGGCGCGGCGGATAGCCGCTGCCGGGCCGCAAAACGCTTACGCCTGGCGCGCAGGATGCGTGTTTTTATTTTTATCATACCCTTCATCTGCGCTGCCGAAAGTGGTTTTTAGAAAATTATTGAAGGGAATAATCAGGGGTACGGGGGTTTGCTTTACCACCTGCAACAGCTCGCCAAATTTTTGACGCGATGCAGCAAACTCACCCTTTGTCACAGTCTCGAATTTCTCCTGGGTTTCCTGGGCAACATCCTTTGCCTGGCGGCCATATGCACCGATGCGCTCGATGGCCAGTTGCGACTGCGTGCGCGACAGTTGCAGCAGCGCTTGCGGGTCCTTCACGGACAGCAGCTGATTGCCCGCCACCGTAGCGGCGGCCAGCGCTGCGCGGGCCGCATCGAGCTGCAAGTCCAGCACGCTGGCGCCGCTGTCGACGGCGGCCTGGGCATACGCTTGCGCGCTGATCAACTGCGCTTCCACCACGGCCTTGCCGGCCAGTGCCCATTGTTCGGAAAATGAAAACATGTCGTTCCTCCCCAAAGAGTAGGCAGCGCCATGTTGCGCCGCACAGTGCTCAACTGTAAGCGGTGGTTCATTGCTGAACCTTGATATTTATCAAGCTTTGCTGTTGGTTTGTTTCCAACTCAACGTTGATCAAGACAACAACTTGATACCATCGAGCGAGGCCGCGCACTGCTCGCGTATCACGCTGACGAAATCGCGCACGTACGCCTTGTCCTGCAGATGGTCGGGCACGGAGACATACAGGTCGCTCCACAGGCCATGCTCGCCCACCGGGCGCGCCACCACATAATCGTAATCGACGTAATTCTTGATGGCCCAGTTCGGCAAGGCGGCGATGCCGCGCCGGCTCGCCACCAGTTGCAGCACGGCGACCGTCAATTCGGCCGTGCGGCGCTCGAACTGGATGCCGGCGGGTTTGAGCACTTCGCGGATCAGGTCGATGCGCTCTTCCGGTACGGGATAGGTAATCAAGGTCTCGCCCGTAAAGTCGGCCGCCGCCAGCCGGCGCTGTGCCTGCAGCCGGTGCTTCTGCGCCATCACCACCAGCATTTCAAAGCGGAACAGGGGAAACACGGTGAAATCGGGGCCATACGGCGAGCCGATGACCAGGTCCGCCTCGCCCGAACGCAGCAAGTCGGCCGGTTCGCTGTGAAAGCCGGAAACAAGATCGATTTCCACTTCCGGCCAGCGCTGGCGGAACGCATCCATCACGGGCATCAGCCAGTCGAAGCAGGTATGGCATTCGAGCGCCACGCGCAGCTGTCCCTGGTCGCCCTGCGACAGGCGCGCCACGTCGCGCTCGGCCAGTTCGATCTCGGGCAGCAGCTTGTCGGCCAGCTCCAGCAGCCGGCTGCCCGTGGCCGTAAAGGCGATCGGCATCGACTTGCGCTCGAACAGGGGCGCCTTGTAGCGCTCTTCGAGCAAACGGATCTGGTGCGACAGGGCCGACTGGGTCAGGTTGAGCAGCTGCGCGGCGCGCACCAGGCTGCCGGACGAACGCAGGGCACTCAGGGTGCGCAGGTGGCGGATTTCTAGCATCGGGAAATTGGGGGATGTACGTGAATTATTTTCATGTTATTCGTCAAAATGTTTCGTTTTGATTATAGACCAAGTTGCCGCACACTCTAGCGCATTCACATTAAATCTCGATGACATCATGACCATTCGTACCCACATTCTTGGCTTTCCCCGTATCGGCGCCGCGCGCGAACTGAAACTGGCACTGGAAAGCCACTGGCGCGGCGAGCTGACCGAGGCGGCGCTGGAAGCGACGGGCCAGCAATTGCGCGCGCGCCACTGGGCGCTGCAGCGCGACGCCGGTCTCGACTACGTCACCGTGGGCGACTTCGCCTTCTACGATCAGGTCGCCAACCATATCCAGCTGCTGGGCTGCGAACCGGCCCGTTTCAGCTTCACGCCGGAGCAGTCGCCGCTGTCGCGCTATTTCACGATGGCGCGCGGTGCAGAGACCGGCACGCATGCGGAGCACGCGGACTGCGACCACGCGCACCCTGCACATGCCGCAGGCACTGCCGCGCTGGAAATGACCAAGTGGTTTGACACCAATTACCATTACCTGGTGCCCGAATTGTCGCCGCAGACCCAGTTTTCTCTCGCTTGCGAGCGCCTGCTGGCGGAAGTGGCCGAAGCGCAGGCGCTGGGCCACCAGGTCAAGGCGGCCCTGATCGGCCCCCTCACCTTCCTCTGGCTGGGCAAGGAAAAGACACACGGCTTCGACCGCCTGTCCCTGCTGGAACAATTGCTGCCCGTCTACGGCGCCCTGCTCGACCGCCTGAAACAGCAAGGCGTGGCGTGGGTGCAGATCGACGAACCGATCCTGGGCCTGGACTTGCCCACTGCGTGGCGCAGCGCTTTCGAGAGCGCCTACTGGCAGCTGAACCAGGTAGGTATCAATATCCTGCTGGCCACGTATTTCTCGCCGCTGGAAGAAAACCTCAGCCTGGCCTGCCGCCTGCCCGTGGCCGGCCTGCATGTGGACGGCATCCGCGCGCCGCATGAACTGGTCAGCGTGACGGACTGGCTGCCCGCGCATAAAGTCTTGTCGATCGGCATAGTCGATGGCCGCAACATCTGGCGCACCGACCTTGACGCGGCCCTGGCCGTGCTGCAGCCGCTGGCGGCCAAGCGCAACGGCCAGCTGTGGCTGGCGCCGTCGTGCTCCTTGCTGCACGTGCCGTTCAGTCTGGAAGCGGAAACAGAGCTCGACGGTGAAATCCGGACCTGGCTGGCGTTCGCCACGGAAAAACTGGCGGAGATCGCCATCCTCAAGGGCGCGCTCGAAGGCCATCCTGATGACAGCGCACTGGCCGTTTCCCGTCAGGCCATTGCCGGCCGCCGCGCCAGCGCCCGCGTGCATCGTCCGCAAGTGGCGCAGCGCCTGCAAGCGCTCACGCCCACCGTGGACCGCCGCGATTCCAGCTTCCCGCTGCGCCAGGCAGTGCAACGCGCGCGTTTCCAGCTGCCCGACTTCCCGACGACAACCATCGGTTCCTTCCCGCAGACGACAGCCATCCGCGCCGCCCGCGCCAGCTATAAACGGGGCGAACTGGCCATCGCCGATTACGAACAGCAGATGCGCGCCGAAATCGCCCACGCCGTGGGCCGCCAGGAAGCGCTGGGCCTGGACGTGCTCGTGCATGGCGAAGCGGAACGCAACGACATGGTCGAATACTTCGGCGAGCAGCTGGACGGTTTTATCTTCACGCGTCACGGCTGGGTGCAATCGTACGGCTCGCGCTGCGTCAAGCCGCCCGTCATCTATGGCGACGTGCAGCGCCCGGCCGCCATGACGGTGGCCTGGACGGTGCACGCGCAAAGCCTGACGCATAAACCGGTGAAGGGCATGCTGACGGGGCCGGTGACAATCTTGCAATGGTCGTTCGTGCGCGACGACCAGCCGCGCGCCACCACGGCGCTGCAGATCGCCCTGGCCATCCGCGACGAGGTGGCCGACCTGGAAACGGCCGGCATCGGCATCATCCAGATCGACGAGCCGGCCATCCGCGAAGGCTTGCCGCTGCGCCGCGGCCAGTGGGATACTTACCTGGCCTGGGCCACACGCGCCTTCCGCATCGCCGCGTCCGTCGTCAGCGACGCGACGCAGATCCACACCCACATGTGCTATGCCGAGTTCAACGACATCCTGCCGCAGATCGCCGCCATGGATGCCGACGTGATCACGATCGAGACAAGCCGCTCGGACATGGAGTTGCTGACGGGCTTTGGCCAGTTCCAGTATCCGAACGAAATCGGCCCCGGCGTGTACGACATCCACTCGCCGCGCATCCCCTCGACCGTCGACATGGTCAAATTGCTGCAAAAAGCCAGCGTCGTGATTCCACCGGCCCATTTATGGGTCAACCCCGATTGCGGCCTGAAGACGCGGGGCTGGGCGGAAACGGAGGCGGCATTGAAAAACATGGTGGCGGCGGCGCGGCAGATGCGCGCGGCGTGATCCAGGACAGCGCCGCCAAGGCGCATTCTCGGCGGCTTCCAGGGCGGCGCACCGGTTTTCCGGGGCGCCGCCCGTTTTTTTTGACATGAAGTAGGTGTTGCCCTGCGGAATAGCACGCGCCAGGCCCCTGACGCCGATTTTTTTGCAGTAGAATGCAAGAAATTTACTGCTCCCATTGTTGCCGTACGGAACATCTGGCCTGCCGCAGTTTCACTTTGATAAATGTTTATGTCCAAAAGCCCGTCGCAGAAGCCTATCGAAATCAAGATTTCCACCGTCGTTGCTGTCTCCGCCATCATGCATAGCGCCGATACGCAGGCCCTCGATGCCGCCTTGCGCGACATGACGGGAGGCGTGGCCGACTTTTTCGAGGACGACCTGGCCGTGCTGGACGTGGCGGCCTTGCCGCCCGGCAGCGTGCCCATCGACTGGGCCGCCCTCGTGGCCCTGCTGAAGAAATACCGTTTGAATGCCGTGGCCGTGCGCAATGCGCCGGCCGACATGCATGACGCCATCCTCGCGCAAGGCTTGAGCCTCGACAGCGGCAAGACGCGCGACGATGCGCCGCCCAAGGATGGCCCCAAGGATACGCCCACGGCGGCGGCCCAGTCGGGCGCCGATGCCCAGGTGATGGTGATCGACACGCCCGTGCGGGCCGGCCAGCGCATTTATGCGCGCGGCTGCGACCTGATCATCACCGCTGTCGTCAACAATGGCGCCGAAATCATCGCCGACGGCAGCATCCACGTATATTCCTCGCTGTACGGCCGCGCGCTGGCCGGCGCCTCGGGCAATGCCCAGGCGCGCATCTTCGCGCTGGCCATGGAACCGGAACTGGTCTCGATCGCCGGCGTGTACCGCACGTTCGAGGATGGTTTCCCTGCGGAAATGGCGCGCGGACCCGCGCAAATTCGTTTGGCTGGAGACAGAATCGATATACACTCTGTCAATCCGGTCACTCCCGTGAACCGCTCTTAAGCTGCACAATTCAAGAGATATCTGAAAAGGATTATTTGTGGCAAGAATTATTGTTGTGACGTCCGGCAAGGGCGGTGTCGGCAAGACGACCTCTAGCGCCAGTTTTTCCACTGGCCTGGCCATGCGCGGCCACAAGACAGCCGTGCTCGACTTCGACGTGGGCCTGCGTAACCTCGACCTGATCATGGGTTGCGAGCGCCGCGTCGTCTACGACCTGATCAATGTGATCAATAAAGAGGCCACCCTGAACCAGGCCCTGATCAAGGACAAGCACTGCGACAACCTGTTCATCCTGCCCGCGTCGCAAACGCGCGACAAGGATGCCTTGTCGGAAGAAGGCGTGGAACGCGTGTTGAACGACCTGATCAACATGGGTTTCGAGTTCATCATCTGCGATTCGCCGGCCGGCATCGAGCATGGCGCGCTGATGGCGCTGACGTTCGCCGACGAAGCCATCATCGTCACCAATCCGGAAGTGTCGTCGGTGCGCGATTCGGACCGCATCCTCGGCATCCTGCAAGCCAAGTCGCGCCGCGCGCAGACGGGCGGCGAGCCGGTCAAGGAACATTTGCTGATCACCCGCTACTCGCCGAAACGCGTGGAATCGGATGAAATGCTGTCCTACCAGGACGTGCAGGAAATCCTGCGCATCCCGCTGGTGGGCATCATTCCGGAGTCGGAGCAAGTGCTGGCCGCCTCGAACCAGGGCAACCCGGCCATCCATTTCACGGGCACGGACGTGGCGCAAGCCTATGAAGACGTGGTCTCGCGTTTCCTCGGCGAAGAAGTCGAGTTGCGCTTTACCAACTATGAAAAGCCTGGATTACTCCAGCGCATTTTTGGGGCGAAGTGATATGGCCTTGCTTTCTTTCCTCTTCCCCCCCAAGCCGAAGACGGCCACCGCGGCCAAGGAACGCCTGCAGATCATCATCGCCCGCGAACGCAGCGGACGCGATGGTCCGGACTTCCTGCCCGCCCTGCACAAGGAATTGATCGCCGTCATTTCCAAGTACACCAAGGTCAATGCCGACGACATCAAGATTTCGCTGGACCGCCAGGGCAACCTGGAGGTGCTCGACGTCAACGTGGTGCTGCCGGACGCGTAATATTTAATCCGGCCTGACCGTGAGCAATTCCTGCGCCACCGCGGCGCAGGCGTTCACGTGCTGGTTACCGATCTGGCGGAACACGGCGTAGCCGATGGCTGCCGCCACCGCCTGGCCGGCGAACGGCACGAAGCGCGCCACCTGCTTGGTGGCTATCTTGACGCCACTGCGCTTGAGCAGGTGGAGGATCAGTTCGCGCGACACCAGCTTTCCCACCAGCATGCCGCCCATGCCCACCGCCGCGCGGTAGGCCATCATCTTGAACTGCGGGTTCAGGCGCTCGATCTGCTCGGGCGTCAGGCCGAATTCGTGGTTGATATCGTTGATCAGCATGGAAAACAGGCCTACGTCGGACATCAGGTCGACGCCGGGAATGGGAATGGCCGAGGCGCCCGCCGACATCATCGCGCGCCGCTGCACCAGGCGCCGGCAACGCTCGCGCACTTGCTCGATTTCCGCACGACTGGCCGGTATCAGTGTCCAATCGGTAGTGCTCTTGTCTGGCATGGCCGCTTCTCCACAGTAGGGGGTAGATGAACAAGTGTAACGTAAAGGCTCCGCCCTCCGATTTCACTGGACACAGTTGCAATCTCTGTTATATTTCACTTGAGCATTCCTTAACATTACGATAAGCAGAGCAGACCGTCTGTTTGTTGCTACACACTCCAGCCAATTATGCGAATTGCCGTACTCGATAGCGACCATAGCCAGGCAGAGCTGATCTGCCAGGTGCTCACCGCCGCCGGCCACGCTTGCCACGAGTTTCAGAGTGGTAAGGAAATGCTGGGGCAACTGCGCAAGGACAGTTGCGACATGCTCATCCTCGACTGGCATGTGAGCGATCTGGACGGTGCGGAAGTCTTGCGCCGTGCCCGCGAAAAACTGGCGCCGAAGGCGCCCGTGTTGTTTATGACCAACAGTTCCGGCGAAGACGATGTGGTGGCGGGCATGACGGCCGGCGCCGACGACTACATGATCAAGCCCCTGCGGCGCAGCGAACTGACCTTGCGCACCCAGGCGCTGTTGCGCGTAGCCTACCCGGCCCAGAATGGCGCCGAGTACTTGCAATTCGGGTCCTACACGTTTGAAACCCGCCCCGGCCGCCTGCTGCGCGATGGCGAAGTGCTGGACGTGACGCACAAGGAATTCGCCCTGGCGCTGCTGTTTTTCCGCAACCTTGGCCGTCCCCTGTCGCGCGCCTACATCCACGAAGCCGTATGGCAGCGCGACACGGCCCTGCCTTCGCGCACCATGGATACCCACGTCTCGCGCGTGCGCAACAAGCTGCAGCTGAAACCGGAACACGGCTACCGGCTCGTGCCCGTCTACAGCTACGGTTATCGCCTGGAAAAACTGGGCGGCTGAATGGCGGCAAATGGCTGACCTGCTCAAAGCGCGGGCACAAAGCGCTATAATGTCGGCATAAGTCACCCCAACAGCCCTGAAATGCAACTGCTCGCCGTCGGCCTCAACCATACCACCGCTCCAGTGTCGCTTCGCGAACAGCTGGCGTTTGCTCCTGAGCACTTGGGTTCGGCGGTGATGGCGGCGCGTACCTGGTTCCAGCGCATCGACTTGCGCGACAACGACGAAGCGGCCATCCTGTCGACGTGCAACCGCACCGAGCTGTATGCGGCCAGCCATGTGCCCAATCCGCTCGACGCGGGCGCGCATTTCCTGGCCGACTACCACCAGCTCAACTACAGCGAGCTGCGCCCGCACTTGTATATGCTGCCGCAGCACGATGCCGTGCGCCACACCTTCCGCGTCGCCTCCGGGCTCGATTCGATGGTGCTGGGCGAAACGCAGATCCTCGGGCAGATCAAGGACGCCATCCGCACGGCCGACGAGGCGGGCGGCCTGGGCACGTATCTGCACCAGTTGTTCCAGCGCAGCTTTTCCGTCGCCAAGGAAGTGCGCAGCAGCACGGAAATCGGCGCCCACAGCGTATCCATGGCGGCCGCCGCCGTGCGCCTGTCGCAGCGCATCTTCGACAAGATCGCCGAGCAGAACGTGCTGTTCATCGGCGCCGGCGAAATGATCGAACTGTGCGCCACGCACTTCGCGGCGCAAAACCCGAAAAGCATCACCATTGCCAACCGCACCATGGAGCGGGGCGAGGAACTGGCGCACCGCTTCAACGGCAAGGCCATCCGCCTGGCGGACTTGCCCGAGCAGCTGCACCAGTTCGACATCGTCATCTCGTGCACGGCGTCATCGTTGCCGCTGCTGGGCCTGGGCCTGGTCGAGCGCGCCATCAAGGCACGGCGCCACAAGCCCATGTTCATGGTCGACCTGGCCGTGCCGCGCGATATCGAAGCGGAAGTGGGCCGTTTGAACGACGTCTTCCTGTACACGGTCGACGACCTGGGCAAGGTCGTGCAGACGGGCCTGGAAAGCCGGCAAGCGGCCGTGGCACAAGCCGAAGCCATCATCGAGACGCGCGTGCAATCGTTCATGAGCTGGGTCGACGACCGCGCCATGGTGCCCGTCATCCAGCATTTGCATGAAAACAGCGAATCATTGCGCCTGATGGAAGTGGAACGGGCGCGCAAGATGCTGGCCAAGGGCGCCGACATCGACGCCGTCCTCGAAGCGCTGTCGAAAGGCTTGACGGCCAAGTTCCTGCACGGCCCGCAGCAGGCGCTGCACCACGCGCAAGGCGACGAGCGCAAGCAACTGGTCACCCTGCTGCCGAAACTGTTCCGCCCCCGCCGTTAGCGCAGCCCCGCTGGCCGCCCGCGCGCGGCCACCCCTGCCCGCCTGCCGTAGTTGCAGAACCTGCACCATCCCTACACTCTTTTACCGCGAATCGCTATGAAACCATCCATGCTGGCCAAACTCGATCAACTGGCGAACCGCCTGGTCGAACTCGACGAACTGCTGATGCATCCGGACGCCACGTCGAACATGGACAGCTACCGCAAGATGACGCGCGAGCACGCCGAACTGGGCCCGCTGGTGGCCCTGTACCGCTCCTACCAGGAAGCGGGCAACGATATTACGACGGCGCAAGAGATGCTCGGCGATCCGGACATGAAGGAATTCGCCCAGGAAGAAATCGAAGCGGCGAAAACCACCATGGCGCGCCTGGAACGCGAACTGCAGACCATGCTGCTGCCGAAGGACGTCAATGACGAGCGCAATATCTTCCTGGAAATTCGCGCCGGCACGGGCGGCGACGAATCGGCCCTGTTCGCCGGCGATTTATTACGCATGTACACGCGCTTTGCCGAGCGCAACCGCTGGCAGGTGGAACTCGTGTCCTCGTCCGATTCCGACCTCGGCGGCTACCGCGAAGTGATCGTGCGCGTGGTGGGCAATGGCGCATATTCGAAACTGAAATTCGAATCGGGCGGCCACCGCGTGCAGCGCGTGCCGGCCACGGAAACGCAGGGCCGCATCCACACGTCGGCCTGCACGGTGGCCGTGATGCCGGAAGCCGATGAAGTCGAGGACGTCAACATCAACCCGGCCGACCTGCGCATCGACACCTACCGCGCCTCGGGCGCGGGCGGTCAGCACATCAACAAGACGGATTCCGCCGTGCGCATCACCCACTTGCCGACCGGCATCGTGGTCGAATGCCAGGATGACCGCAGCCAGCACAAGAACAAGGCGCAAGCGATGAAAGTGCTGGCCGCGCGCATCAAGGACGTGCAGCTGCGCGAACAGCAGTCGAAGGAAGCAGCCACGCGCAAGAGCCTGATCGGCTCGGGCGACCGCAGCGAGCGCATCCGTACGTATAATTTCCCGCAAGGCCGCCTGACGGACCACCGCATCAATTTGACCTTGTACAAGCTCGACTTCATCATGGATGGGGATTTGACGGAGCTGACGAATGCGCTGGCGGCGGAACACCAGGCCGAGCTGCTGGCTGCCCTGGGTGACTAAATGCCGGCGCCGTTGTGTCGGCTTACGCTGCGCTAAGCCGACCTACGCCGACCACATCGCAGTTGTAGGTCGGCTTGGCGCGCAGCGCGTAAGCCGACAGCTTTAAGTAGCGGCTAAGCAATAAAAATCGGCCCTTGTGCGAAAATGACCAGCTCGATTCCATCCACCTCACCGTGTCGCCCATGAAAAATTCACGCACCGTCCTCCTGTTGACCGCCGCCCTGTGTTTCCTGATGCTGGGTGTGGCCATGTATTTGCAGCATGCCATGAACATGGCGCCGTGTCCGCTGTGCGTGATCCAGCGCTACCTGTTCCTCGCCATCGGCATCGCCTGCCTGGCCGGCGCGGTGGCCAACCGGCCGAAGATCGGCGCCAGCGTCGGCTTGCTGGCAGCCCTGGGCGGCCTGGGCGTGGGCGCCAAGCATTTGTACGTGCTGGCCAATCCCGGCTTCTCGTGCGGCATCGATCCGGTGGAAACGGCGCTGAACAAGGTCTTCACGGCCGAACTCATGCCCTTCATGTTTGAATCGTACGGCGCCTGCGAAAGCGCTGGCGAGCCGTTTTTCGGCCTGTCGATCCCGCAATGGGCATTCGCCTGGTTCGCCATCTTCGCCATCGCCATGCTGTGGACCTTGCTGCGCCGTCAGAAATAATTGAAAGCACCATGCCAGAAATCTTGATTCCCGCCGGCAGCACTGTCGGCGCCCTGCAAATCCGCCCGCTGCTCGACCCGCTCGATAACCGCATTTTGCTCGGCCACGCGCTGGGCCTGTCGCGCGTGAGCCTGATCACGCAATCGGAGCGTGTACTCACTCCCAACGAAACGGAACGGCTGTCGAACTTGCTGGCGCGCCGCCTGCAGGGCGAGCCCATCGCCTATATCGTCGGCCAGCGTGAATTTTTCGGCCTGCCGTTCGAAGTCAACGACGCCGTGCTGATCCCCCGCCCCGACACGGAAGTGCTGGTGGAACTGGCGCTAGAGCGCCTGCCACCGGGCGGACGGGTGCTCGACATGGGCACGGGCAGCGGCGCCATCGCCGTTGCGCTCGCGCACACGCGGCCCGACGCCGTCGTCACGGCCCTGGACGTGAGCAGCGCGGCGCTGGCCGTGGCGCGCCGCAACGCCAGCGCCAACGGCGTCAACATCACCTTCATGGCCAGCGACTGGTTCGAAGCGCTGGGCACGGAAAAATTCGACCTGATCGTTTCGAATCCCCCCTACATCGCCAGCGGCGACCGCCACCTGGCCGAAGGCGATCTGCGCTTCGAACCGACGGGCGCGCTGACCGACCACGCGGACGGCTTGTCGGCCCTGCGCACCATCGTTTCCGGCGCCGCGCGCCACCTGGCCTCAGGCGCCTGGCTGCTGATGGAGCACGGCTACGACCAGGCGGCGTCCGTGCGCGGCTTGCTGGCCGACGCCGGCTACAACAAAGTGCAAAGCTGGCGCGACCTGGCCGGCATCGAACGGGTCAGCGGCGCCCGCCTGGGCTGACGGCCGCCACGTGCGCAAAGCTTGACCCGGCAGCGCGCCAGATCCCCCCGCAGTTTGTTAAACTATCAAGCGAATTCCTGACCGAAGCGCCGTCCCCGTTGCCCGGGACGGACGCTGGCGACGCGGCGTTTTTTGGGCCGGCGCCGACGCATTTGCCAAAATTCGGTTAATCTCAGCACAAATTATTTATATGCTGCACAAGAAAGGAAGCTCAAATTGCCCAACCTGTTGACTCGCCGCCTGGCATTGCTGACCGAAGATGCCAACCGCGCGCTGCTGGGCGGCTTGCGCGGCATCGAACGTGAAACCCTGCGCGTCGACCACGCCGGCCATCTGGCTTCCACGCCCCATCCCGCCGCTCTGGGCTCGGCGCTGACGCACCCTGAAATCACCACCGACTACGCCGAGGCGCTGCTCGAATTCATCACCCCGGCCGAAGCCGACATCGGCGTCACGCTCGACAAGCTCGATACCGTGCACCGCCACGCCTACAGCCGCCTCGGCGACGAGTTGCTGTGGAGCCAGTCGATGCCATGCCAGCTGCCGCCCGAAGCGGAGATCGAGATCGCCAACTACGGCAGCTCGAACATGGGCATGCTCAAGCACGTCTACCGGCGCGGCCTGGCCTTGCGTTACGGCAAAGCCATGCAATGCATCGCCGGCATCCATTACAACTACTCGCTCGACGAGCAGCTGTGGCAAGTGCTGGCCAGCAATCCGGACACCAGCGCCAGCGCCACGCAAGCGGCAGCCACGCCGAAAGACGTGCAGTCGGAAAGCTATCTGGCAACGATCCGCAATTTCCGCCGCTACAGCTGGCTCCTGATGTACCTGTTCGGCGCTTCGCCGGCCCTGTCCGCCGGTTTCCTGCGCGGCCGCGCGCACAAGCTCGACACCTTGTCCGACGACACCCTCTTCCTGCCGTACGCCACCAGCCTGCGCATGAGCGACCTCGGCTACCAGAACGATGCCCAGTCGGGCCTGCGCCCGCACGAAAACAGCCTGGACGACTACGTCAACGCGCTCACGCACGCCGTCAACGACCCGTATCCGCCATATGCGGCGCTGGGCACCAAGAAGGATGGCGAGTGGATACAATTGTCCACCAACGTGCTGCAGATCGAAAATGAATACTATTCGACCATCCGCCCGAAGCGCGTGATCCGCACGGGCGAGCGCCCGATCCAGGCTCTGTGCCTGCGCGGCGTGCAATACATCGAAGTGCGCTGCATGGACGTCGACCCGTTCGAACCGGTCGGCATCAGCCTGGAAACGGGCCGTTTCCTCGACGCGTTCCTGCTGTTCTGCGCGCTCGACGACAGCGGTCCCATCTCGGCCGAGCAAAGCGCCTGCTACACGAACAATTTCGCGCGTACCGTCAAGGAAGGCCGCAAGCCGGGCTTGACCCTGCGCCGCGATGGCGAGGACATCGGCTTGCAGGCGTGGGGCGAGGAATTGCTGGCACGCATCGCACCGGTGGCAGCCTTGCTCGATGCGCGCCATGGCGGCACGCAGCACGCGGACAGCCTGGCGGCGCAAGCCGTCAAACTGGCCAACCCCGATGCGACGCCATCGGCGAAGGTATTGGCCGAGCTGCGCGCCAACGGCGGCTCGTTTGCCGCCTTCGGCCTGCAGCAAAGCGAACGCCACGCGGCGTTTTTCCGCGCGCATCCGCCCACACCCGAGCAAAGTGCGTACTTCGACGCGATGGCCGCCAGCTCGCTGGCCGAGCAGCGCGCCATGGAAGCGGCACCGGCCGGCAGCTTCGACGATTTCGTCGCCGCCTACCGCGCCAGCACCCTGTGTTCGCACACCTGATCCTGCCCGACTTTCCGCCTGGCGCCCCATGCTGACCTTCTACAATGAATTGCACGGCCAGCACCGGGGCCGCTTCGAGATGTTTCGCGGCGCCATGGTGCCCTGCTTCGAGACGCCCGAGCGGGCCGACATGGTGGTGGCCGAGCTGGGGCGGCGCAACCTGGGCCGCATCGTCACGCCGCACGGCGTGCCGCTGACATCGCTCGAGCGCATCCACACGCCCCGCTACCTGCATTTCCTGCGCCACGCCTGGCACGACTGGCTGGCGCTCGACCCCGACAACGCGGGCAAGGATGCACTGCCATCCGTCTGGCCCGTGCGCACCCTGCGCAGCGATATCGAACCGGACGACTTCACGGCCAAGCTGGGCCTGTACTCGATGGACAACGGCACGCCGCTGACGGCCGGCACGTGGACGGCGGCCAAGACGGGCGCCGACTGCGCCGTCAACGCGGCCCACGCGCTGCGCCTGGGCGAGCGCGCCACGTTCGCCCTCACGCGCCCACCGGGCCACCACGCGGGCAGCGACTTTTTTGGCGGCTACTGTTTTCTGAACAACGCGGCCCTGGCCGCACAGCATCTGCTCGACGATGGCGCCCGCAAGGTCGCCATCCTCGATATCGACTACCACCACGGCAACGGCACGCAAAGCATCTTTTACCAGCGCGACGACGTGCTGTTCGCCTCCATCCACGCCGACCCGCGCAATGAGTATCCGTTTTATCTGGGCCACGCCGACGAGACGGGCAGCGGCGCGGGGCTCGGCTACAACGTCAACCTGCCGCTGCCGGCCGGCAGCACCACGGCCAGCTGGTTCGCCGCGCTGGAAACGGCCTGCCTGCGCATCAATATGTACGCGCCCGACGCGCTGGTGGTGTCGCTCGGTGTCGACACCTTTGCTGGCGACCCGCTGTCGCACTTCGCCCTGCAAAGCGGCGACTATCTGCGCGTGGGCGAGCGCCTCGCGCACCTGAACCTGCCCACCGCCTTCATCCTCGAAGGCGGCTATGCGGTGAAGGAAATCGGCATCAATGTCGTCAATGTGCTGGAAGGCTTTGAAACGGCGGAGTAATTCTGGGGTCAGACCCCCGTCCACGTTGATGATGAGCCTGGCGTTAGCGGTGTTGAGGGTCTGACCCCGGCTTTAGCAGCTCTACATATTCCGGAACAAGGCCATGAACGGCTGGCTCACGGCCAGCGTTTCCGGCCGTGTCTTCAGGCGCAAGGCGCCGCGCCCGACCTCGTCGCGCGTCACCGACGCTACCATCTTCATGTTGACGATGGTGGAACGGTGGATCTGCTTGAAGATGGCCGGGTCGAGCACGTCGAGCAGTTCGCGGATCGGCTTGCGCAGCAGCGCCTCGCCGTCCGCCGTCATGACGGCCGTGTACTTGGTGTCGGATTGAAAATAGGCGATGTCTTCCACCATGATCAGCCGCGTATCCTTGCCGCTGCTGGCCGTCAGCCACACCAGCGGCGGCGACTTGGCCGCCGCCGGCAAGGCGCTGCTCAATTGCTGCAGCAGGCCGGCCAGCCCGCCGTCGCCCGCCCGGGCCTTGCCGGCCCGCGCCTGCACGCGCTGCAGGGTCGCTTGCAGGCGCTCGCGGGCGATCGGTTTCAATACATAATCGACGGCGCCCTTGTCGAAGGCATCGATCGCGTACTGGTCGTAGGCCGTGACGAACACCACCTGCGTGGCGGGACTCGCGTCGAGCGCGCCGGCCGCCACTTCCAGCCCCGTCAGGCCCGGCATGCGGATGTCGAGGAAGGCGACGTCGGGCTTGTGCGTGGCGATGGCCTCGAGCGCCGTGCCGCCGTCGTCGCAGGCGGCGACGATGCGCAAGTAGGGCCACTCTTCGGCCAGCAGGGCCACGAGCGCGTCGCGCAGCAGGGTTTCATCTTCAGCGATGACGCAAGTCATCTCAGGCTGATGCATACGACACTCCTTGCGCCGTGCTGTCCGGCACCGTGATGGTGGCTGTCACGCCATCGGGAAAATTGGCGACAATGGCAAACGCGGCGGCATTGCCGTAGGTCAGGCGCAGGCGTTCGCGCACATTGCGCAGGCCGATGCCCGTGCCGGCGCCATCGTCGCTGAAACCCTTGCCGTCGTCGGCCACCGTGACGATCACCGTGCCATCGCCGCTGCGCGCCATGATCCAGATGGTGCCGCCGCCGCTTTTCGGCTCCAGGCCATGCTTGATGGCGTTTTCCACCAGGGTTTGCAGCATCATCGGCGGCAGCTCCACCTGGCGCAGGTATTGCGGCACTTCGATCTGCAGGTTCAAACGCCCGCCCATGCGGATTTTCAAAATATCGAGATAGGCGCGCGCCCGTTCCAGCTCCGTGCCCAGGGTCGACATCGCTTGCTCCGTGCGTGGCAGCGAGTGGCGCAGGTACAAAATCAGGTTGCCCAGCATTTCATCGGCGCGCACGGGGTCGCTGCGCGTGAGCAGCTGCGCGCTGGCCAGGGTGTTGTACAGGAAGTGCGGCTCGACCTGCGCATGCAGCAGGCTCAGCTTGGCCACCGTGAGTTCCTTTTCCGTCACCGTCTGGCGCGCCTCGGCCTGCTCGCCGCGCCGGCGCTGCGCCACGCGGCGCGTCAACGCCCGCGTCACCGCCTCCGCGTTTTCCAGGTTGCTGCCATGGTCGACGAGGAACCAGTCGGTCCAGGCGTTGCGCGCCGGCTCGCAGATCAGGGTCACGCTGCCCGCCTCGCCATTCGGCGTGACGGTGGCGAGGATCTGGTTCGGCCGCGGCTCGAGGAAACCGAGCACGCGCATGCGGGGCAAGCCCGTGTGCGTGTACGGCGCCGGGCGGCGCACTCTAGCCTGCACTTGCAGGCTGTCGCGCGCGCTTTCGACCACTTCGCTGCCCGGCAATTCGCGGATGGCCGCGTCGATCATGTCGAACGCCTCGCCCGCCTCGAACGGGATCTCGATCTGGCGCCGCTGGCGGCTCGACAGGGTGCCGGCATTGACGGCGCCGGCGATCAGGCGCACGCGCCGCACGTGCGAAAACGCATTCGTGATGACGGCGCTGGCCAGCAGCGCGCCGACGATGACAAAGAAGCCTTCCGTATTCCCGAAGATATAGCGCAGGAAGTTCTCGACCAGGATCGCTGTGGCGATGATGTAAGTGAGCATCGTGGCCACGGTGATGCGCAGGATAAAGAAGAGGCTAGTCATGATTTTTCCTTGGGGTTTGAAGTGGGCCAAGCATAACCATCGGCCCCGGCGGCGGTGGCCATTATGCGATGGAAGCCAGGTAGTGGCGACAAAGGCATCAAAATAAAGCATCAATCCGCGCCACTCCAAAATAAAATCGCTTGCAATTAAATAGTACACGATATATATTGCGTACATGGACGCCGGCAAGTGCTTCTGCAGACGGAGATCCTGGGGCGAGAGCCCACGAAACAAGTAGCACACTATTTAGTAGTCACCTATTTATCTACCTAAAGGAAACCATCATGTCGATCAAACAAGTCCTGTACCGCGCTCAAGCCACCGCCACCGGAGGCCGCGAAGGCCGTGCCGTGTCGTCCGACAATGTGCTGGACGTCAAGCTCACCACGCCAAAAGAACTGGGCGGCAATGGCGCCGTCGGTACCAATCCGGAGCAACTGTTCGCCGCCGGCTACTCGGCCTGCTTCATCGGCGCCATGAAATTCGTCGGCGGCCGCGACAAGATCGCCGTGCCAGCGGATCTGTCCATCGAAGGCAACGTCGGCATCGGCGCCATCGAAACAGGCTTCGGCATCGAAGTGGAACTGAAAATCTCGCTACCAGGCATGGAACGCGCCGCCGCCGAAGCACTGGTCGCCGCCGCCCACATCGTCTGCCCATACTCGAACGCCACGCGCGGCAACATCGACGTCACCCTGACGATCGTCTAATCCCCGCCGCATGAGTCGCACATCCCCGGCCGCGCCACCAGGCGCCGCCGGGGATTTTTGCTTTAGCGCAGCGCCTGCAGCAGCTTGCCCGCCAGGGCCGGCGCCGAGGCGGGATTCTGCCCCGTGATCAGTTCGCGGTCGACCACGACGTTGCTGGTCCACGGAGTCTGGTTCTGCACATACTGCGCGCCGGCCGCCTGCAAGCCCGACTGCGGGTAGAACTTCATCGTCCCGCCCTTCAGCGCACCTTGCGCAGCCAGTTCTTCCTGATTGCTGATCACCGTCATGCGGTAGCCGCTGTAGATCCAGTCCGCCGGCTTGGGCGGCGTGCGGCCCGCTTCCAGCGCGGCCGCAAACGCGCCCGCCTGCGGCAAGGCCGACAGCAGGGCGATGGGGCCATGGCACAGCAGCGCCGTCGGCTTGCCATCCGCGTGGAACTGGCGCAGCAAGGCGCCCAGGCTGGCGTCCTTCAACAGATCCTGCATCGGCGCGTGGCCGCCCGGCACCAGCACGGCCGCGTAGTGGCCATAACCGATCTGCTCCACCCGTTTCAGGCTGATCACGGGCGAGCGGCCCGGCACCGTCAGCGCCAGCTGGTCCAGCAGCGCCTTGTGCGCCGCGTGCGCGCTGGCGTCACCGCCAAAGTAATCGACCGTATCCGAGCTGGCGTCCAGGGTGGGCGCCTGGCCCTGCGGCGTGGCGAACGTCACCGTGTGGCCCGCGTCGAGCAGCTTTTTCACGGGCTGCATCAATTCATTCAGATAAAAACCCGTCGGGAAGACCTTGCCGTCGCGCAGCTTGAGGTGATTGGCGTCCGACAGCACGACGAGGACCTCGGCCGCCTGGGCGTTGGAAAAGGCGGCGAGCAACAGGCTGCTGATCAGTAATTTTTTCATGGTGTGGCCTTTCTGTAGAGAGGTCACCAGCATATTCCGAATCAAAATGGGGAAAAATGATGAATAATGCACAGCACTGATGCAGAATAAGACCGAATAGAAGCGCCGAATAGGAATGAAATGGACAAATTGCAGGCGATGCAGCTGTTTCGCCGCGTGGCCGAGCTGGGCAGCTTTCGCCGCGCCGCCGATGAACTGGACCTGTCAGCGTCATATGTGAGCCGGCGCATCGGCCAGCTGGAGCAGGAACTGGGCGGGCGCCTGATGACGCGCACCACGCGCCAGCTGGCCCTGACGGAAACGGGCGCCGCCTACCTCGAGCACTGCCGCAAGCTGCTCGACGAGCTGGCGCAAGCGGAAGACATGGTGGCCCACTCGACGGCGCACGTGACGGGCCGCCTGCGCATCAACGCGCCGCTGACCTTGGGCGTGGGCGAGCTGGCCGAGGGCCTGGCCGATTTCATGGCCGACTGGCCCGCGCTGCGCCTGGACGTCGACCTGAAGGATGAATATGTCGATCTGGCGGCCGCCAACTACGACCTGGGCTTTCGCGTCACCACCGCGCTCAACGATTCGAGCTACGTGGCGCGCCATATCCACGACTACCGCCTGCACATCTGCTGCGCGCCCGCCTACCTGGAACGCCACGGCCCCTTGCGGGAAGCCACGGACCTGACGCGCCAGCGCTGCTTCATCTACAGCCACGCGCTGTTCGGTAGCCGCTGGCCGCTGCGCCATGCGGGGCCGCACAGCGACATCGAAGTGCCGAACTGGGTCCGCACGAACAACACGCTGTTCATGCGCAGCCTGATCCTGCGCGGCCTGGGCATCGGCATCCTGCCCACCTTTGTCTGCCGCGAGGAACTGGCCAGCGGCGCCCTGGTCGAGCTGTTTCCGGACATCGAGCGGCCCAGTCTGGCGCTGTTCGCCATCTATCCGTCGCGCCAGCTGGTCGCGCCCCGCGTGACGCGCTGCATCGAGCACCTGAAGCAGTGGTATGCGCAGCGCTATCCCACGCCGGCCGCGTGAAGCCGGTAAAATCACGCCACTCTCAATCAAGGATGACCCATGATCAGCTGGCAATGGAACACGTTCGACGAACTCGGCCCCCACGATTTGTACCAGGTGCTGGCTCTGCGCCAGCGCGTGTTCGTCATCGAACAGCAGTGCATTTACCCGGACCTGGACGGCCATGACCAGCAAGCCATGCATTTGCTGGGCTGGCAAACGGTCGATGGCCAGCGCCGGCTGGCCGCCTACCTGCGCGTGCTGGCACCGGGCGCCAAGTATGTGGAAATGTCGCTGGGCCGCGTGCTGACGGCGCCCGAGGCGCGCACCACGGGCGCCGGCAAACAGCTATTAACGGAAGGCATCGCCCGCGCCGAACACCGGCACCCCGGCCACGCCATCCGCATCGGCGCGCAGCAGTACCTGGAGCGCTTCTACCAGTCGTTCGGCTTTGTCACCGTCAGCGCGCCGTACGACGAAGACGGCATACAGCACGTCGACATGCTGCGCGCGGTGGAGCAAGCGGCATGACGACGGCCCTGATTTCCTGGAGCGGCGGCAAGGATTCCTGCCTGGCCCTGTGGCGCGCGCGCAACGCCGGCATGGACGTGCCGCTGTTGATCACGGCCATGGATGAAGATGGCCGCAAGTCGCGCTCGCACGGCGTGCCGCCCGAGCTGCTCGCCGCGCAGGCGGCCAGCTTGGGCGCGCGCCTGCAGCGCTATCACGCCAGCTGGGCCAGCTACGAAGAGCAATTCATCGCCATGCTGCGCGCGGCCAAGGCCGAGGGCATAGCCCACGCGCTGTTTGGCGACATCGACCTGCAGCCGCACCGCGACTGGGAAGAAAAAGTCTGCGCGGCCGCCGGCCTGACGGCGCACCTGCCCCTGTGGGGCGGGGATCGCCGCGCGCTGGTCGACGAATTTCTCGCCGCCGGCTTCAAGGCCATCGTCGTGTGCATCAATGGCCAGCACCTGCCGCGCGCATTTTGCGGACGCGAGTTCGACGCTTCCTTCCTCGCCGACCTGCCGCCCGGCGTCGACGCCTGCGGCGAAAACGGCGAATTCCACACCTTCGTCTACGACGGTCCCGCCTTCAGCGCACCGGTGGCGCTGCGCCGCACGCAAGTGCTGCAATATGACGCGCCGGCCAATCTGGGCGGCGCCACGTATTACTTCCAGGAGCTGGCCCCGCCCGAGGCGTAAAGGGCCCGCCAAAGCAAAAAGGGCGATTCCGTGGAATCGCCCTTTTGTTTGCTGCCCTGCGCGTGCCTACTTTTTCGTCACGCTCACCAGCTTGATCTCGAACAGCAAGCCGGCATAGCCAGGAATCTTCGGCGCGCTGCCCGCCTTGCCATAACCGAGGTCATACGGAATGGCCAGCACGCGCGTGCCGCCGACCTTCATGCCGACCAGGCCGCGGTCCCAGCCCAGGATGACCTGGCCGATACCGAGAGGGAAACTAAAACCGGCGCCGGTCTGGTTCGCATCGAACTGCACGCCCTTGTTGCCCGGCTTGCTTGCGTCATACAGCCAGCCCGTGTAAGTCACCAGCAGGGTGTCGCCCGCTGCCGCTGCCGTACCGGTGCCGACCACCGGATCGGTAATGGTCAGTTCTTTCACTTGCGTATTCGGGTCGAGCACGACCGGCTTCTCGGTGTTGGCAGCAGCACCGCAAGCGGTCAGGGCCACGGCACAAGCGAGGGTGGCGATCATTTGAAATACCGATTTCATGGTTTCCCTTTAAATATTGGTGTGTGGCTGAGGCCCGTACGGTGCGGACCGGTGCGAGCAGCAGTTTAACAGGAGTCGCGCAGCCAATTTGTAAGCAGACGTAAGCGCGGCGGAAGATTACGCAACAATACAACATTGCCAAAATAACCATTCCGCCCCATTGTCACGTCTAGATTTCCACCTGCGTGCCCAGTTCGATCACCCGGTTGCTCGGGATCTGATAGTAGTCGGCCGCCGTGCGCGCATTGCGCGACATGGTGACGAACAGGTGCTCGCGCCATGGCATCATGCCGGCGCCCGGCGTCGAAATGATGGTCTGGCGCGCGATGAAGAACGACGTTTCCATCATCTCGAAATCCAGTCCCTGCTGCGCGCACTGGGCCAGCGCGGACGGAATGTCCGGTTCATCCTTGAAGCCGTAATGCACATTGACCTGGTAGCACTGGTGGCCCAGGTCCACCACGCGCACGCGCTCCGATGGCGCCACCCACGGCTCTTCATGCATGAAGACGGTGAGGAAAATGACGCGCTCATGCAACACCTTGTTGTGCAGCAAGTTATGCAGCAGCGCATGCGGCACGCCATCCGTTTCGCCGCGCAGGAAGATGGCCGTGCCCGGCACGCGCAGCGGCGGCGCGATGAACAGCGACGAAAGGAAATCGTCGAGCGGAATCGCATGCTTTTCCAGATTCTGGAACACCAGCTGGCGGCCGCGCTTCCAGGTCAGCATGACGATGAACAAAATCGAGCCCAGCAGCAGCGGGAACCAGCCGCCATGGAACAGTTTCAGGGCAGTTGCCGACACCAGGTTGACGTCGATGATCAGGAAAAAGCCCGTGGCGGCCCAGCACAGGGCCAGGTTCATCTTCCAGCGGTAGCGGATGACGAAGAACGTCAGGATCGTGGTCGACAGCATGGTGGCCGTGACGGCGATACCGTAGGCGGCGGCCAGGTTTTCCGAAGAACCGAAGCCGATGACGGCCAGCAGCACCACGGCCAGTTGCAGCCAGTTCACGGCGGGGATGTAGATCTGCCCGATTTCGCTTTCCGACGTGTGGCGCACACGCATGCGCGGCAAGAAGCCCAGCGCGATCGCCTGCTTGGTCATCGAGAAGGTGCCGGAAATGGTCGCCTGCGAGGCGATCACGGTGGCCATGGTCGACAGGATCACCAGCGGGTACACGCTCCACGCACCCAGCTGCTGGTAAAACGGATTCGTGACGGCTTCCGGATGCGCGAGCAGCAAGCCGCCCTGGCCCAGGTAATTCAGCGCCAGCGCGGGAAAGGCGATCAGGAACCAGGCCAGGCGGATCGGCTTCTTGCCGAAGTGGCCCATGTCGGCGTACAGCGCCTCGGCGCCCGTCAGCGCCAGCACCACGGCGCCCAGGGCAACGAAGGCAACGAAGCCGTTATTCATCAGGAAGGTCGCCGCGTGCAGGGGATTGAGCGCGGCCAGGATGGCTGGCGACTTGATGATGTTGACCACGCCCATGCCGGCCAGCGCGGCAAACCACAGCACCATGATGGGCGCAAAATAGCGGCCGATGCCGGCCGTGCCGTGCGATTGCACCGAGTACAGCGCCACCAGCACGACGATCGTCAGCGGTACCACGTACGGACTGAAGGCGGGCGTGGCCACTTCCAGGCCTTCGATGGCCGACAGCACGGAAATGGCCGGCGTGATCACGCTGTCGCCATAGAACAGGGTGGCGCCGAAGACGCCGATCACCATCAGCGGGAAATGCCAGCGCGACAGGCGGCTGACGGACGACAGCACCAGCGCCATCAGGGCCATGATGCCGCCCTCACCGCGGTTATCGGCGCGCAACACCAGGGTCACGTACTTGAGCGAGACGATCAGGGTCAGGCCCCAGAAGATCAGCGAGACGATGCCCAGCAAGTTCTCGGGCGACAGCATCAGGCCGTGGGCCGGGTCGAAGACGGTCTTCAAGGTGTACAGCGGACTGGTACCGATATCGCCGTAAACGATGCCGACGGCCGCCAGGGTCAGGCCAGCCAGGCCGCTTTTTTTATGTTCCGACGTCAAGATTGCACCCATTTTTGTTTTGTTGCATCGCACAATATGATAGGTATTAGCAAATAGCAAGAGTATTTTTGCATGGTTCCGCAGCTGCCCCAAAGTCGTGGTTTTGTGCCGCTCCGCCTTGCTGCGCGGGCTTGCGGCCATTGATTTGTTGCCATTCTACGCCTCGCCAGCGGCGCCGGGCAGCCCCCGATGTTTTCAGCCATAATGACAGACTGTCTACTCTCCTGCGAAGCCCATCATGAATCCAGGCATGTTGTACGCCTCCCTCGCCTTCCTGTGCTGGGGCCTGTTCCCCCTGTACTTTCATGCCATCGGCGAGATCGCGCCGCAGGAGATCCTGGCGCACCGCATGGTCTGGTCGCTATTGTTCCTCGGTATCGTGCTGACCGTGCGCCGGCAGTGGAGCTGGCTGGGCAGCCTGAAAGCGCAACCCAGGGTCGTGGCCAGTTTCGTCGCCAGTGCGTTTTTGCTCTCGGCCAACTGGTTCATCTATATCTGGGCCGTCAACAACGGCCACGTGGTCGACGCCAGCCTCGGCTACTTCATTACGCCCCTGATCAATGTCATGCTGGGCTTTCTGCTGCTGCACGAACGCCTGCGCCGCCTGCAGTGGCTGGCCATCGGCCTGGCCGCCTGCGGCGTGGCCTGGCTCACCTGGCAGGCGGGGCAAGTGCCCTGGATCGCCCTGCTGCTGGCGGCCTCGTTCGGCGGCTATGGCTTGCTGCGCAAGACGGCCGCGCTGGGCGCGCTGGAAGGCCTGTCGTTCGAAACATTGATTCTGTTCCCCCTGGCGCTGGCCTACATGCTGTGGCTGGCCTGGCATGGCCGGAGCGGCTTCGTCAATACAGATTCCACCGCCACGCGCGCGCTGCTGCTCGCGTCCGGCCCCATCACGGCCATTCCCCTGCTGCTGTTTGCCGCCGGCGCGCGCCGCCTGCCGCTGGCCGTGCTGGGGCTATTGCAATACATCGCGCCCACGGGCCAGCTCCTGATCGGCGTATGGGTCTTCCACGAATCGTTCACGCCCGAGCGCATGCTGGGCTTCCTCGTCATCTGGACGGCGCTGGGCCTGTATGCGGCCGAAGGCCTGTGGAGCAGCCGCCGCGCGCGGCTGGCCGCCTGACCGGCCCGTTCCGGCAGCGCACAGCGCTGGCCGGAAGCGGGCGTTTACCGTATCCTGTCCGTCTTTGTATATCACCCGAGATTTCTAATGGCAAATTACGTCTACACCATGAATCGCGTGGGCAAAATCGTCCCGCCCAAGCGCCAGATTCTGAAAGATATTTCCCTCTCCTTCTTCCCAGGCGCGAAGATCGGCGTGCTGGGCCTGAACGGCTCCGGCAAATCGACCCTGCTGAAAATCATGGCAGGCATCGACACCGACATCCAGGGCGAAGCCGTGCCAATGCCGGGCCTGAACATCGGCTACCTGCCGCAGGAACCGCAGCTGGATCCGGCAAAAACCGTGCGCCAGGAAGTGGAATCGGGCCTGGGCGAAGTGTTTGAAGCGCAAGCCAAGCTGGAAGCCGTGTACGCCGCATATGCCGAGGAAGACGCCGATTTCGACGCCCTGGCCACGGAACAGGCACGCCTGGAAGCGATCATCTCGACTTCCGACGGCGGCAATCTGAATCTGCAGCTGGAAATGGCCGCCGACGCACTGCGCCTGCCGCCATGGGACGCCACCATCGGCGTGCTGTCCGGCGGTGAAAAGCGCCGTGTGGCGCTGTGCAAGCTGCTGCTGTCGAAACCCGACATGCTGCTGCTCGACGAACCGACCAACCATCTGGATGCGGAATCGGTCGACTGGCTGGAACAATTCCTGCTGCGCTTCCCCGGCACCGTGGTAGCCATCACCCATGACCGCTACTTCCTCGACAACGCGGCAGAGTGGATTCTGGAGCTGGACCGCGGCCACGGCATTCCATGGAAGGGTAACTACTCGACCTGGCTGGACCAGAAGCAAGCCCGCCTGAAGCAGGAAGAGGCGACGGAATCGGCGCGCCAGAAAGCGCTGCAGAAGGAATTGGAATGGTCGCGCCAGAACCCGAAAGCGCGCCAGGCCAAGTCGAAAGCCCGCCTGGCCCGCTTCAACGAGCTGTCCGAGCACGAATACCAGAAGCGCAACGAAACGCAGGAAATCTTCATTCCCGTGGCAGAACGCCTGGGCAATGAAGTCATCGAGTTCAAGAACGTGTCGAAAGCGTTCGGCGACCGCTTGCTGATCGATAACCTGAGCTTCACCGTGCCGCCAGGCGCCATCGTCGGCATCATCGGCCCCAACGGCGCCGGTAAATCGACCCTGTTCAAGATGATCACCGGCAAGGAAACGCCGGACAGCGGCGAAGTGGCCATCGGCCAGACGGCGCGCGTGTCCATCGTCGACCAGAACCGCGATAGTCTCGCTGACAACAAATCCGTGTTCGAGGACGTGTCCGGCGGCGCCGACATGCTGACCGTGGGCCGCTTCGAAATGCCGTCGCGCGCCTACCTGGGCCGCTTCAACTTCAAGGGCTCGGACCAGCAAAAGCAAGTGGGCAACCTGTCCGGCGGTGAGCGCGGCCGTCTGCACCTGGCGAAAACCCTCTTAATGGGCGGCAACGTCCTGCTGCTCGATGAACCGTCGAACGATCTGGACGTGGAAACCTTGCGCGCGCTGGAAGACGCCCTGCTGGAATTTGCCGGCAGCGTCATGGTCATTTCCCATGACCGCTGGTTCCTCGACCGTATCGCCACGCACATCCTGGCGTTCGAAGGCAACTCGCAAGTCACCTTCTTCGACGGCAACTATCAAGAGTACGAAGCCGACAAGAAGAAACGCCTGGGCGAAGAAGGCGCGAAGCCGAAACGTATCCGGTACAAGCCTTTGACCACGTAATTTCGGTCTGGCCATGCAAAAAGGCAGTTACCTCGCGGTAACTGCCTTTTTTTTCAGCAAACTTCCAAGTGATTAGAAGTTGTAGCGTGCGCCTAAAGCGAGGCCGGTAGCCTTGCGGCCCTGGTCGGCGCTCTTGCCGAAGTGTTCCACTTCCGCCGTCAGCGAGACTTTCTCGTTGATCGCGTACTGGGCGCCGACGGAAGCGTACACGCCCGTCTTGTCGTTGCCGCTGATGCCGGTCGACAGGCCCGTGCCGCTCAAGCTATTCTTGACCTTGGCCACGCCCAGCTTGCCAAACACGCCGACCTTGTCGGTCACGGGCATGGTGGCCTTGCCGGCCAGGTAGTAGCCGTGCGAATCGCTTTTCACGGAACCGTTGCCGGCGCCGGTGACATAGCTGTAATCCTTGCTGCCGAAATCGGCATAGCCACCTTCGACCGCCCAGGTCTTATCGAAATCGTAACCGGCGAAGATCTTGGCGCCAGCCTTGTAGCCGCTGTGATTATCGGCGCTGGTGGCGCCAGGAATGTCGAAGTTATAACGGTTTCCCGTGACGCCGGCACCCACATAGGCGCCCTCGGCGTGTGCGGCGCTCATGCCGGTCAGTGCGGTAACGGAAGCGATCATTGCAAACAGGATTTTCTTCTTCATCATGTTCTCTCTCTCAATTAGTGAATGGTGCCTGGATTCGCAGTTCAGCGAAGTGCGATGAGGACACAATAACAGCCGAAAAAAGCTACGTCTTTCACCATTCCGTAAGAACTGTGACAAGATGTAAGCCGAGATTCAAAACTGACAATAACCGTAAAATGCGCACCGTTGAGCGAACTTAAGATAGACTTAAGGACATTATCGATTTTCAGTCAGAGGAGAAGTGCATGCATAAACGCCAGTTTCTCGTCGCCGCCATGGCCGGCGCGGCCCTGCCCGCCATCGCCCAGGCGGCACCCGCCGGCCTGCGCGGCCCGGCCTTGCTGACCGTCACGGGCAGCATCGACAAGCCGAACCGGGGTCCGTTCGACGCCGTGCGCGACCAGATGATGCACAAGCAAAAGATCAGTTTTGAGCGGGCGCGGGCATTCGACTTTGCGGCGCTGGCGAACTTGCCGGCGCGCACAATCCACCCCACCCTGGAATACGACGGCAAGGCGCATGCCCTGCGCGGACCATTGCTGGTCGATGTCTTGAAGGCGGCGGGCGCGCCCGAGGAAGGTGAGATTCGCTTGCTGCTGCGCGCCGTCGATGGCTATGCGGCGGCGCTGACCATGGCGCAGGCGCGCGCGCAGCGTTTTATTGTCGCCACCCACCTGGACGGGCAGGCGATGGCGCTGGGCGGGCTGGGGCCGCTATGGGCGATCCATGATGCGGACCGCATCGCGGCCGTGGCGGCGCTGCCCCTGACCGAACGTTTTGCCAGCTGCCCATGGGCGCTGTATCACATCGGCGTGGAGGCGGGTTGACGCGGTTGAGGCAGATTAGGCGTAGGCTTCCGCCATCGACATCACCCGTGGGGAGATCGTGATGCCATGCTCTTCGAACAGCGCCGTGATGGCCGCCACGTTCTGCGTGCACTCCTCGGTTTTCCAGCCCTTGAAGATATCCGTGCCATCCTTCTGGAAATGCAGGTCCAGCACTTTGCCCCCATCCTTGTGCAGGTAGGGCGAGCTATAGGTGTTCTCGAAGCCGAGCGCCTTCAATTGCCCCAGCAAGGCTGATGGTGGATGGTCGGGATCGGTGGCGAGAAAAATGCCGAAGGTCTTGCCAGGCGGCTTGGCGGCGATGTCGACCTCGTAGATGCCGGGGGCCTTGCTGACGGACGTACTCTTTAAAAATAACATGCAACACTCCCTGCGCGTAATATCCTGCGCCTGAAACGGGCGGCAAGACAGGGGCGGTGCGCAATGATTCCCCTCATCAAATCTTATTGCTAATTGGCATCTTTGTCGACAAATCGGCACTTTTATTTGGTAAGTCGTGGTTATCTTGTCGCGTTAGCCAGGGTAAATTATCAATAAAACCAGTTATCATTGCGCCAATACCTGCCCTGCTGCATACTTTTGGCTTGCGTCACGATAGCCTTCCCGCCGGCCACTCCCCCCGTCTCCATGCGTCTTCTGTCGATCAAATACCGCCTGCTCATCCTCCTGACCCTGATCCTGGGGGCGGGCTTCATGGCGACCAGCCTGGCCAGCTACCTGGCCTCGCGCCAAGCCATCGAACACGGCATCGCCGACCAGACCCTGCCGCTGACGGGCGACAATATTTACTCCGAAATCCAGAAGGACATGCTGCGCCCCGTCTTCATCTCGTCGCTGATGGCGCACGACACCTTCGTGCGCGACTGGATACTGGCAGGTGAAAACAAGCCGGAACAGATCGTGCGCTACCTGGCCGAGGTCAAGAAGAAATACGGCGCCATCACCAGCTTTCTCGTCTCGGACAAGAGCAGCCAATATTATTATGCGGAAGGCACCTTGAAATCCGTCAGCCCGCAGGCGACGCGCGACATCTGGTACTACCGCGTGCGCGCCATGGACAAGACCGATTATGAAACGAACGTCGATATCGACATGGCCAACCGCGACAGCATGACCATCTTCATCAACCACCGCGTGGTTGACTACGACGGCAAGTTCATCGGCGCCACCGGCATCGGCCTGACCCTGGACACCATGAGCCACATCATCGACCGCTACCAGGCGCGCTTCCACCGCAACATCTATTTTGTCGATGCCGCCGGCACGCTGGTATTGGCGGGCAAGACCATGCGCAACGGGCGCGGCAACATCCGCAGCCTGCCCGGCGTGAGCGCCATTGCCGGGCAGATCATCAACCACCGCAGCGAACCGACTCATCTGTCGTACCAGCTGGGCCGCGCGGAAATCCTCGTCAATTCGCGTTTCATTCCCGAACTGGGCTGGTACCTGGTGGTCGAGCAAAATGTCAGCGACGAAGTCCAGTCGCTGCAGCGCGTGTTCATCTTCAACCTGGCCATCAGCTTTGGCGTCACCCTGCTGGTCCTGGGCTTGACCCTGCTGACGGTAAACCGCTACCAGCGCCGCATCGAGCGCATCGCCTCCACGGATGCGCTGACCGGGCTATTGAACCGCCAATCGCTGGAATTGCTGTTCCAGCGCGCCATGCTCCTGTCCAGACGCAACGAGCAGCCGATGTCCGCCATCCTCTTCGACATCGATTTCTTCAAGCGCGTCAACGATACCCACGGCCACCTGTGGGGCGACAAGGTCATCCGTGGCGTAGCCGACGTGGCGCGCGCCACCGTGCGCGAAAGCGACGTCATCACGCGCTGGGGCGGCGAGGAATATTTGGTACTGCTGAATAACTGCAGCCTGGCGCAAGCGGCGGAAGTGGCGGAAAACCTGCGCGCCGCCATCGAAGGCCACGATTTCGGCCTGCCCGCGCCGCAGCTACCCGTGACGATCAGCCTGGGCGTGGCCGAGTACCGGCCGGAGGAAAGCGAATCGGCCTTTTTTTCACGTGCCGACAGCGCCTTGTACCAGGCCAAGCATCACGGCCGCAACGGCGTGCACGCGGCCTGAGTCATCCACCGCGCTTGCGCCTGGCCAGGTCCTGCGTGGGCGCCACCAGCGCGCGGTACAGCTCGCCAGTGGCGGCATCCCAGCTTTGCACCGCCAGCTGCTGGCGTTGCACGGTGGCAGAATCGCCGCGTGCGATGGGGCCGGACAGCGCTGGCGCGGCGCCCAGGCGGAATACATTGGCCACCGCTTCCGTCACCAGCGGCTGCGCCAGTTCGCGCGCCACCGGCTCGGGAATGCCGGCCGCCTGATACGCGCGCAAGGCCGCGTCGAGCACCGTCACCAGGTAATTGCTGGCGAAGACGGCGGCGGCGTGATACAGGGTCTTGGCGGCCGGATCGATGGGCACGGGGCGCGCGCCGATGGCATTCAAGGCCGGCGTGAGGAAGGCCAGCGCCAGCGGGTCGCCTTCGACGCCGCAAAACGTGCCGTCAAAGGTGGCGGCCACCTGTGCCGGGTCGGCAAAGCTGCGGATCGGGTGGGCGCTGGCGACAAACGCGCCGGCCTGCGTGGCCGCCAGCAGCACGTTCGAGGCCAGCGCGCCGCTGCAGTGAAACACGATGGCGCCCGCCTGGCGTCCCTCGGCCACCAGCGCCGCGCAGGCCGGGCCGATCTGGTCGTCGGAGACGGCCAGCATGGTGACGTCGGCGTGGCGCAAGGCAGCATAGCTGTCGACGGGCGTACCGGCGCCGATGAAAGCGACGGCCGCTTGCGCCGAGGCCATCGACCGCGTCAGCACATCCTGCACCAGGATTTTTCCACCATGCGTCCCCTCGGTTTGCGCAAACAGCCTGCCCAGCACGCGGCCCACGTGGCCGGCGCCGATGATATTGAGTGTGACGTTCATGATGATTTTCTAAAAGCTCGATCCCGGCTGGCGCAAAAATTCCAGCTCTTGCGGCGTGGACGCGCGGCCGAGGATGGCGTTACGGTGCGGGAAGCGGCCAAAGCGGGCGATCACTTCCTGGTGGCGCTCGGCGTAGTCGAGCATGCCGTCAAAGCCGGGCTGCGCCTGCGACAGCAGCTGGAACAGCTCGACGGCGCGCGCCTGCATTGCCAGGTCTTCCACGTGTTCGAACGGCAGGTAGGCAAAAGCGCGCAGCATCGGCGGCAGTTGTCCATCCTGCCCAGCTTGCGTCAAGGCGATGGCCAGCGCCAGCGCCTGAGCGTCGCCGGCAAAGGCGCGCGGCGTGCCGCGATACACATTGCGCGTGAACTGGTCGAGCACGATGAGGCGCGCCAGCGCGCCGTGCGGCGTCGCATCCCATTCGCGCAAGCCGCCGTCGATGGCGGCATCGATCAGCGCGCCGAAACGCGCGCGTATCTGCGCGTCGAAAGCATCATCCTTGCGGAACCATTCCGCGCGCGATTGGCCATAGTCTGGGTTATCCGGCGGCTGGAACCAGAAATCGAGTACCTCTTGGGCCTGTGCATCCATGTCCATCCTCTCAGCATCCATGTCAATTGCGGGCATGCGACAGCTGGAAGCCGGCGATGCCTTCGAAGGCGGCCAGTTCGGCCGACATGGCCGACAGGCTGGCGCCCGTGTTCTTGCCATGCGCGATGGCGACAAAGCGCCATTCCTGCATGCCTTCGTTGCTGCCGATGGTCAGCGAGCCGCCGGCAATGTCGTAGCCGCGCTTGGCGGCCATGCGCCGCAGCGCATCTTCACGGGGAATGAATCCTTGCTTGAAGCGCATGGTGATGGCCACGGCGTGGCGCGACGGCAGCCAGTTCTCCAATTTTGACAGAAAAATCATCGCCATCGCGCACAAAAAGGCCAGGCCCATGGCCGACAGATAAAAGCCGATGCCGACCATGATGCCGATCACGGACGAAGCCCAGATCGAGGCGGCCGTCGTCAGGCCGCTGATATTGAACCCCTCGCGCATGATGACGCCGGCGCCGAGGAAACCCACGCCCGTGACGATGCCCTGGATCACGCGCGTGGGGTCGCTGCCGACGATGGCGCCATGGCCGCCGTACCAGAACTCGGGATAGCCGCCCAGCACCGTCAGCGCGGCCGAGGCCATGCAGACAAGGCTGTAGGTGCGCATGCCCGCCGCGCGCCCGTGATACGAACGCTCGTAACCCACCAGCAAGCCCAGCAGCAGCGCGCCCAGCAGGTTCAGCAGGATCACGCCATTCGTCGCCAGCTCGGCCGGCGACCAGTAGGCGCGCAGGAAGTCGATGGTCGGCATTTAGGGCTTTTTCGTCAGCTGCTTTTCAAACGCCACATCGAGCTTGCTGACGCGGCGCGCCTTTTGCGGTCCCAGGCCATTGACGAAGGCGACAAAGGCATCGAGTTCCAGCGGCGGGCACAAAGGCGGCAAGCCGGGGCCTTCGGTGAGGAAAAACAGTTCATCGCCCGTGCGCGCCATCGTGTAGAGGCGGTTGCCGGTGCGTTCCTTGAGCCGTTCGATGGCGGAGGTGGCGCGGGTCGAGCGCATCAGATGGCTCCCGTGCGCTGTTCCAGCCACGCCAGCGCACCGCCGGCCAAGTGCGGCGCCAGGCGCGCGCGCACGGTGGCGTGATAGTCGTTGAGCCAGGCCGCCTCGTCATCGCGCAACAGCGAGCGTTCCACGCAGCGCGTGTCGATCGGGCACAGGGTCAAGGTCTCGAAACGCAGGAATTCGCCGAACTGCGTCGTTTCCGCCGCGACGTTGAGCACCAGGTTCTCGATGCGGATGCCCCACTGGCCAGGGCGATAAATGCCCGGTTCGATGGACGTGATCATGCCCGCTTCCATGGCCGTCTGCGGCTCCGGCATGGCGGACTGCGAAATCGATTGCGGCCCTTCATGGACGTTGAGGAAAAATCCCACGCCGTGGCCCGTGCCGTGGCCAAAGTCGATGCCTTCGGCCCACAGCGGTGCGCGGGCAATAGAGTCGAGCATGGGCGACTTCACGCCGCGCGGGAACTGCGCGCGCGACAGGGCGATCATGCTGCGCAAGACCAGGGTGAAATCGCGCTTGTGCTGGGCCGTGATCGTGCCGACGGGGACCACGCGCGTGATGTCCGTCGTGCCGCCCCAATACTGGCCGCCCGAGTCGATCAGCAGCAAGCCGTCGCCTTCGATGGTGGCTGCCGAATCCGCATGCGCGTGGTAATGCATGATGGCGCCATGCGCATTGAAGCCGGCGATGGTGCCGAAGCTGGGGCTGACAAAACCGGTGCGGCGGGCACGCGCGGCCGTCAGGTGTTCGTCGACGCCGATTTCCGTCAACGGCGCGCGCTGCGGGTCGGCCAGGGTGGCATCCAGCCAGCTGAAAAATTCGCACAGGGCGGCGCCGTCCTGCTCCATGGCGGCGCGCACGTGGGTCGCTTCGCCGTCCGTCTTGCGCGACTTGGCCAGGGTGGTCGGGTTGATGGCTTCCACCACCCGCACGCCCTCGGCCACGGCCTGGCGCGTGCCGAACGTGATGCGGCGCGGGTCGAGCAGCAAGGTGGCGCCAGCCGGCAAGGCGGCCAGCGCGGCCGCCGTGCGGTCATACGCGGCCACGTCGACGCCTTCGCTTTTCAGGGTGGCGCGCAGGGCGGCCGGCACTTTGCCGTCGGCGACGAACAGGGTGGCGCGCTCCGGTCCCACCAGCGCATGCGCGAGGAAGACGGGGTTGTAACTGACGTCGGCGCCGCGCAGGTTGAACAGGTAGGCGATATCGTCGAGGGTGGAAATCACATGGTGGCTGGCGCCGTGGACGGTCATGCTGGCGCGCAGGGCCGCCAGTTTTTGCGTACGCGACAGCGACGGATAGGCGGCCGCATGCTCAACCACGGGCGCGGCCGGCATGGCCGGGCGATCGGGCCAGACGGCTTGCAGCACGTCGGTGTCCGTGCGCAGGGTCACTTGCTCACCCAGCGCCTGCTGCAGCAGGCGCGCATTGGCCAGGCCCAGCACGGCACCGTCGACGGCCACCGTCTGCCCCGGCTGCATGGTCTCGCCCAGCCAGTCGATATACAGCACGCTGGCGCCGGACGGGATTTTCTTGAGGACGATGCCGCTGCCGGCCAGCTCGTCTTCCGCCTGTTCCCAGTAACGGCCATCGGTCCACACACCGGCGACATCCTGCGTCACGACCAGGGTGCCGACGGAACCCGTAAAGCCCGACAGCCACTCGCGGCCCTGCCAGCGCGCCGGCAGGTACTCGGACAAATGCGGGTCGGCCGATGGCACGATCAGCGCATCGATATGCTGCGCGCGCATGGCGGCGCGCAGCAAGGTCAAACGGGAGGCGGGATTACTGTGAACGGATGTCTGCATGGCGGCGAAAAGGTGCTGTGCTGGGAAGCGATCATGATACTCCGATTGCCGGCAATGCAGTACTCACACAGCCTCAGGGCCAGGATCAGACAGGATGCGGGGTCATCTTCAACGCTTGAGCAGCTGGCCGGCGAGGCCGACGATTTTTTCCAGCAGTGCCTCATCGTGCGGCAGCCACGGCACGGCGCCCAGCTTGTTCCCCTTCGCAAGCACCTCGGTCGCCACTTCGGCGCCGTCCAGTGTGACCCTGCCGGTGACCAGGTGAATCGCGTGCCTGCCTACCGTCAGGTGACGCGGTTCGAGCGCCATGCGCCCGGCTTCGATCTGCTGGGCAAACACCTGACACAGCACGGTGCGCCGCATGCCCGCCATCGGCCCCGGTGCCAGATTGGCCAGGTAAAACAGGCGCTCTTCGCGCTGCACGCTTTGCTCTTCTTCCACCAGCGCCAGGGCGCTGGCGCTGACCAGCAGGTCCACCGCGCGGCACGCTTCCGAATACGCCACCGGCGCCATCGGCATCATCTGCGCGGGCGCCAGTCCATTTGACGTGCAGGCGCCGCCCGCGCCTGGATATACGCGTCCTCCGAGGCGCAGCAATACGCGCCAGGCGCCGAACTGGCGCGACAAGCCTTCATCGTCATCCAGCCGCCAGCCTTCGCGGCGGGCCAGTCCCAGCAAGGTAGGCAGCGACAACTGGTAACCGGAAAATGGGGCGCTATCGTCGCCGGACGGTGCATATATTTCACGATACACCTGGCGCAGCGGCTGGCGCACGCGCCGCTGCGCGAGCAACGCCTGCCAGGCGGCGCGCTGCTCCCCGCTGCCGTGCAGGGGATGCCACAGGCCGATGTCGCCTTGCTCAGGCAATTGCACTGGCTGCCCCTGCGCATCGATGGTCCCCTCGCCATCAAGCATGAAAGCCTGGCCGTCGGCCGTGCGCCAGACCAGCGCGCGCGCCACCGTCTCGATATCGGCATCGTCGCGCAAGACGCGCCATTGGTCCAGGCCAAACCACACCTCGCTGGCGTAGCCCGCTTCCAGGCGGCGCGCCAGCATGGCCTGGCGCCGCTTGCCCATGGGGCCGGGCATGCCGATCCTCCAGGCGATATCGGGCCGCTCGGCCAGCGCCCGTTCGGCCGGTTTCAGATTGCGTTCCAGCTTCTTGCGGATGCCCGCATGGCGTACCTGCGCCAGCGCCGTGCGCAGGGCCAGCAAGCTTTCGGGCGTGGGGATGGTTTCCACCGCATGGCCCAGCGCCATCGCCAGCGATTGCGACGGCGCGCTTTTTGCCGCGCCGGGCGCCACGCAGGCCAAGGGCAGCAAGACGGTGATCACGGGCCGGAACCAGGCATCATCGCGATAGGCGGCGACCCGCGCGGCGCGCGCCAGCACCGGAGAGTCTGCCGTGGCAAAGGCGGCATCGGCCGCATACGGCACGCTGCCGTCATGGATGGCGGCGATATGACGCGCCGCCTGTTCCAGTATCGTGCGCGCAAAATCGACATACGCCGCATCGTCGGCCAGCACCTCGGCGGGATCCGCCTCGCCGATACTGTTGCGGTTCCAGAAGCTGCTATGGGGCGAACCGGCCAGCGCCAGCAGGGACGCTTGCGCCAGCTGCGGCAGCAGTGCCAATTCCTGCAAGGTCAATGGCATCGGATAACGGGCGTGGCGCTCCTCCATTGCCTGCGCATATTGCGCAGGGGCGTCGTCGCCGGCAAGGCGCGCCAGCAGCCAGGCCTGGTAGGGCCGCTCGGCCCAGCCCGAGGTTTCGCCGAGAATGCGCCGCGCCTGCGCCGCCGTGCCTGCCGGTGCCTCGCCCTGCAGGCAGGCCAGGCAGCCGATGACATACTCCCATTCCCCGTTGTACTCAGCGGCCGCGTCGAGCGCGTCGAGGAACACGGCGCCGGCCAGCAACGGCGCCAGTCCGGCCTCAGTCACCTGTTCCAGCAGCGTGTGCGCCAGATTAAACCGCGCAATATCATCATGGCCGAAGCGCGCCGCGCGGTGCAATGCACCCCAGATGGCGCCCAGTTCTTCCGGTGTCCAGTCGTTGAAATCGACAGGCGGCCCCGCGAACCGCGCATGGTCGACGGCAGCACCCTCGAGGCGCGCACGCAGCGCTGCGGCACGGCTGGAGACTTCAGTCTCCATCATCGGCCTCGTAGCGGCGCAAGCCTTCCAGGTCCAGCACGCGGATGCCGCCGTAATCGAGTCGCAATAAACCCTTTTTTTCCAGCACCTGCAAGGCCTGGTTGGCGCGCTGGCGCGAGGAACCGGACAGCAGGCCGATTTCTTCCTGCGACAGTTGCACCAAGGTGTCCACGCTCGGGTACAGATGCGAATGGAACATCGACGCCAGGCAGCGCGCCACACGCGTGTTCAGGTCGAGCAGGCGCTCGTTTTCCATCATGCCGATGAACTGGCCCAGGCGCTCGTTGAGCTGCATCAGCAGGAAGCGCGTGAATGGCAGGCTCGTTTCCAGCAGCCAGTGGAAGGTACTGGCAGGCAGGCGCGCCACGCGCGTATCGCGCACGGCGATGGTGTCGTATTTGCGCATCTCGCGCTTGAGCAGCGAACCTTCGCCAAACCAGCTGCCCGGTGACAAGCCCGTAAACGTCATGGCCTTGCCCGAGGCGGAAAAATTATTCATCTTGACCATGCCGCTGATGACGCCGATCCAGTTGTCCACCGGCTCGCCCTTGCGGCAGACAAAGCCGCCTTTCGGCACGAAAGTCTCGAACACATCGGCCTCGACCCGGGCCATTTGCACGGGGTCGAGCAATTGCGCCCAGTGGGCCGCGCGCACGGCATCCTTGAGGCTGATATCAGGATTGATCATTGTGCGATGCACCATCGAAAAGTGGGTAAATGTCCCCGAAAAGACAACTTGGCAAACTAACGCAAGCTACTATCATTGCACAAACGCCTTACACATAAAAAACACAGAGCGCCATCCAACGAGGTGGGGCCTGAGACAAGCAACAGGGAGACACTGGTGCAAACGAATACCACAGCAGCAATGCCGACTTTTCCGCGGCGCTTATTGCAACACGGGACAGTACGATCCGACAAGCCCGCCTTTCGCGAAAAATACCTGGGCATCTGGCAAACCTGGACCTGGTCCGAGGTGAACGAGGAAGTGCGCGCGCTGGCCTGCGGCCTGGCCGCCATCGGCTTCCAGCGCGGCATGAACCTGGCCATCATCGGCGACAACCGTCCCCGCCTGTACTGGGCCATGCTGGCCGCGCAAAGCCTGGGCGGCGTGCCCGTGCCACTGTACCAGGACGCGCCGGCCGCCGACATGGCCTATGTGCTGCAGGATGCGGAAATCCGCTACGCCATCGTCGAAGACCAGGAGCAGGTCGACAAGCTGCTCGAACTCAAGGCCCTGTATCCGCACGTCGCCCACATCGCCTATGACGATGAACGGGGCATGCGCCATTACCGCCAGCCGGAGCTGACGTCCTTTGCCGCCCTGCAGACGCTGGGCAGGGCCTATGACCGCGAACACCCGGGCTTTTTCGACGCCGCCGTGGCAGCGGGCCAAGGCAGCGACTCGGCCGTGATCCTGTACACCTCGGGTACCACGGGCAAGCCGAAGGGCGTGTGCCAGAGCCACACGGCGCTGCTGGCAGCCGGCGAAGGCGGCGTCGCCTTCGACAAGCTGACCGACAATGAAGACATCCTGTCCTACCTGCCCATGGCGTGGGTCGGCGACTGCCTGTTCTCGCTGGCGCAAGCCATGGTGGCCGGCTTTACCGTCAACTGCCCCGAATCGGGCGACACGGTGATGATCGACATGCGCGAAATCGGCCCCACCTGCTACTTTGCGCCGCCGCGCGTGTTCGAGAACATGCTCACCAGCGTGATGATACGCATGGAAGACGCGAGCAGCATCAAGCGCCACATGTTCAGCCATTTCATGGACGTGGCCAAGCGCTGCGGCGCGCAGATTTTGGATGGCAAGCCCGTGCCGCTGGCGGACCGCATCAGCTACAAGCTGGGCGAACTGCTCGTCTACGGCCCCTTGAAAAACGTGCTGGGACTGTCGCGCGTGCGCGTCGCCTACACGGCCGGCGCCGCCATCGGCCCCGACCTGTTCCGCTTCTACCGCTCCATTGGCGTCAACCTCAAGCAGCTGTACGGCTCGACCGAAACCTGCGCCTATGTGTGTCTGCAACCGGACGGCAATATCAAGTTCGACAGCGTCGGCTTGCCCGCACCGGGCGTGGAAGTCAAGCTGGCGGCCAATGGCGAAGTGCTGGTCAAGTCGCCCGCCACCATGAGCGGCTACTTCAAGCGCCCCGACGCCACGGCCGAAGTGATCGACGATCACGGCTACTTCCATACGGGCGACGCGGGCGTGTTCGACAGCGAAGGCCATCTGAAAATCATCGACCGCGCGGCCGACGTGGGCAAGATGAATTGCGGCGCCATGTTCGCGCCCAACTACATCGAAAACAAGCTCAAGTTCTTCCCCTTCATCAAGGAAGTGGTGGCCTTCGGCCATGCGCGCGACCAAGTGTGCGCCTTCATCAACATCGACATCGAAGCAGTGGGCAACTGGTCCGAGCGGCGCGGCATCGCCTACTCCGGCTATACGGATCTGGCGGCGCGCGACGAAACCTATGGCTTGATCCGCGACTGCATCGAGCAAGTCAACGCGGAACTGGCGGCCGACCCGCTGATGGACCGCACGCAGGTGCACCGCTTCCTCGTGCTGCACAAGGAACTCGACCCGGACGACGACGAGCTGACGCGCACGCGCAAGGTTCGCCGCAAATTCATCGCCGAAAAGTACGCGGTGCTCATTTCTGCCCTGTATGAAGGCAAGACAACGCAATACATCGAGACCCAGGTGAAATTCGAGGATGGCCGCACCGGTTCGACCAGCGCCGACCTGCAGATCTGGGACAGCAAAACGTACCGGCCCCAAGGCCTGGCCGCATGATGGAGCACAGCACGATGCAAATGAACGAACCCGACGCCCATTTCGGCACAGCCCGCAAGGCGGGCCCCGTGATCCTCGACCTGAAGAACATCTCGCTGTCGTTCGGCGGCGTGAAAGCGCTGACCGACATCTCGTTCGACGTGAAGCAGCATGAAATCCGCGCCATCATCGGCCCGAACGGCGCCGGCAAAAGCTCGATGCTGAACGTGATCAACGGTGTGTACCGCCCGCAGCAGGGCGAAATCATCTACCGGGGCGAGCACCGGCGCGGCATGGACTGCTATGCGGCCGCCAAATCCGGCATCGCGCGCACCTTCCAGAACATCGCCCTGTTCAAGGGCATGACGGTGCTCGACAACATCATGACGGGGCGTAACCTCAAGATGAAGTCGAATTTCCTGCTGCAAGCCCTGTACTGGGGCCCGGCGCGGCGCGAGGAAATCGAGCACCGCAAGAAGGCAGAAGAGATCATCGACTTCCTGGAAATCCAGGCCATCCGCAAGACGCCCGTGGGGCGCCTGCCCTACGGCCTGCAAAAGCGGGTGGAACTGGGCCGCGCGCTGGTGGCCGAACCGGAAATTTTGCTGCTCGATGAACCGATGGCCGGCATGAACGTGGAAGAAAAGCAGGACATGTGCCGCTTCATCCTCGACGTCAACGACCAGCTGGGCACGACCATCGTGCTGATCGAGCACGACATGGGCGTGGTGATGGATATCTCCGACCGCGTGGTGGTGCTCGATTACGGCAAGAAGATCGGCGACGGCACGCCCGACGAGGTGCGCAGCAACCAGGATGTCATCAACGCCTATCTCGGCGTGGCGCACTAGACGAGGAATAGCAATGAATATCAATTTTTTCTTTGAAGTGCTGATCGGCGGCCTGCTGTCGGGCGTCATGTACGCGCTGGTGGCGATCGGCTTCGTCCTGATCTACAAGGCGTCGGGCGTGTTCAACTTCGCGCAGGGAGCGATGGTGTTTTTCGCCGCCCTCACCTGCGTCGGCATCATGGACAAGTTCGGCCTGTCGCTGTGGCTGGCCATCCCGCTGACGATGGTAACGATGATCGTGCTGGGCATGGCCATCGAAAAAGTCGTGCTGCGCCCTCTCGTCAACCAGCCTGAAATCACGCTGTTCATGGCCACCATCGGCCTGACCTTCTTCATCGAAGGCCTGGCGCAGCTGATGTGGGGCTCGCAGGTGCACAAGCTGGACCTGCCCATCGAAGACGTGCCGATGCCCTTCCTGATGGACCATTTCAACATCATCATCTCGCAGTTCGACGTGGTGGCGGCCGGCATCTGCGCGCTGCTGGTGATCTGCCTGGCCTTGCTGTTCTCGAAAACCAAGGTGGGCCGCGCCCTGCGCGCCGTCGCCGACGACCACCAGGCGGCGCTGGCGGTCGGCATTCCGCTGCAGCGCATCTGGGCCGTCGTGTGGGGCGTGGCGGGCCTGGTGGCGATGGTGGCCGGCTTGCTCTGGGGCGCGCGCAACGGGGTGCAGTTCGCCCTCACCTTCATCGCCCTGAAAGCGCTGCCGGTGCTGATCCTCGGCGGCTTTACGTCGGTGCCGGGCGCCATCGTCGGTGGCCTGATCATCGGCGCGTCGGAAAAGCTGGCCGAAGTCTACCTCGGTCCCATGGTGGGCGGCGGCATCGAAGGCTGGTTCCCGTATGTGCTGGCCCTGCTGTTCCTGCTGGTGCGTCCGGAAGGCTTGTTCGGCGAGAAAATCATCCGACGAATATAAGGCCCCAAGAGCAACGTAGGTCGGATTAGCCGAAGGCGTAATCCGACAAACACCCCAACAGCCAGTAAAGGACACGCTATGATTTACCGTGAAGCAGGACAATTCAAGACCAGCTACCAGGCTGACAACCAGATTTTCCCGATCCGGCAAGACCGCCTGGCGCTGACGGCCACGCTGCTCGTCGCCGTCTTCCTCCTGCCGTATTTCGCCTCGCCCTACATGCTGTCGGCGATCCTGATCCCCTTCCTGATCTTCGCCCTGGCAGCGCTGGGCCTGAACATCCTGACCGGTTACGCGGGCCAGCTGTCGCTGGGCACGGCCGCCTTCATGGCCGTGGGCGCCTTTGCCTCGTATAACTTCATGGCCCGCCTGCCTGGCTTGCCGCTGCTCGTGTCCTTCATCCTCGGCGGCCTGTGCGCGGCCATGGTGGGCATCGCCTTCGGCCTGCCCTCCTTGCGCATCCGCGGCTTTTATTTGGCCGCCTCCACCCTGGCGACGCAGTTCTTCGTTGTCTGGTGCCTGACCAAGATTCCGTATCTGACCAACTACAGCTCCTCGGGCGTGATCACGGTGCAGAAGATGACCATCCTCGGCTACCAGTTCGACACGCCGCAAAGCAAATACCTGCTGGTACTGGCGATTGTCGCCGGCATGGCGCTGCTGGCCAAGAACATGATCCGCTCGAACGTGGGCCGCTCGTGGATGGCCGTGCGGGACATGGACATGGCGGCCGAAGTGATCGGTTTCAGACTGATGCGCACGAAACTGCTGGCGTTTGCCGTCAGCTCGTTCTACTGCGGCGTGGCCGGCGCCCTGTATGCGTATGCCTACCTGGGCACGGTGGAACCGGAAGCGTACAACCTGGACCTGTCCTTCCGCATCCTGTTCATGATCATCATCGGCGGCGTCGGTTCGATTCTCGGTTCCTTCCTCGGCGCGGCCTTCATCGTGCTGCTGCCCGTCTTCCTGAACACCATCGCGCATGGCCTGGCATTGCCGACCAGCGTGGCTTCGAACCTGGAACTGATGGTGTTCGGCGCGCTGATCATTTTCTTCCTGATCGTCGAGCCGCACGGCCTGGCCAGGCTGTGGCAGATCGCGAAGGAAAAGTTGAGACTCTGGCCCTTCCCACACTAAGTTTTTGCAGTCGATGTCGGTTCACTTGAATACCAAATAAAACAAGAGGAGACACATAATGAAACACATCAAATCGCTCATGCTGGCCGCCGCCATCGCCAGTGCCGCACTCACCATGGCCGGCAGCGCGCAAGCGCAGGACAAGGAACAGTACATCGCCCTGCCGTCCTACCGCGTGGGTCCGTATGCGGCCGGCGGCTCCGGTTTCTACGGCGGCATCATCGATTACTTCAACCTGGTCAACCAGGCCGGCGGCGTCAATGGCGTGAAAATCAGCTGGGAAGAATGCGAAACCGAATACAACCCGTCGCGCGGCGTCGAATGCTATGAACGCCTGAAAACCAAACAGGGCGGCGCCACCCTGGTCGAAACCCTGTCCACGGGCGTCGCCTACGGCATCCTCGACCGCGTGGCACAGGACAAGATCCCCATGACGATGATCGGCTACGGCCGCTCGGACGCCGCCAACGGCAAGGTCTTCCCGTATGTGTATCCGCTGATCTCCAGCTACTGGAGCCAGGCCGCCGCCATGATCAAGTACCTGGGCGACAAGGATGGCGGCATGGACAAGCTGAAAGGCAAGAAGATCGTCCACCTGTACCACGATTCTGCCTTCGGCAAGGAGCCGCTGCCCGTGCTCGAAGCGCTGTCGAAACAGTACGGCTTCGAGCTGGTGAAAATTCCCGTCGCGCCGCCAGGCAGCGAACAGCAATCGCAATGGCTGCAAATCCGCCAGGCCAAGCCGGACCACGTGATCCTGTGGGGCTGGGGCGTGATGAATTCCGTTGCCATCAAGACGGCGCAGCGCAACGGCTTCCCGCGCGACAAAATGCTGGGCGTCTGGTGGGCCGGCTCCGAGGAAGACACGATTCCATCGGGTGACGCGGCCAAGGGCTACACGGCGATGACGTTCAATACCCCGGGCAACTACCCCGTGCTCGACGACATCCGCAAGAAACTCTACGCGTCCGGCAAGGGCAACCTGTCCGACCAGTCGCGCATCGGCTCCGTCTACCACATGCGCGGCGTGACGGCCGGCATCCTGTGGGTGGAAGCGATCCGCGTGGCGCAGGAAAAATTCGGCAAGGGCAAACCGATCACGGGCGAGCAGATGCGCTGGGGCCTGGAAAACCTGAACGTCGACGACGCGCGCCAGAAGGCCGTCGGTGCGCTGGGCATGTTCCCGACCGTGAAAACCAGCTGCGACGACCATGAAGGTTCGGGCGCCGTGAAAGTGCAGCAGTGGGATGGCAAGAAGTGGACCGCCATCACGCCGAAATGGATCGTCGGCGACAAGGCCCTGGTGCGCAAGCTGGTCGAGGAATCGTCGGGCAAGTACGCCGAAGAGAAAAAGATCACGCCGGCGTGCATGAAGTAAGCGGCTTTCGGGGTGGTGTCGGATTACGGCCTGCGGCCTAATCCGACCTACGCCGCATCCACGTAGGTCGGATTAGCGTAGCGTAATCCGACAAGCACCAACATCACATGAAAACGAAGCAGCCATGACACCCACTGCCACGCAAACACCGGACACCGCGCCGCCCTACCTGTCGGTCAACAACATCGAAGTCATCTACGACCACGTGATCCTGGTCCTGAAGGGCGTGTCACTGCAAGTCCCGCAGGGCAAGATCGTGGCGCTGCTGGGCGCCAACGGCGCCGGCAAGTCGACCACCCTGAAAACCATCTCGACCCTGCTGCGCGGCGAACGCGGCGACGTCACCAAGGGCGAAGTCCAGTTCAAGGGTGAGCGCGTGGACCAATTGACGCCGAATGAACTGGTCAAGCGGGGCCTGTCGCAAGTGATGGAAGGGCGCCACTGTTTCGGCCACCTGACTATCGAGGAAAACCTCTTGACCGGCGCCTACACGCGCAGCCTGTCGCGCGGCGAACTGAAAGACGCGCTGGACAAGGTCTACCACTACTTCCCGCGCCTGAAAACGCGGCGCAGCAGCCAGGCCGGCTACACCTCGGGTGGCGAGCAGCAGATGTGCGCCATCGGCCGCGCGCTGATGGCCAAGCCGTCGATGATTTTATTGGACGAGCCCTCGATGGGCATCGCACCGCAGATCGTCGAAGAGATCTTCGGCATCGTCAAGGATTTGAACCACAAGGAAAACGTCTCTTTCCTGCTGGCCGAACAGAACACCAACGTGGCGCTGCGCTACGCCGACTTCGGCTACATCCTGGAAAACGGCAGAGTCGTGATGGAAGGGCAAGCGCAGGACCTGGCCAGCAACGAAGACGTCAAAGAGTTTTACCTGGGCGTGTCTAGCGCCGGGCGCAAGAGCTTCCGCGACATGAAGTTCTACCGCCGCCGCAAGCGCTGGCTGGCCTGATATCGGAGCTGCCGTCATGGACCTGGAACGGGCGAAGCAAGTGTGCCGCGGCTTTCCCGGCGCGACAGAAGACATCAAATGGAGCAACGTGCTGGCGTTTTCTGTCGGTGGCCGCCTGTTCGCGCTATGCGGCGCGGAAGCGCACAGCACGCGCGGCATGAGCTTCAAGGTCGATGCGGAGCGCTTCCTGGAATTGACGGACCGTCCCGGTTTTCGCCCGGCGCCCTACCTGGCGCGGGCCAAATGGGTGCTGGTCGCCAGTCCCGACGCCCTCGACGACGACGAAATGGCCGCCCTGCTGCACCGCTCATACAGCCTGATTTTTGCGGGGCTGACGAAAAAAATGCAACGTGACATTGGAGAATCCGCAACATGACCGATACGCTCGACAGTCTGGAAGCACGCGCCCCCGAAGCGCGCGAACGCGAATTGATGGCCGGCCTGCCGCAGCTGATCGCGCGCGCGCAACAGGCGCCGGGCTGGGCCCGCATCCTCGATGGCGTCAACGCGGCCGACATCACCAGCCGCGCCGCGCTGGCGCAGCTGCCCGTGACGCGCAAATCCGACCTCAAGCAATTGCAGCACGACGCGCTGCCGTTCGGCGGCTTGAACACGACGCCGAAGAACGCCCTGTCGCGCGTCTTCGTCTCGCCCGGTCCCATCTTCGATCCGGAAGGCCGCGGCCCCGACTGGTGGCGCTTTGCGCGGCCCATGTATGCGGCCGGCGTGCGCGCCGGCGGCTTGTTGCAGAACTGCTTTTCGTATCACTTCACGCCGGCCGCCTTCATGGTCGAAGGGGGCGCCGCGCGCATCGGCTGCACCGTCATCCCGGCCGGCATCGGCCAGACGGAAATGCAGGTGCAGGCGATGGTCGACCTGAAGCCGGATACGTATATCGGCACGCCGTCATTTTTAAAACTGATCATCGAAAAAGCGCGCGAAATGGGCGCCGACATCAGCAGCGTCACCAAGGCAGTGATGGGCGCCGAAGCCCTGCCTGAATCCCTGCGCAGCTGGTTTGCCGCAAACGGCGTGCCGCACGTGTTCCAGACCTATGCCTCGGCCGATATCGGCAGCATCGCCTATGAGACGGCCAGCAATGGCAAACTCAATCCGGGCATGGTCGTTGATGAAAACATACTGCTGGAAATCATCCATCCGGGCAGCGGCATTCCCGTCGCGCCGGGTGAAGTGGGCGAAGTCGTCGTCACCGTCTTCAATGCCGACTACCCGCTGATCCGCTTTGCCACGGGCGATCTGTCGGCCGTGCTGGTCGATACGCCGGAGTCGCCGTGCGGACGCACGAATACGCGCATCAAAGGCTGGATGGGACGCGCCGATCAAACCACCAAGGTGCGCGCCATGTTCGTGCATCCGTCGCAGGTGCATGAAATCGCGCGCCGCCACCCGCAAATCAAGAAGGCGCGGCTGGTGGTGTCTGGCCGCATGGCCAACGACGAAATGACTTTGCATTGCGAAGTCGATAATCCCCATGACGCCAGTGGCACCGAGGCCATCATCGGCTCGATCCGCGAACTGACCAAGCTGCGCGGCGACGTGGTGCTGGTGGCCGTGGGCAGCCTGGCGCAGGATGGGAAAATAATCGACGACGTGCGCGATTACAGCTAGGCGTAGCGCACGGATGGCGTTTGCGGGATAATACCCGCATTCATCATCAGCCCCATTCATCGCCATGCAAGAGTCCATGCAAGAATTTCATCACAATCGTGCCCGTGACCTGATCAAGAACGCGGAACTGCTGTTCGACCAAGACGCCGTGCAGGCGTCGATCACACGCATGGCCGATGTGCTCAACACGCGCTTCAACGCCGAGGACTCGAAAGAGTTCCCGCTGGTGCTGGGCGTGATGGGCGGCGCCGTCGTGTTTACGGGCAGCCTGCTGCCGCAACTGAGCTTTCCGCTCGAATTCGACTACATCCACGTGAGCCGCTACGGCGACGACGACAAGGGTGGCGAAGTGGTATGGAAAGTCATCCCCCGCTCGAACGTGGCGGGCCGCACCGTCATCGTGCTCGACGATATTCTCGACGAAGGCGAAACCCTGGCGCACGTCAAGCAGCGCTTGCTGGACATGGGTGCTTCGGAAGTCATCCTGGCCGTGTTCGCGGACAAGGCCATCGGCAAGAAGAAGCCCGTACAAGCCGACATCGTCGGCCTGGTCATCCCGAACCGTTTCGTCGTCGGCTTCGGCATGGATGCGTATGGCTACTGGCGCAACCTGCCGGGGCTGTGGGCCATCAAGCCTGAGGATTTGAAGCAGGAGTGATTGTGGTGTTGTCGGATTACGCGCTGCGCGCTAATCCGACCTACCACTGCCCGGTGGCGTAATCCGACACCACCACCATCGCAACAACGATTACAGCTTCAACCGCGCGCGCGCCGCATCGTATTCGGCTTTCAGGCGCGCCACCATCTCTTCCACGCTCGGCACGTCATCCATCAAGCCCACGCCCTGGCCCGCGCCCCAGATGTCGCGCCAGGCCTTGGCGCTGCCCGAGCCGAAATTCATCGCGCTCTTGTCCGCTTCGGGCAGGGCTTCCGGATCGAGTCCGGCCGCTTCGATCGATTTTTTCAGGTAATTGCCGTGCACGCCAGTAAACAGGTTCGTGTAGACGATGTCGGCCGCGCTGGAATCGACGATGGCGTCGCGGTAGCCGTCGCTGACGTTCGATTCCTTGGTTGCCAGCCAGCGCGAGCCGATGTAGGCGAAGTCGGCGCCCATCGCTTGCGCGGCCAGTACGGCGTCGCCCGTGGCGATGGAGCCGGACAGGGCCAGCGGACCGTCGAAGAATTTGCGCACTTCGCCCACCAGCGCGAATGGCGACAGGGTGCCCGCGTGGCCGCCGGCGCCACTGGCCACCAGGATCAAGCCATCGACACCGGCTTCCAGCGCCTTTTTCGCGTGACGGATCGAGATCACGTCATGCAGCACGATGCCGCCATAGCTGTGGATGGCGTCGAGCATTTCCTTGGGCGGCGCGCGCAGCGAGGAAATGATGATGGGGATCTGGTGTTTGACGCACACTTCCACGTCATGCGCGAGGCGGTCGTTCGACTGGTGCACGATCTGGTTGACGGCGATCGGCCCGACTTTCTTGTCCGGATTGGCGGCCTGGAAGGCGGCCAATTCGGCCTGCAGCTCCGTGAGCCAGGTGTCGAGCAATTCGGCGGGACGCGCGTTCAGGGCCGGGAAAGAACCGACGATGCCGGCCTTGCACTGCGCCGCGACGAGGGCCGGGCCGCTGGCGATGAACATCGGCGAAGCGATAACGGGTAAGGAGAGGTTTTGCAACGCAACAGGCAATGCCATGGCGGACTCGCTGGAAAGTTGATCGGGATGAGAAACACACTGAGGTTGATTATAGTGCAGAAAAAGTACGATCGTGCTGAATTTATCGCACCTACGCTTCAACCCTCATTAAGCAAGTACTCACCCTCGACGCGTGCCGCTGTGGCCCGCATCAATTGGGAAACGGCCCACTCGGCCAGCGCGGCCGCCTCCTGGCGCAGGAAGCGCCGGTTGGCCTCTTCGAAGACGGGCATGCCGCGCAGCAGGGTCGGTATCTCGACGAGGGCGATGCGCTGGCGTTCCAGCAGCAGGAATTTGAGCAGCACTTTCACGGCGTTCTGCGCATTGCGCACGGGATCGGACGACAGGTAATCGAGGCGCGAATACGCGCGCTGCAAGGCGCCGTCCGTATCCTGGAACGGCCGCCCGTGGCCGGGGATCACCACGCGCACGTCCAGGCCGGCGATCAGGTCCAGGGTGGCGCGCGCTTCCAGAAAGCCGGAGCCGCCATCGAGTTCGGGGAAGATCACGCCAAAGCCGTTTTCCCACAGCGCGTCGGCGGAGATCAGGATGCCCTCGTCGGCGCAGTAAAAAATCAGCGAGTGCGGATCATGGCCCGGCGCGCCCAGCGCTTGCCAGCGCATGTCGGCCAAGGTCAACGTGTCGCCGGGCGAGACGGTGGCGTCAAAGCCGAAGCGCGGACATTGCTGGCCCGTGGCCTGGAAACTCAGGGCATCGACATCCCAGGCGCGCACCTTGTCCGCTTCCGACACGGGAATGGCCGTATGGCAGCCGTATTCCTCTTGCAGCAGCGCGTTGCCGCCGCAATGGTCGGAGTGCAGATGGGTATTGAACAGGCGGTCCAGCGGACGGCCGGCAAGGCTATGGCGCAGCAGGGCCAGGGTTTGCGGCGCATGCGTGACATAGCCGCTGTCGATCAGGGCCGTGTCGTCCCGGCCCAGGAACAGGATGTTGTTCGACGAGAGCCAGCCGCGTTCGAACACCTGCATGGCATCGGGGAACAGCGCTGGCGATCGCGGCATGGCTTCCTCAGTAGTCGGGCTCGAAATCGAGCAGTGATTCGCGTCCTGGCAATTCGGCCCACACGGCGCGCTTGAAGTCGTCGTCGGCCTTGCTCCAGGCAATGATCTCGTCGAGCGTGCGCAAACAGCCTTCGCACAAGCCGCTGTTGCGGTTCATCTTGCACAGGCTGACGCAGGGCGACGGTACCGGCGACGGCAAGGGAAGCGGAACGGCTGGAGGAGGTGGGGTAGCGACCATCATGGAGCGGCATCGGTAAACGTGGAGGCTTCATTATGCCGCGAAACGGCGCCGGCGAGTCGGCGGCGTCGGCATGCAATATTTCTGTGGATATATTTTCCAGAGTAAAAATGATCAATAACGCATCTTTCGGAAATTTATTTTGCGCTGCATTCTCACTCTGCGGGTACCCGTCCTACAACACGAGCAGGCCAGATCCTGCTTGACTTGAGATATTACACAACTATACTACCATCCATACAGATGGCAAATGGATGCCACGTGGAGTTTATGGAGAGATATGGCCAAGCAAGACAGCAAGCCCAAAATTGGGGAATCCGAAAAAATCACGATCAACCTCGGCTTGATCGACCTGGGGCAGATCGATCTGCTGGTCCAGGAGGGATTTTATTCCAACCGCACGGATCTGATCCGTACGGCCATACGCAACCAGTTGGGTACGCACGCCGACGTGGTGAAACAAACCGTCGCCCGTAAAAGCCTGGTATTGGGTATGCAGCATTACTCGCGCGCCGACCTGGAGGCGATCCAGGCAGCCGGCCAGCGCCTGCAGATACAGGTGCTGGGACTGGCCAGCATCGCCAGCGACGTCTCCGTGGAACTGGCACTGGCCACCATCGAGTCGATTTTCGTATTAGGTGCCCTGCACGCCAGCACCGTCGTCAAGACGGCGCTCGCAGGGCGAATTCACTAGCGTATTGGTTCGCGGCGATGACCCGGCCGATGCGCTGCACCGTTAAGGATGGTCATGAAACTACCTCTCAACATGCTGGCGCAGATGCGCGCCGCAACCCGCAACCTGATGGGCAGCGGTCCCGCCGCCGCCACCGAGGCGATCCAGCAAGCGCTGTCCGCCGCCGGCCTGGCGCCGCAGGCGGCCGCCACGCAAACGCCGCCACCGCAGCCGATGCGCGACATTAATCCGCCACCTGCGCCGCCACCTGCGCCCTCCCCAGCGCAGGCCCGGGCCGAGCAGCCGGAAGCGGCATCGGTGCCACCCACGCCCGCACAGGCGGCGCAGGACTTCGCGCAGGATTTCATGTCGCGCCTGGGCGTGCCCGCCGGCCTGGGCCAGCACAGCTTCGACATGCCCAGCTTCGAGCTGCCGAACTTCCACCCGCCCGGTTTCAATGCGCCGTCCGCCACGCCGGTGGAGATCCCCGCTGGCGCGCAATTCATCGATGGCGTGTACCGCAACCATGCGGGCACACGCTCGTACAAACTGTATATCCCCAGCAGCTATCACGGCCAGGCCATGCCGCTGATCGTGATGCTGCACGGCTGTACGCAAAATCCCGACGACTTCGCGGCCGGCACGCAGATGAATGCGCTGGCAGAAGAAAAGGAATGCTTTGTCGTCTACCCGGCGCAGACGCAGGGCGCCAACAGTTCGCGCTGCTGGAACTGGTTCAACGCCATCGACCAGCAACGCGACCAGGGCGAACCGTCGCTGATCGCCGGCATCGCGCAGCAAGTGATCGACGAATACCCGGTCAATGAACGTGAAGTGTTCGTTGCCGGCCTGTCGGCGGGCGGCGCCATGGCCGTCATCGTCGGCACCTTGTACCCGGATTTGTTTGCCGCCGTCGGCGTGCATTCGGGCTTGCCCTTCGCTTCGGCGCAGGACTTGCCGTCGGCGCTGGCAGCCATGAAGGGCGGCGCCATGCCCAACGCCCAGCGCAAGGCGCCGGCCGGCGGCGTGCCCATCATCGTCTTCCACGGCGACCGCGACACCACCGTCAACCCGCGTAATGGCGATGAACTGATCGCCCAGGGCGTGCGCAGCCAGGCGGGCGGCAAGGCGGCCAAAGCCGCTTCCATCGACGGCAGCGTGCCGAATGGCCACCGCTACACGCGCACCACGCACAGCCAGGCCGACGGTTCGCCGCTGGGCGAACACTGGGTCATCCACGGCGCCGGCCATGCCTGGTCGGGCGGCAGCGATAACGGCAGCTATACGGATGGAAAAGGGCCGGACGCCAGCCGCGAGATGCTGCGCTTCTTCAAGACCGTCAGCTGATGTTGGCGGTGTAGGGCGCGATCTGCCGCTGCTTGTCGGCGATCTCGCATACACCGTCGGCATAGCGGTGGGAGATGGCGATGAACTGGTCCTGGATCTGCAAAAAGGCGTCGACGATCTCGGCGTCGAAATGCGAACCGCGTCCTTCGACGATGATCCGCACGGCCTGCGCATGGTCCATGCCCTGCTTGTAGATGCGCCGGCTGATCAGAGCGTCGTACACGTCGGCCAGCGCCATCAGGCGCGCCGAAATCGGGATGTCTTCGCCAGCCAGCCCTTGCGGGTAGCCGCTGCCATCCCATTTCTCGTGGTGGCTGTAGGCGATCTCTTTCGCGTACTTGAGGAAATCGACTTCGATGCCAAGCTCGTGCTCGGCCGCCAGGATGGCGTCGCGCCCTAGGGTGGTATGCGTCTTCATGATGGCCATTTCGTGCGGCTCGAAACGTCCCGGCTTGAGCAGGATATGGTCGGGGATGCCCACCTTGCCGATGTCGTGCAGCGGCGCCGTCTTGAACAGCAGTTCAATATTCTTGTCCGTCAAAAAATCGCGGAAACGCGGCAAGCCGCGCACTTTTTCGGCCAGCGCTTTCAGGTAGTGCGAGGTGCGGCGGATATGGTTGCCCGTCTCGCTGTCGCGCGTCTCGGCCAGCGAGGCCATGGCGTGGATGGTGACATCCTGCAGCGCCGCCACTTCCTGCACGCGGCGCTCCACTTCCGTTTCCAGGTATTGGTTCTGGTCGCGCAAGAAATCCTGCATCTGCTTCATCGCCAGTTGCGTCCTGATGCGCGCCAGCACGATGGGCGCCGAGATCGGCTTGGTGATGTAGTCGACGGCGCCCAGGGCCAGGCCCAGCTGCTCGTCCGCCACTTCGCTCATGGCCGTGACGAAAATCACGGGGATGCCGGCCGTGGCGGGATCGGCCTTCAGCGCGCGGCACACATCGTAGCCGCTCATGCCCGGCATCATGATGTCGAGCAGGATCAGGTCGGGCTGGTCGCTGCCGGCGGCGATCTTCAGGGCGCGCTCGCCATTGACGGCGATCTTGGTGCGGTAGTCGTCTTCCAGCACCGCGCGCAACAGGTCGATATTGTCTGGCGTGTCGTCGACCACCAGGATGGTTGGCTTGCTTGCCGGCGCTCTCATGCCCGTCCTTCGTTCTGCATCATTATCCTTCTCACAGTGTCAGCTCCAGCGCATCGGCCACTTCGCCCAGCTGCGCCAGCGCACCTTCGAAATCGTATTGTCCCAGCATGCGCTTCAACTGGCGCGCGTGTTCCGCCTGCCCCGCCGCGACCAGCACGGGGCCGATGCCGTCGAGGTGCTTGACGGCCTGCGCATCGTCCTGCTGCAGCAGCTGCGACAGTTCGCGCAAGCCCGCTTCCAGGCGCGCCCGGTCCACCGGCGCCACGTGCGCCAACGCCGCGCCGCCCGCCTCGGCCGCATGGCCGCGCGACTGCATGGCCAGCACGATCTTCGGCACCAGCTCGTCGAGCGCCAGGGTGCAGGCAGCCAGCGCCTGCGGCAAGCCGTCGTGCGAGCCCAGGCTGAGCAAGTGCTCGACCCGCGCGGCGCTGTCGGCCAGGCCGCCGGCGCCGATATTGCCGGCCAGGCCCTTGAGGGTATGCGCTTCGCGGATGGCCGTTTCCAGCTGGTTGTTCTCGATGGCGGCAACGATGCGCTGCATGGCGTCGAACTGGGTTTCCACGAAGCGGTCCAGCAATTTTCGCATCAAAGCGGCATTGCCGCCCACGCGGCGCATGGCCTCCGCCATTTTCAGGCCCGCGATCACGGGCAGCTCCGCTTCCGGCTGCGCCACCACCGCCGCCATTTCCTGCGGCGTGGCCGGCGCGATCCAGCGCGCCAGGGTGCCGAACAGCTGCGCCACGTCGATCGGCTTGGCGATGAAATCGTTCATGCCGGCGTCCAGGCATTTTTCCTTGTCGCCCACCATGGCATTGGCCGTCATGGCGATCACGGGCAAGTTCGAATACCGGGGATCCTGGCGCAGCTTGCGCGTCGCCTGGTAGCCATCCATCACCGGCATCTGGCAATCCATCAGCACGCCGTCATAGGCGTTTTCCGCGATCTTCGCCAGCGCGATGGCGCCGTTGCCCGCGATGTCGACGCGGATGCCGGCGTCGTTCAGGATATGCTGCGCCACTTCCTGGTTCACTTCATTATCCTCGACCAGCAGCAGCCAGGCGCCGCGCAGGGCGCGCTCGTCGTCGCGGTAGCTGCTCTGGCGCTGCGTCTTGCGGCTCTGCCCCGTCACGCCGCCAAACACGAACGCAATCTGGTCGAGCAGGGTCGAGGCGCTGATCGGCTTGTTCAATACGCCGTCGAGCGGCAAGTCGCGCTGGCGCGCCGCCTCGAGCAGCGCTTCGCGATGGAAGGCCGTGACCATGATGCAGGCCGGTGTCGCATCGATGCCGGCGGCATCGGCGCGGATGCCGGCCAGGGTATCGAGGCCGTTCATGCCCGGCATTTTCCAGTCCATCAGCACCAGCCCGTACGGCCGCCCCTCGGCGCGCGCCTGCGCCACGGCGCCGATGGCCAGCGCGCCGCCAAGCACGGCACGCGCCTCGAAGCCCAGCGCCGTGAGCATGCTGACGAAGATTTCACGCGCGCTGGGGTTGTCGTCGACCACCAGCACGCGCAAGCCATGGAATTGCTGTGGCAATAGCAAATTATCGCGCGGCACGGCGGCCAGGCCGAAGCGGGCCGTGAAGAAAAAGGTGCTGCCCACACCCGCTTCGCTGACCAGGTCGATCTCGCCTTCCATCATTTCCACAAGCCGCTTGCTGATGGTCAGCCCCAGGCCCGTGCCGCCATGGTGGCGCGTGGTGGACGTGTCGGCCTGCGTAAAAGCCTGGAACAATTTGCTGCGCTGGGGCGGCGTGAGGCCGATGCCCGTGTCGCGCACGTCCACGCGCAAGACAGCCGCATGTTCCTCCAGCTGCTGCAGGCGGATAGTGACGACGATCTCGCCCCTGTCCGTAAATTTGATGGCGTTGTTGGTCAGGTTGATCAGCACCTGGCCCAGGCGCAGCGGATCGCCCTGCAAGGCGTTCGGCACGTCGGGGGCGACGTCGAACAGCAGTTCGAGTCCCTTGTCCTGCGCGCGCATCACGGACAGGTCGGCGATCTGCGCCAGCACGTCCTCGAGGAAGAAATCGACTTTTTCAAAGGCCATCTTGCCCGCCTCGATCTTCGAGAAATCGAGGATATCGTCGATGATGGCCAGCAGGTTCTTCGAAGCCGATTCCACCTTTTCCAGGTAGTTGCGCTGGGTCGACGTCAATTCCGTCTGCAGCGCCAGGTGTGTCATGCCGATGATGCCGTTCATCGGTGTGCGGATTTCGTGCGACATATTGGCGAGGAAATCCGACTTCATCTTGGTCGCATCCTCGGCCACTTCGACGGCGTGGCGCAGGTCCTGCTCGACGGCCAGGCTGGTGCTCATGTCCTTGAGCGCCTGCAGCAATTCGCCCGTCTCGTCGCGCGACGTCACTTCGATGACGGAACTGAGGTCGCCATTGGCCACGCGCGTGGCGATCGCCACCGCCTCGCCCAGCGGACGCGTGATCGAGCGCGCCGACCAGGCAAAGGCGAGACCCGTCAGCAAGGCCGCCAGGCCGATGCCGCCCATCAGCAACAGCGAGGTGTCGATGTCGTTGCGTATCCTGGCGGCGCTGTCGCGGATCAGCTGCTGCTGCAGGTCGTCGAGCTGGCCCACGTACAGCAGCACTTTTTCCAGCACCGGCAAGGTCTGCGTCTGCATGGCCTGCTCGGCGCGGGCATGCTCGCCGCGCTCGACCAGCTCGAACATTGCCTTGAGCGACACATAGTAGTCGGCGCGCGCCAGGTGCATCTGCTCCAGCAGGCGCCGTTCCTCGGGCCGCGCATCGAGGCCGTCGAGAATGCGCACCTGCTCGTCGATGCCTTGCTTGATCGCTTCCAGGCGCGCCTGGTTCGCCTGGCGCAGCGCCAGCTCGTGCTGGTTCGGCAGGTTGCCGATGCGCGTGGCCGCCTCGCGCGCCAGCCCGTGGATCTTGCTGGTGGCCTTGGCGGCGACCCAGTCGCGCTGCAGGATATCGTCGGTCTCGGCGCGGATGGCATAGATGCGGCTGCCAGACAGGACGATGACGACCAGCATCAGCACGATCAACATGGCATAACCGGCATTGATGCGCACGCCGATACTGATATCCCTGAAGCGCATAACTTTCCTATAAGAAATTCTTGAAAGTCGAAGTCTGAGCGTATTCCCCTACAAAATGCAAGGTCTTTTGCAAAGGAAAAAGTATGCCGATGCGCTTATTTGGCCGCTGTCGGGACTTTTGCAGGCGGCGTCAGGGTGTCGATATGGGCTTGCAGGCAGGAGGGGCACCAGCAGCCCACAGCGCTGCCGGGCACGGGAACGGCCGGCGGCAGGGCCACGCACCAGCAGGGTTCGTTGGCGTCCGGGTCAAGCTGGCCGCACTGGAAAGTGGCGCCGCACAGGCTGCACTGGCTCATGGCTGTGTGTGAATTGGCAAGTGTGTGTCATGCCGCGCCGGGATGGGACGCAGATGTAACGGGCAGTAAAAGGGCTGGCTGGGGGACATATCGGGCCAGACTATAGGATCATCAGGGAAAATACAACAAGATCGCCCTATAATGCCTCCAAGATTTTCTTCTTCCCTGTAAAATCGCACAAATCTATTTTCCGGACTCGCCATGAATCAACTAGCTAACTTGAACCTGGACATGAATGACGACTTGACGGCGGTGTCGCCGCAAATCAAGGCGCAGATTCTGGCCGAGGCCCTCCCCTACATCCGCAATTTCCACGGCAAGACCATCGTCATCAAATACGGTGGCAATGCCATGACGGACGAACGCCTGAAGCACGGCTTCGCGCGCGACGTCATCCTGCTCAAGCTGGTCGGCATGAACCCGGTCGTGGTGCACGGCGGCGGACCGCAGATCGACAACGCGCTGAAAAAAATCGGCAAGCAGGGCACCTTCGTGCAAGGCATGCGCATCACCGATGAAGAAACCATGGAAGTGGTGGAGTGGGTGCTGGGCGGCGAAGTGCAGCAGGATATCGTCATGCTGATCAACCATTACGGCGGCCAGGCCGTGGGCTTGACGGGCAAGGATGGCGGCTTGATCCGCGCGCGCAAGATGCAGATGCCGGACCGCGAACATCCGGGCGAATTCCTCGACATCGGTTTTGTGGGCGAGATCGACGCGATCAACCCGGCCGTCGTCAAGGCGCTGCAGGACGACGCCTTTATTCCCATCATTTCGCCGATCGGTTTCGGCCAGGATGGCCAGGCCTACAACATCAACGCCGATGTCGTGGCGGGCAAGATCGCGGAAATCCTGAAAGCGGAAAAGCTGATCATGATGACCAACATCGCCGGCGTCCAGGACAAGCAGGGCAACCTGGTGACCGACCTGTCGGCGCGTGAAATCGACGAGATGTTCGCCGATGGCACGATCTCGGGCGGCATGCTGCCGAAGATCTCGTCCGCGCTCGACGCCGCCAAGTCCGGCGTGAACACGGTGCACATCATCGATGGCCGCATCGAACACTCATTATTGCTGGAAGTGTTGACCGAGCAGGCTTTTGGTACTATGATCCGTTCGCACTAAAAAAATCGCAATGCATCACAGCGAGTAGTTTGGCGGCGCAGATCACCTGGCGCCGCTTTTAATTTGCCCTTGTAGCTCAGTGGTAGAGCACTCCCTTGGTAAGGGAGAGGCCACGTGTTC